>JABSPM010000008.1 GCA_013215095.1 Flavobacteriaceae bacterium | reverse complement strand
CGGGCGGACATCTCTTGCAATATAATCGCAGAAATTATAGAAAGTACCATTGCCCATAATAGCCCGAAACCAAAATTAACACCTGCAATAGTACATAGGGTAACGGTTCCTGGTCCTATAAAGGCCGCCGCTACTAAAGGTCCTGGACCTATATTTTTAAACCATTGCTTAATCATTGGATGTGGAATTTAAGGCATAAATAGCAAAACTCCCTAGCCAGTGCCCACCTTCATAATTGTCATCTATAATGCTTGGTAAAGAATAGTTGATGTGCTTATTTGCAATATTTTTTAAATGGGCTAGTTCGGGCATATCTTGAGCGATAATATTCAAACTCCACGCTCTTGAAAAATTTACACCATCTAAATGCACCAATTTTCCATCTGTCCTATCAGAGACTCGCCCAGTTTCTAAATCAAAATTCTTATCTCGTAATTGTGGTAAAAATGTAGTTATCCATTTTTTAAATTCTGTTTTGGACAATATACGTTTCATAATGGCAGCTTCTTCAAAACAAGGAGATAAGAAATCAAAGCCGCTAGGTTCCCATGAGATAGGGCAATTTTGGTCATTCATATAAAAATCTCGTGCACGTTTTTTAATGAGTTCTAGCAGTGGTGTATGACCAACTGTTTTTGCATAATCATAAGCAAATGTTAATCCAAATGCAGTATTTGTGTGTTCTCCGACTCGAATAGGGTAGTTTAATTTTGGCAAAAAATCAATGTATTTTTGAACTAGGATGTCTGTTAGGGGTTGCAAATTTGCTTCTAGTATTCTTGCTACTGGGGCATCCCAAGTGTGCAATTCTTCAGCTAATTTTAATAACCATGCCCAGCCATAAGTACGCTCATAAGAACTATTGTGTTTGCCGTAGAAGTATTCTAGTTCGGCTAAAATATTAGCTTTAGATAGGTTTGTTTTTAATTTTTTTATGATGAGCTCCTTGTGCTCTAATTCTGGAAACTGCTTTAATAAAGACACAAGACTCCAATGACCGTGTACAGCAGAATGCCAATCAAAACATCCATAAAATGCTGGATGTAATGCTTTTGGAGCTTGGAGGTCTTGAGCGCCACCGATAGTTTGATTGAGTTTATTTGGATACTCGGTATCCATGCAATGTAACGGAAGTTGAGCTAATCGATTTGCTTCTTCTAAGTCTAAAGTTGGGATAGGTGAGATTTTTACTTGGGGTAATTGGGGTTGCAATGCTTTGTTTGTACTTTCTTTTTCTACAACAGTATTACAACTTACAACAAAAAGTAATAGGAAATATAAGGCCAGTTTCTTCATAAATTTTTTAAGTTAGTTATACCTCCACAAGGTATAGTTTTTTTTCTTAAAGAACTTATGTTTGATGCTGTAAAAACCGATTAAACCGATTTTTATCTCGATATTTTATAATAGGTTTGATACCTTTACTATAATCTAATGTGCTTTGTTTTTAGTAGAGTACTTCTGGTATTAGAGGGTGTAAACAGATGGTTTTTAAGATGAAAATATAGTTGCTATGTTGTGTAGAGTTTTTCTAATGTGTAATTTGAGATTAATATTTGTACTCAGTTTTGATTATGTCCAAAATGTAAAATTTACATAAAACCATTAAGTTAAAAGTGAAATCATAGCCTTAGCTAAGGTTTTTTTTAAAACTTAATGAGACAGGAGAAAAGGTGTTTTATTCAAGTCATTTTAAATGGAAAATGTATAAACCCATCCGAAAAGTTGTATTCTTTAAGCAAGTAATTTATTTTAGCATAAATATCTTCGCTTTATATGACTTACAATTATATGATTGCTCTATTTCAGACTGAAACACCTCTAGTAAGTGCTCAAGCCGAAAGAAATCTACTCATTTATATGATTGCTGTGTTTTTTATTCTAACTAGTTTGGTGATTTTATATTTTTTTGTATTCCAAAAACGAAAGAACAAACTTCTCATAGAAAAAATTGAACAACAACGTGTGTTTGAAGAGGAATTGATGAAAGTGCAAACTGAAATTCAGGAAGAAACCTTAAAAAATATTGGAAGAGAGTTACATGATAATGTTGGGCAATTGCTGTCTTTCGTTAATATGCAACTCACTTTGGTTTCAACATTAGTTTCAGAAAATGCAAAGGAAAAGGTAGGTGATACTAAGGATGTTTTAAAGGACGCTATCCAAGAAATTAGGGCGTTATCTAAGACTTTAACTAATGATATTATTATCAATTTGGGATTACAGCATTCTATTCAGAGGGAGATTAATCGTTTAAATAAACTAAACAAGATAAAAGGGGCTCTTATTTTGAGGGGCGAGAAGCGTGATATTAATCCAAATGATCGTGTCATTTTGTTTAGAATCTTTCAGGAGTTTTTGTCTAACACTATTAAATATTCTGGAGCTGAGGTATTGCATGTTATATTGCATTTTAAAGAAGAGCACGTAGAGTTGATCGCAGAAGACAACGGATATGGTTTTGATGAGAATGCAATTAAACCAGGTTCAGGGTTGATTAACATGAAAAACAGAGCGAAATTGATAAACTCTAAGTTCTTGCTAACCACAAAACCTAATGAGGGCGTGAAATTGGTTTTGATATATCCATATAGATTTAGTTAAACCATTTTAGCATAGATTTTAGTTGTCGAAGCTTTCCTTTATAAGGGGCATATCGCAATGGTATGTCTAACCAATTTCCTTTTTTTACTACCGCTTTTTTGTGAGAAAATGTGTGGTATCCAATACGACCATGATAGGCACCAATACCACTGTCGCCAACCCCTCCAAAAGGAAGTCTGTGATTTCCAAAATGAATCATCGTGTCATTGATAGTGCCTCCACCAAAACTATATTCAGCCATTAAGCGTTTGGCATAACGACGGCGGTTTGAGAAGATGTAAAAGGCTAGAGGTTTTTGGTAAGTCGTTATAATTTGTTTTAAGTCATTTTCATTACTGTAGGTGATAATGGGTAAAATGGGACCAAAAATCTCATCTTTCATTACAGCACTTTGTAAATTAGGTTCATCAATTATAGTAGGTGCTAGATAATTGTCTGTAGTGTCATAATGTCCGCCATAAACGATTTTGACTCCCTCTAACATTTTGGTAAGTCTGTTTAAATTTTTACTATTTACTATTCTAGGATAATCTAAGGAATTTTGAGGCTTATCGGTATACGCTTTTTCAATTTCAGAAATAAGTTGCTGTATTAAAACTGCTTTAATTTCTGGTTTTACTATAAGATAATCTGGCGCAATACAGGTTTGTCCGGCATTTAAAAATTTACCCCAAATCAAGCGGCGTGCGGTGTGTTTTAAATTTACAGTTTCGTCTATAATACAAGGATTTTTGCCTCCAAGTTCTAAAGTTACAGGTGTTAAATGTTCGGCGGCTGCTTTGGCTACAATTTTTCCAACAGGAACACTTCCTGTAAAAAAGATATAGTCCCATTTTTGAGTTAATAAATCTGTTGTTTCAGGAATACCACCTTGGATAATGGCAACATGTTCTTTTTGAAATACTTTGGCGATGATGTCTTCAACTAATTTGGATGTATTAGGTGTCAACTCGCTGGGTTTTATTACTGCTGTATTTCCGGCGGTAATAGCGGCTATCATTGGAGCTAAAATGAGTTGAAAAGGGTAGTTCCATGGTCCAATAATTAAGACCGTTCCATACGGTTCTGAGTAGATATAGTCAGAACTTGGAAAATTTAATATTGATGGGATTACACGTCGGGGTTTAGACCATTTACGGATGTTTTTTATGGCTAAATCTAATTCTGCCAGAACTATGCCTATTTCTGTTAAATAGGTTTCAAATCGGGATTTCTTAAAATCTTTTTCTAAAACGTTGTAAATTGCTTCTTCATGCTGTATTATTTCGTGCTTTAAAGATTTAAGTAAGTCTTTTATATAGGTAATATCTCTTGTTTTTTGCGTTTTAAAAAATGCCCTTTGTTGGTCTAATAGTTTTGAAGTATTCATACCTTAAATATAATACTATCCTAGTTAATTTTAGTGAAAATTTAGCAATTAGATTTAATTTATCATAGCATATAATTTGTATAACGTATCTGTTGCAGGATTTATGTAAAACGAAAGGAGTTACAAACAAGCGTCCCAAATAACATCTTTAGGTGTAGGGGCAGTTACAGTGATTTTTACTTTGCTTACAGGGTGTGTAAACTCAATTTTTCTAGAATGTAGATGGATGCTGGCATCTTTATTACTGCGGTCAAAACCATATTTTAAATCCCCTTTAATAGATGCGCCAATACTTGACAACTGACAGCGAATTTGATGGTGGCGTCCTGTTTCTAAATTAATTTCTAATAAATAGTAGCGGTCAAGTGACTTGATTATTTTGTAGTGCAAAATAGCCTTTTTACTATCTTTAATTTCTTTATGATGTGCGAATGATTTGTTGTTTTTTGTATTTTTCTTTAACCAATGAATTAAAGTGTCCGCTGTTTTAGATGGTCTTTGTTTTACAACAGCCCAATAGGTTTTTCTAACTTTTTTGTCGGCAAAAATTTTATTCAAGCGGCTCAACGATTTAGACGTTTTTGCAAATATAACAATGCCTGTCGTTGGACGGTCTAGACGATGTATTACGCCAAGATAGACATTTCCTGGTTTATTGTATTTGTTTTTAATATAGGCCTTGACAACATCACTTAATGGAGTGTCCCCAGTTTTATCACCCTGCACAATATCTCCAGAACGTTTGTTTACGATAACAATATGATTGTCTTCAAATAAAACTTGAAGATTTTGGGGTGTGGATAATATCTTATTTGAAGATGACATTTAGTCTCTTGTTAAAGCTGTTATGAGGTCTTTATGTTGGGGGAATTGCGCTATGAGTTTAGTGCGTTGTGCTAATTCAAAATCTTTAAAGTCAAAACCTGGAGCTACTGTGCATCCAAGAAGTGCATAGCTATTGGGTTGCTCTACTTTGGCTGCAAACCAATACCCTTTAGGAACCAAGGCTTGCGGTACTTCACCTTTAGAGATAGCATTGCCTATTTTCACTGTTGTCACCTCGCCTTTGTCAGAAATCATGGTTAAACTAAGCGCATCTCCTTTGTAGAAATGCCACATTTCGTCTTGGTTTATTCTGTGAAATGCAGAAAAATCTTCAGATTCTAATAAATAGTATATTCCAGTCGAATAATTTCTATTACCATTAAATATATGAGGTAATGCGTCTTTTGTGATAATGTCTTTACTTCTATAGGTTTCCTTGTAATAACCGCCTTCTGGATGAGGTTGTAATCCCAAAGTTTCTATTAAATCTGCTAAAGTATCCATGATTAATATTGCTCAGATTCATTAGGGAATGCCACATCTTTTACGTCAGTAACATATTGAGAAATTGCATGAGTCATATCTTCATATAAATTCATATAACGACGTAAAAAACGTGGATTAAACTCATGTGTCATACCAATCATATCGTGCAAAACAAGCACTTGACCATCAACGTCACTACCAGCTCCAATGCCAATTACGGGGATGGAAATGCTTTGGGCTACTTGTTGCGCTAGTTTGGCAGGTATTTTTTCTAATACAACTGCAAAACAGCCTATTTTTTCTAACATTTTAGCATCGGAAATTAATTGTTTTGCTTCAGCTTCTTCTTTAGCTCTTACCGTGTATGTTCCGAATTTATAAATTGATTGCGGTGTTAATCCAAGATGTCCCATCACAGGAATTCCTGCATTTAGAATACGCTTTATAGAGTCTTTGATTTCTTTTCCCCCCTCGAGTTTTACAGCATGACCGCCACTTTCTTTCATAATTCTAATGGCAGAACGTAGCGCTTTTTTAGGATCACTTTGGTATGTTCCAAAAGGTAAATCAACGACAACTAAAGCACGGTCAATGGCACGTATTACCGAAGACGCATGATAAATCATTTGATCTAAAGTAATCGGTAAAGTTGTTTCATGACCAGCCATTACATTACTTGCCGAGTCTCCAACTAAGATAACATCTACACCAGCTCCGTCAACAATTTTTGCCATTGTATAATCGTAAGCAGTAAGCATGGAAATTTTTTCACCATTACTTTTCATTTCTATTAGAGATCGTGTTGTAATTCTTTTGTATTCTTTTTTTGCTGTTGACATAGTTCTTGTTTTAAGAAAGCGTAAAAATACTAAATATAGCCGACAAAAGACATGCTTAAATTTTTCTTTATAACAATACATCTTATGATAGGGGTACGCTTGACTAAATTAAAGGTCCTCATACCATTTTTTAGTTGAAATTACTTGGATAAAACACTCTTTTCTCTTGTCTATTTAAGTTTAAAAAAGAAACCGTATCGGTCGCTATGCTTTTATATTTTAATTTATATGTGTATACCTAAGAAAAGTGCTATATTTTTAAAAACACGTTGAAATAGCGTGTGAAAATATCTAAAACGGTATGCTTTATTCCTTTAAAAATAGTTGATTTTTTTGAGTCATAGATTGGTGTTTTCGTCATTGATTTTGGAGATGGTAAGCAGATTGTTAAAGCTGTTTTTTAATACTAAGACAACGAATTTTATCTTCGTAATTAGTGCTGCCTATTGCAATTTGATTGGTGCTATCTGTTTTAAACTAAAAAAATCAACATTAGTTAAGTTTCATTTTTTTACGCAATGTTTGAGGTATTGCATCTTTGTGAAGCATTATTGAAATGGTTTTTAATTTAAAATATGCTGCGCTCATATAGACATAGCCACCATTAGATACACGATCAGAATCTTTACCCCATGAATTCTTTACCTTGTAATATATTGTGCCATTTTGGTCTTTTAGAATTCCTGTGATATGCATCAGGTGGTCATCTGTGGTGTTGTAATTTTCAAATTCCTGTTGTCTATACGCTTGGGTGATAGTTTTTTCGGGTTGTAGCGTTGTTAAAGCTTTTTTTTTGGATGCGTTATCTTCAGGAATTACAGCAATTCCATGTTTTGAGGAAAATGTTTTTTCGCTCACATCACAATCCAAGGCAATGGTAAAGCCGTTTTCTAGCGCATTATTAACTATAGTTGACATATCATCTAAGGTTACATTATAAAAACGACCATTAGAAAAATTATCAGGAATATTTAATACAAAATTTGTGTAAAATGGTTGATGCATAAACGATGTAACGCTAATGTAATCTTCTGGTTTGATTTTAGTCATCTCTAAAAAGGATTTCGGTGTATATGATATCCCTTCGTAATTGAAAGTAGTTACATTTTCGCCCAAATAAATATCTAAAATACGTTGCACCACTTCTTTCCATCTAGGCGATAACTTTTTCTCCGGACTATTTATATAGGCATTTAATAAACCTTTTAATGCCGTTATCATTTCACTGTGATTATGAGTGGAATTGCTATTCTCTAAACCTAGAAATGCATGAGAAGGGACCAAGCCATGAATTGCAGCACTGTCCATAACATCATGTGCCAAACCACCTTGGCTAAACTGTATTTTACCTTGTCTCATAACATAATTCCATGATTTTTTCAAATAGGTTTGTCTTACTGTATACATTTCAGATAAGTCTATTTGTTTACCCGTTAAACGTATAATTTCACTTTCTAAAAATGATGAAGTTGAAAAACTCCAACACGTCCCAGTTTGCCCTTGATTAATGACCTCTGTAGCTTCCAAATCTACTATGGTTTTAAAGTTATAAGATTGAGAAAATCCAAGGCATGAAATTATTAAAAAAAACGAAAGAATAGGATTATTTGTCATAGTTGTATGATGTATTTATTGAAATAATTTATTTTTGACTAAAAATATAAAAAATGAGTAAAATAGAATGGCAAACAGCTATAGATTTTGAGGATATTACTTATAAAAAATGTAATGGTGTTGCGCGTATAGCATTCAATAGACCAGATATACGTAATGCCTTTAGACCAAAAACGACTAGTGAACTTTATCGTGCGTTTTATGATGCTAATGAAGACACGTCTATTGGTGTGGTTTTATTAAGTGCAGAAGGACCTTCTACTAAGGATGGTATTTGGAGCTTTTGCTCTGGTGGAGATCAGAAGGCAAGAGGACATCAAGGTTATGTTGGAGAGGATGGCTATCATCGCTTAAACATATTAGAAGTTCAGCGTTTAATTCGGTTTATGCCTAAGGCTGTTATAGCAGTTGTTCCTGGCTGGGCTGTTGGTGGCGGACATAGTCTTCATGTTGTTTGTGATTTGACCTTAGCAAGTAAAGAGCATGCTATTTTTAAGCAAACCGATGCCGATGTTACAAGTTTTGATGGTGGTTATGGCTCGGCGTATTTAGCTAAAATGGTTGGTCAAAAGAAAGCGAGAGAGATTTTTTTCTTAGGAAGAAATTATTCTGCCCAAGAAGCTTATGACATGGGGATGGTAAATGCTATTATACCTCATGATGAGCTTGAAGAGACAGCCTATGAATGGGCTCAAGACATTTTAGCAAAATCACCAACATCTATTAAAATGTTAAAATTCGCCATGAATTTAACAGATGATGGTATGGTTGGACAACAGGTTTTTGCTGGAGAAGCAACACGATTGGCTTATATGACTGATGAAGCCATAGAGGGCAGAAATGCATTCCTAGAAAAACGTAAGCCGAACTTTGATAAAAAGTGGATTCCTTAATTGAAAACCTATTTAATGCTGAAAAATATTAAATTATTTTTCACTTTTATATGCTATGTCATAGGTATGAAGGTCTTAGATATGTCATGAAAATTAAATGTTATGTTTAATCATATAAGTAAAAGGGGGTAAAATCGCTTTAATTTAAAAGCTTACAAAAGAACAGCTCATAATAAGTAAAGCTTCTAGCACTACTGCTAGCGGCGTTAATTTAAAATCGTAAACACATAAAAATCATTAAATTGAAGTTGAAATCATACATAAAAGCCGCACGATTAAGAACCTTACCATTGTCCATTTCTGGTATTATTATGGGCAGTGCTTTGGCCTATTATGACGCTCATTTTGATTTTTTAACCTTTGTATTAGCCATTTTGGTAACTATAAGTCTTCAGATTTTATCTAATCTAGCCAATGATTATGGGGATGGTGTAAAAGGAACGGATAATGCAAATCGTGTAGGTCCAGAACGCGCAATCCAAAGTGGAGCAATTAGTCCAGATGAAATGTTTAGGGCTATTAGGATTAATGTCTTAATTACACTGGTGCTAGTTGTCTTTTTAATTCTTAATGCCTTTGAAATCCAACACTTCTTATATGCATTTTTATTTTTAGTCTTAGGAGGTATTTCTATTTATGCTGCTATAAAATATACCGTTGGAGAATCGGCTTATGGTTATAGAGCTTTAGGTGACCTTATGGTGTTTCTCTTTTTTGGACTCTTAAGTGTTATAGGAACTTATGTTTTATATACTAAACAACTAGATTATGTGGTTGTTTTGCCTGCTTGTGTTATAGGTTTGTTAAGTACAGGAGTACTTAATTTAAATAATATGAGGGATATAGATAATGATAAAGTTTCTGGTAAAATTACAGTAGCTGTAAAACTGGGTTTGCAAGGTGCAAAACGTTATCATTTTTTCCTTATTGGAACTGCTATTGTTTTGTCATTGTTATTTGGTGTTTTGTACTATACATCGGTCTATAGTTTTCTTTTTGTGATTGCTTATGTTCCCTTGTTTAAACATTTGTATTTAGTTTTTAATGTCAAAGCATCTAAAGACTTGGATCCGCAACTCAAAGTATTGGCTTTGACCACTTTTTTTCTAACTCTATTGATGAGTTTTGGGCATATTTATAGCCTTGTTTAGTAATTTCATATTATATTTAAAGCTTAAAATAGAGAAAATAATATATGAAAATTACATTTTTAGGGCATGCAAGCCTGCATATTGAAATTGAAAACAAAACCCTTCTAGTAGATCCTTTTATATCTGGAAATCCTAAGGCTTCAGCAATAAATATTGAAACATTACAAGCAGATTATATTCTAATTACACATGCGCATCAAGATCATGTTTTAGACGTAGAGGCTATAGCAAAACGCACAGGTGCTAAGGTCGTATCTAATTATGAAATTGTAACACACTATAATACTTTAGGTATTGAAGGGCATCCGATGAACCATGGTGGTTCATGGCAGTTTGACTTTGGAACAGTGAAGTATGTCAATGCTATTCACACCTCTTCTTTTGCTGATAACAGTTATGGTGGACAGCCTGGGGGATTTGTAATAGAAGGCAAAGAACATTCTATTTATATCGCTGGTGATACTGCATTGACATATGATATGAAATTGATTCCTTTGCGCACCAAATTAGATTTAGCAATTTTGCCAATTGGAGATAATTTTACAATGGGTGTTGAAGATGCTATTCTTGCGAGTAATTTTGTAGAATGTGATAGAATACTCGGGTATCATTTTGACACTTTCGGCTATATAGAAATTGATACAACAGCGGCGAAACAAAAATTCTCTGAAAATAATAAAGAGTTATTGCTTTTGGAGATTGGTGAGCACCTTGAATTATAAGCTTAAACTTCTTTGATTGTATTGAAGTGTTACTTTGGCATATCAAAATTATGGAGCAGGTTTGCCGTAAATTTTAAAAGCCTTGCTGTAAGCCTTATTTACAAGTGTCATAGTTGCTATAAACAAAAACAACTCGAAAAGCATAAATAAATGCTATGAGTTGTTTTTTATTCAAACTAACCAACCAAAATATCTAAGTTTTTATCTATATTTTACGTTTTTCCCTTTCAATACCAGTATTATTTTTATAGTAATACATATCATTGTGAGGGCTTTGCACAGGATCTTCAACCCATTTGTCGTCATTAAAATCAAAACAATCAAAGTCAGGTCTAGTGAAATTTACTTGTCCTTGACTACCAATAACTTGGTCGTATGTGTTATACTGAAGTGTTAATCCACCAACTTGCCTTAATAGACCATTTCTGTATCTCATATACACTGTACCTGCACGTTTTATGCGCCCTCTAGAGTCATAACTTAAAAAGACATTTCCTATACGTCTTATTCTACCGTATCTATCGTGTAATACAAGTGTGCCTTTTGGGTTTGTGTAATTATAGTATTGTCTTGGAGCGCCATAAGTTGTATTTCGAGTGCTACGTCTATTGCTATTGCGATAATATACATTAGAATTAAAGTCGCTGCTTAGGATTTCTGTATTAAAGTCAAATTCACCATTCGGAAAAATCATAAACTCTATACCACGCTCCATAAACATAATAGGTTGTGTATAATGATAGCGATTTGTTAGTCTTGTTTTTTTACCATTATCATTTGTGTAATTTTCTACTTTGGCATGTGCTAAAGTTGCTATGCAACCAATGAATAAACTGGCTAATACTTGTGTTATTCGTTTCATAGTAAAAAGATTTTAGATATGCCTACTCATTTCTAGCTTTTCGGCTTGCGCTATGGGCTCTACATTAGAGCGTTACTAATTAGTTTCATTTATCGTGCCAAAAATATAAATACTTGTTTATAAGTATTTTATATTTAGTTTATAACAAAGTAATTTGTAGAATCGTCTTTTTTGTAGAGAAAAGTTATATTCTTTTTTTAAATTTATCAAACTAACTAACATCTATGAAAGACCAAAAGACTAAAGGCTGTAAAAATTGTGAAGTTAATTTTAGTACAACTTTTGATTTTTGTCCACATTGTGGACAAAAGGCGAATGATGCACTAACTTTAAGGGTATTGTTTTATAACACCATAGGTAATTATTTTGCGTTTGATGCGCGTTTTTTTAAGAGTTTTGTACCCTTGATGTTTAAACCTGGTTTAGTAGCAAAACAATTTGTAGAAGGGAAACGGTTGAAATACTTGCACCCTGCACAATATTATTTATTTGTATCTATTGTTTTCTTTTTTGTAGCATCTTTTCAGGTTAGAGATTATAATATGATGGCTAATAAAGCCATAAAGAAAGGTTACGAGATGGAAAAAAATCAAATTCCTGTGCTCTCTGAAGCTTTAGACACCGAAGACATCTCTAAAATCACAGATTCTATAGTGAAATCAAAGCTTTCTGAATCTTCAAACTCTAATTTAACTTTTGGCTATGACATTAAAAAATTAAACGCTTTAATTGCCTCCGGAGCAAGTGAAAAAGCACAACTTGAAGCTGTTGGATTAAAAGAAAATTCGAGTTGGTTTGATCGCTTACTTAGAAAACAAATGCTTAAATTTCATAAACAAGAGGGTGGAGGCATAGTACAAGCTATTTCGGATACGATTCCAATAGCGATGTTTTTTTTATTGCCCATTTTTGCTCTTATTTTAAAGTTTTTTTATTGGAAGAGAGGTACTTATGCACATCATTTGGTGTTCAGCTTTTATTACTTTTCATTTCTTTTCATCGTCTTAGGGTTTGTATTAGGCGTTAATTATTTTCTTTTTGATATTCCAGATTGGATTGATGTTCTAGTGGTTTTATCTACCTTTATTTATCTCTGGATGTCAATGAAAAATTTCTATCAACAAGGCTATTTGCTTACTTTGCTTAAAGCCAGTCTAAGCACATTTATCTATATGGTATGTATAGTGCCAACCGCATTTATAATCATATTGTTGGCGTCATTTTTGTTTTATTAAACAAAAAACTTAGAGCTTATCTTTTAAATATTTTGCTGTTAGAGAAGCATTATTTTCTGCAAGTTCTTCTGGCGTACCATAAGCAACGAGACTTCCACCTTGATCGCCACCTTCTGGTCCAAGGTCAATGATATGGTCTGCACATTTAATAAATTCTAAATTATGCTCTACAACAATCACAGAATGGCCTTTTTCGATTAAAGCATTTAAAGATGTTAACAGCTTTTTAATATCATGAAAATGAAGCCCTGTAGTAGGTTCGTCAAAAATGAATAGGCTTGTTTGTGAGGTATGACCTTTGCCTAGAAAAGATGCTAGTTTTATACGTTGTGCTTCACCACCAGAAAGTGTAGAAGAACTTTGACCTAAAGTCACATAGCCCAATCCTACAGCTTGCAAGGGTTCAAGTTTTCTTTTAATTTTAACTTGATTATGAGTTTCAAAAAAGGCAACAGCATCATCAATTGTTAAACTTAGAATATCAGCAATAGATTTTTCTTCATATTTAACTTCTAAAACTTCTTTTTTAAAGCGTTTTCCTTTACAGATTTCACACTCTAAATGGACATCTGCCATAAATTGCATTTCAATGGTAACTTCGCCTTCTCCTTTGCAAGTCTCACAACGTCCACCATCAACATTAAATGAAAAGTGTTTAGGTTTATAAGCTCTAATTAAGCTAAGTTTTTGTTTAGCAAATAAGGCTCTAATATCGTCATAGGCTTTGATATAGGTTACAGGGTTGGAGCGTGATGAACGTCCAATAGGATTTTGATCAACAAATTCTATAGATTTGATATTGCTAAAGTCGCCTTCAATTTCTGAAAACGCTCCAGGCCGTTCTCCCAAACCGTCAATTTCTTTAGTCAAAGCAGGGTATAATATCTTTTTAATTAATGTGCTTTTTCCGCTTCCTGAGACACCTGTGACCACAGTTAATACCCCTAGTGGAAAGGTAACATTGATATTTTGTAGATTATGTTCTCTAGCTCCTTTTATAGTGACGCTAAACTTGGATTGGCGTCTTGTTTTCGGGATTTCAATTTCTAATTTTCCATTTAAATATTGTGCCGTAAGTGAATTGGAACTTAAAATAGTCTCATAGTTTCCTGAAGCCACAACATGACCACCAAAGGTTCCTGCTTCTGGACCTATATCTATAATCTCATCAGCTGCGGCCATAATCGCATCATCATGTTCTACAACAATAACGGTATTGCCCAAATCTCTTAGAGATTGCAATACAGAAATCAAACGACTAGTATCTTTAGGGTGCAAGCCAATACTAGGTTCATCTAAAATATACATAGAGCCAACTAGACTACTGCCCAGAGAAGTCGCAAGATTAATACGTTGACTTTCTCCGCCAGACAAGGTGTTGGAGCGTCTATTTAAAGTTAAATAGTCTAAGCCTACATTGGTTAAGAATTTTAAGCGATTGTTAATTTCTTTTAGTAAACGATTTGCTACTGTTTGGTCATAGCGATTAAGTTCAATATTCTCAAAAAATGGAATGAGTTCTTTTAAAGGTGTTTCTACCAAATCTGTAAGTGTAGCTCCTGCAATCTTTACATAATTGGCTTCGTTTCTCAAGCGTTTCCCATCGCAAGTACTACACTTTGTTTTACCACGATACCGCGATAGCATTACTCTATTCTGAATTTTATATGATTTGGCTTCTAAAGTTTCAAAAAAGGCATGCAAACCTTCAAAATAAGAATTACCATCCCAAATTAATTGTTTTTGCGCCTTGGTAAGTTTAAAATACGGTTTGTGAATAGGGAAGTCAAACTTATGAGAATTATTAACCAATTGGTCTCTGTACCAACTTAGGCTTTCGCCGCGCCATGGAAATATAGCGTTCTCATAGATAGATAAATTTGTATTTGGAATTACCAAGTCTTCATCAATCCCAATGATATCTCCATAGCCTTCACATTTTGGACAGGCACCATAAGGGTTATTGAAACTAAATAGGTGTACGTTTGGTTCCAAAAAACTAATTCCATCTAGCTCAAATTTATTGCTAAATTGGTGTTGTTTATGATTAGAAAGCTGTTCTATAAGGCATTCCCCCTTGCCTTCAAAAAATGCGGTTTGAATGGCGTCAGAGAGGCGATTATAAAAATCGTCTTCATGCTTAACTACAATTCTATCTACGACCAAAAACACATTATCTAAGCCTTCATTTCCAGGCTCAAATTCGTCAATACGATAGATGTTTTTTTTGTGTTTTATTCGCGCATAACCTTGGTGGTTAAGTGCTTTAAGTTTGTCTGATAGCACTCTGCCTTCCTCTAAGTAAATAGGAGCGAGGAGCAATAGTTTTTCACGTTCTTCAAAAGATTTTATAAGGTTGATAACGTCTGTAACCGTGTCTTTTTTGACGTGATTACCAGATTTTGGAGAGTAGGTTTTTCCAATTCTAGCAAAGAGTAATTTGAGATAGTCATAAATCTCAGTTGTGGTGCCAATAGTAGATCTTGGATTGGTTGAATTTACTTTCTGTTCAATAGCAATTGCAGGCGCAATACCTTTTATATAATCGACCTTGGGTTTGTGCAGACGTCCTAAAAATTGACGTGCGTAACTTGATAAACTTTCTACATATCTACGCTGACCTTCAGCATACAGTGTGTCAAAAGCTAAACTTGATTTTCCCGACCCAGAGAGTCCAGTAATGACCACAAGCTTATTTCTTGGGATGACAACATCAATATTCTTTAGGTTATGCAATTTAGCACCTTTTATGATGATGTTTTCTTTCGGGTTTACGTCGGTAATGTCAATATTCATAGCTATTTTGAAGAAATAAAGTTGTAAAGATAACAATAGTATTTCAGCTTTGAAAATTGCGCGAAATTATGTTAAAATGTTAAAAAAAATGAATTTCTTTTTGCTTTTTAGAAATTAATGTTGTTATATTTGAATAGTTTTACAATGATTAACCGATATTAGCCTATATTATAACATTACTTTTTAAATTCTAAATACCACCTTTTTAGCAGAATAGGTGTTTGTTATTACAAAAAAAGTAATTGTTATGAGAGTAGAACAAATTGCAGATTCGGTTTTGGTTACCAAATATATTCAAGGTAGCGAGAATTCACTAGCTATTTTAATTGAACGTCATAAACAAAAAATATATAGTTTCATCTATTCTAAAGTTTATGATAGAAATATTACAGAAGACATATTTCAAGATACCTTTATAAAGGTTATTCGAACATTAAAACTCGGTAAATATAATGAAGAAGGTAAATTTTTGCCTTGGGTAATGCGTATTGCTCATAATTTGGTCATTGATTATTTTAGAAAAAGTAACAGAATTCCAACATTTGACAATCGTGGTGAGTTTAATATTTTTTCAGTAATTAGCGATTCTTCTTTAAATGCTGAAAGCCGTATTATAAAAGATCAAGTAGAATCAGATGTACGCCGTTTGATTGAAGAACTGCCTGAAGATCAAAAGCAAGTTTTAGTGATGCGTATGTATAATGATATGAGTTTTAAAGAAATTTCTGAGAACACGGGAGTAAGTATAAATACGGCATTAGGACGTATGCGTTATGCGTTAATCAATTTGAGGAAAGTTATTGAAAAACACAACATTATATTAACAAATTAATGCGTCATGCAATAAATTAAAGTTTATGACGTTTAAAAAATTAATTAATCTAAATACTTACGTAAATGGCAAAACTTTACTCTAATAGATCACGCTATCTGGACACCCTAAACCCGAAAGAAGGAACGGTTAAATTTCTTCTAGAATATTCTCAAGCATTAAGTGTTATAAATTATGACAAACTTAAGTTTGAAATACTTCTAAACTAAACTTTGGTAAAGGCTCTAAATACTTATTTAGAGCTTCTTTTCTTTTTGTAATAGTCTTGAATCACAGATTTGCGTCCAATCGTTTTAGTAATGATATCATTTTCTAAATTCCAACCTCTAGCTGGAGAATACTCTCGACCATACCAAATGATTTGAAGATGTAAGTCATTCCACAGGTTTTTAGGAAATAAACGTTTGGCATCTTTTTCAGTTTGCTGTACACTTTTGCCATTGCTCAAATTCCAACGATGCATTAAACGGTGTATATGCGTATCTACTGGAAATGCGGGAATGCCAAACGCTTGAGATAGCACTACTCCAGCGGTTTTATGTCCCACAGCTGGTAATTCTTCTAAGGCTTCAAATGTTTGTGGTACTTCGCCATTATGTTTATCTATAAGAATTTGAGATAAACCATGGATACCTTTACTTTTCATAGGAGACAATCCAACGGGTTTGATAATTTCTCGGATATCCTCCACAGTTAGTTTGATCATATCATAAGGATTATCTGCTTTTGCAAATAGTAATGGTGTGATTTGATTCACCCGAATATCTGTACTCTGTGCAGATAATAAAACAGCAATAAGTAAGGTGTAAGGATCTTTATGGTCTAAAGGAATTGGTATTTCTGGGTAAAATTCCTTAAGTGTATTTATTACAAAATTAACTTTATTTTGTTTTGTCATGATGTATATTTGTAAATATCAAAGATAATAAATATGACGAGTTTAAAAGTAGGAGATCAAGCTCCAAATTTCACGGCTAAAGATCAGGATGGTAATACGGTAACTTTAGGCGATTTTAAAGGACAAAAATTAGTATTATTTTTCTATCCAAAAGCAAGTACGCCTGGGTGCACGGTTGAAGCTTGTAATTTGAGAGATAATTATGAACGTTTTACAGCTTCAGGTTATGCCATTCTTGGTGTAAGTGCTGATAGCGAGAGACGTCAAACCAATTTTAGAAATAAACATGAATTTCCTTATGCGTTGTTAGCAGACGAAGACAAAAAAGTGATTAATGCGTTTGGCGTTTGGGGGCCTAAAAAGTTCATGGGAAAAGAATACGACGGTATTCATCGTACCACTTTTGTAATAGATGCCAATGGCGTTATTGAAGAAGTAATTACCAAAGTAAAGACCAAGGAGCACACTAATCAAATATTAAAATAAAAAAGTGACCAGCAAAATGGTCACTTTTTTATAATTTAATTTTCTATTTGCACTTTTTTGGAGCTACATCCAAAAAGGTTTTTTTCTTGTATGAGTTTAGCAACCCCTTCTGGTAACATTTCTTCCCAGCCTTGTTCTCCCGTAGAAATCATTTTCAATACTTTTCTGGAAAAGATATTAAGAATAGATGGGTTATAATCTGTGATATCTATTACCTTTCCATTATACTTAAAGAATTTATATAATTCTTTCATACGTGGATGAACTTTAAGATTGTCACTTGTAGTTAAGCTGCCATCTTCATTTTGCATTGGGTAAAGATAAACTCTTAAATCTTTAAAGAATAACTTACCAAAGGCTTCTAGTATACCACCACTTAAATGTCTATAATATTTTTCGTCAAAGATATCAATGAGATTATTAACCCCTAGGGCTAGACCCATTCTAGATTTAGAATATTGAGAGAAGTATTCTACTAGTTTATAATACTCCTGAAAGTTAGATATTAAAACCGTTTGACCAAGTGAACATAATAGTTTTGCTCTGTCCATAAAGTCTTGTTCATCTATTTCACCTCCGCCACCTCGTAAGTTAGATAAGGTAATTTCAAAAATTACCTTTGTTTTATCTGGGTCAACTCTATTTTCTTTTTTAAACATGGCTAATGAATTTTCATACATATCCATATTTACTTTTGTTACTGGTCTAAAACTTCCTCTAAAGGCAAGAATGTTCTTTTTATAAAGGACAGCTGCAGGTAAAACGTTGTTTCCATCAGGAGCAAACATGACAGCATCTGTCATTCCATTTTTTACCAGTTGTAGACTCATTAAGCGATTATCAACATCTTTAAATACTGGACCAGAGAAATTAATAGTGTCAATTTCTATTTGATCTTTATCTAGATGATCGTACAAGTAGCGTAATAATTTTTTAGGAACATTATATTTATAAAACCCACCATAAATAAGGTTGGTGCCTAATTTACCAAGGGTTTCTTGTTGTAACCTTGCGTCATTTTCTTTAAAACGCACGTGCAAGATAATTTTGTTGTATTCTTGATTAGGCTCTACTTGAAATTTAATTCCAACCCAACCATGACCTTTATAGCGTTTTGCAAAATCTATGGTCGTTACAGTATTGGCATAAGAAAAAAACAATTTATCGGGATGATCTTCTCTAGAAATACGATCTTCTATTAATTTTACCTCATGATCCAGCATCTTTCTAAGTCTAGCTTCCGTAACATAACGTCTGTCATTTTCAATGCCATATATGGCATCACTAAAGGCTTTGTCATAAGCAGACATTGCTTTCGCAATAGTTCCAGAAGCACCTCCAGCTCTAAAAAACTGACGCACTGTTTCTTGTCCAGCTCCAATTTCGGCAAATGTTCCGTAGATATTTGGGTTTAAGTTAATGCGTAATGCTTTGTCTTTTATCGAAGGAATGCTTTCTAAAGTTGGATCACCTTTATAACTAATTTCCATATACACAAATAGGTTTAAAGTAAGTTACAAAGGTATTAATTTAGCTATGGAATGAAAAAAAATAACGTTATTTTTGTAGAAAATTAACGTATTTGAAAATAACTTTTTTAGGAACAGGGACATCACAAGGAATTCCAATTATTGGAAGTACGCATCCTGTGTGTTTGAGTCAAAACCCAAAAGACAAAAGATTGCGAGTTTCTGTGTTGATAGAATGGGAGAACTTCACTTATGTCGTGGACTGTGGTCCAGATTTTAGATATCAAATGTTAAGGGCAAACTGCTCTAAAATTGATGGTATTTTGTTTACGCATGAACATAGTGATCACGTGGCAGGTTTGGATGACATAAGACCTTTTGTATTTAGACAAGGAGATATCCCTATTTATGCCCACGAGCGTGTTTTGAATAATCTGCGCCAGCGATTTGCTTATGTTTTTGAAACTGAAGATAAATATCCTGGTGCACCATCGGTATCTGAACACAGAATTACCAATGCGTCTTTTGAGATTGGAAATATTGAAGTGGTGCCTATAAATGTGATGCATCATCAATTGCAGGTTTTTGGATTTTTATTTCATAATTTTGCATACATAACAGATGCAAAGACTATTGAAGATATTGAAATAGATAAACTAAAAGGGGTAGAGGTTTTAGTGGTTAATGCTTTAAGGCATGAACCCCATCATTCGCATTTCAATTTAGAGGAAGCTTTAGCATTTATACATCGCGTTAATCCAAAACGAGCCTATTTAACACATATCAGTCATTTATTAGGATTTCATGATGAGGTGGAACAGACCTTACCAGAAAATGTGTTTTTGGCCTTTGATAATTTAGAAATATATATTTAAAATGAAAGGAAAAATTTATTTGTACTTATTTGTATTTGCCTTATTATTGGTAATATTTCAATTTGTAAACTCTAAAAATATTTTAGACACTTATGAAAAACGTTTAAAAATGAGTGAAACTAAGATTGAAAGCTATAAGGATTCTGTGATTAAATTAGCTGATAAAAATCTAGAATTAATGCATTTTAATATAGATCATAATGAGGATGCACAACTGTATTTTGAGCGACAAGGCTATGATTCAGAGCAGTTGATAAAAATTATCAAAGACCAATTGATAAGTACTAATGTTTATGAAGGTCCAGATCATCCTATTATACCTTATGCTTCAATGACCGATAATAAAATCATGATTAATACAATAAAATTAATTAATCACAAATGGATTGTGGCAGATTTTACAGATGGTAAGCACTGGGGCGAGTTGTTCTTGACCTACGAATTGAATAAAGACCAAGACTTAAATTTTAAATTGATAGAGTATACCATGTATGCGCCAAACTATTAAGTCGGGGTTTAGAGCATTTCAAGGTAATGTGTAGAATATTTGAGTTAAGAATTTAAATTTGGTTAATCTCTTGTTTTAATTTCGTTTTATGTTTTCCGATTTTTGTGTTAAAGAATTTAAATATTGCACAAGCGCTATACAAGGTCATAATTAGTAGGCTTAATAGAAGAGTAAACTTGACCACTAAAAGTTATGGTGGAACGTGATATCTATCTTATCAGTGAGCGCTCGCAATTATCAAAGTCCGAATGAACATGCTTAACCTGCTAAGATGCTAATTGAGAAATAAAGGCTTGTTGTGCAACTGAAACCTTATAAATGACCTTAACCGAATATATAAAAGGTATTCTTCATAAGACGTAGTGCGTTAAGGGGTAAAGTTAGTTGAGGTTTAGTTAAACCTTAGTAAATTTTTGCTAAAGCATACGTTCTAAAAATGTACTAGCAGTCCGATAAATTCACTCTAACAGCTAAGCCACCTTCAGAGGTTTCTTTGTATATAGTGTTCATGTTTTGTGCTGTTTCCCACATCGTATCTACTACTTTATCAAGAGGTACTTTGGCATGTTCAGGATTAGTTTCTAATGCTAACTCTGCTGCTGTAATGGCTTTAATTGCTCCCATTGAATTACGTTCTATACATGGGACTTGTACTAAGCCGCCAACAGGGTCGCAGGTTAAACCAAGATGATGTTCCATGGCAATTTCTGCTGCAATCATAACTTGTTCTGGAGAACCGCCTAATAATTCGCACAGCGCACCTGCTGCCATTGCAGAAGACACCCCAATTTCGGCTTGACAACCGCCCATTGCAGCACTAATAGTTGCTCCTTTTTTGAAGATACTACCTATTTCTCCGGCAACTAATAAAAATTGTTTGATTTGATTAAATTCTGCTTTATGGTTTTCTATTACCAAATAATACATCAAAACAGAAGGAATCACACCAGAACTACCATTGGTAGGTGCTGTAACGACGCGTCCTAACGAGGCATTAACTTCGTTAACAGCTAAGGCAAAACAGCTTACCCACTTAAATATTTGACGAAACTTAACTTCAGTTTGCCTAATCGTTTCCATCCATTCTTGCGGATTTTTATAAGGTAATTTACCTTTCAAGTTTTTATGCATGTCAAAGGCACGTCGGCGGACATTAAGCCCGCCAGGTAGTATACCTTCAGTATGACAGCCAATATACATACATTCTAGCATGGTATTCCAAATGCGTTCTAACTCAAAATCGATAGCTTTATTAGAACGTAAAGAACGTTCATTTTCTAAAACGATTTCAGATATACTTTTTTGCGTGTTAGTACAATGTGTTATGAGTTCGTTCGCTTTTTGTATCGGAAAAGGAAAATTGTTTTGGATGTCTATATTGTCATTATGATCATAAGAGTCTTCCTTGACAACAAAACCCCCACCAATAGAATAAAATGTAGAACTATGTGTTTTTTTCCCAGCCTTGGCAGTTAATGTCATTCCGTTGGCATGAAACGGCAGAAACGTTTTGTCAAACGTAATATCCTTTTTTGGGTTAAACGGAATTATCAACTCACCGTTAAAGTTTAGTTGTTGGGTGTCGTTAATTTCCGCAATGGTTTGTGCAATAGAATTGATAGGTACGCGTTCAGGGTCTTTTCCACTAAGTCCAAGCATGACAGCCAAATCTGTAGCGTGTCCTTTACCGGTTAAAGAAAGTGAGCCATATAAATCGACACTAATATGTTCAATACTACTAAAGTCATTTGTGGCTTTCAGTTCTTTTATCCATTGCTCAGCAGCTCTCCACGGACCCAATGTATGAGAGCTAGAAGGGCCAACACCAATTTTTAGCATGTCAAAAACCGAAATACATTCCATTTGTAAATTGTATTTAATCTCTGGCAAATATAGATGCTTTTCATTCATATTAAATAATAATTACTTAAAGTTTTATCAAGAAAGTGACACCTTGTCATATTTTTTGTCATGGCATAATCATTGCCAATAGAGAATTGTAATTAATTATAGAATTGAAAAAAGATAAGTTTCGCGTTAAGCGGAATTCCAAATTAAAAAGAATAAAAACAAGTTATGAGTAAAATTATCGGAATCGATTTAGGAACAACCAACTCTTGTGTTTCTGTAATGGAAGGTAATGAGCCAGTTGTAATCAGTAATGCTGAGGGAAGACGAACAACGCCTTCTGTAATTGCTTTTGTTGAAGGTGGCGAAATTAAAGTTGGTGATTCTGCAAAGCGTCAAGCTGTAACAAACCCAACAAAAACCGTTTATTCTATTAAGCGTTTTATGGGTAACAAGTATTCTGAATCTACTAGAGAAGCAGAACGTGTACCTTATACAGTCATCAAGGGTGATAATGACACGCCAAGAGTAGATATTGATGGTCGTTTGTATACACCTCAAGAATTGTCTGCTATGATTCTTCAAAAAATGAAGAAAACTGCAGAAGAATTTTTAGGACAAGAAGTTAGTGAAGCTGTAGTAACAGTGCCAGCTTATTTTAACGATGCCCAACGTCAAGCAACAAAAGAAGCAGGAGAAATTGCTGGTTTGAAAGTAAGACGTATAATAAATGAGCCTACTGCGGCGGCATTAGCTTATGGATTGGACAAAAAAGGTGAAGACCAAAAAATCGTAGTGTTTGATTTTGGTGGCGGAACACATGATGTCTCTATTTTAGAATTAGGTGATGGTGTATTTGAAGTATTATCTACAGATGGTGATACGCATTTAGGAGGAGATGATGTAGATGAAAAAATCATCAACTGGTTGGCAGAAGAATTTAATGCAGAAGAAAGCATGGACTTACGCAAAGATCCTATGGCATTGCAACGTCTAAAAGAAGCTGCTGAAAAAGCGAAGATTGAATTATCATCTTCTGCACAGACAGAAGTTAACTTACCTTATATTACAGTAACTGCAAGTGGACCAAAGCACTTGGTACGTACATTAACAAGATCTAAATTTGAGCAATTAATTGACGATTTAGTAAAGCGTACTATTGAGCCATGTCAAACCGCTTTAAAAGCTGCTGGATTATCAACTGGAGATATCGATGAGATTATCTTAGTAGGAGGTTCAACACGTATTCCTGCGGTACAAGAAGCAGTTGAAAAATTCTTCGGAAAAAAGCCAAGTAAAGGTGTAAATCCAGATGAGGTTGTTGCTGTTGGAGCAGCAATACAAGGTGGTGTATTAACGGGAGATGTAAAGGATGTATTATTATTAGATGTTACACCATTATCATTAGGTATTGAAACTATGGGTAATGTAATGACAAAGTTGATTGAAGCGAATACGACGATTCCAACAAAGAAATCGCAAGTATTCTCAACGGCGGCAGATAATCAGCCATCAGTAGAAATTCATGTATTACAAGGTGAACGTCCAATGGCTGCAGATAACAAAACAATTGGTCGTTTTCATTTAGATGGTATTCCACCTGCACAAAGAGGAGTTCCTCAAATTGAAGTAACTTTTGATATTGATGCCAATGGAATTATCCAAGTATCTGCAACAGATAAAGCAACAAACAAATCTCAAAATATTCGTATCGAAGCGTCTTCTGGTTTAACCGATGCAGAAATTGAAAAAATGAAGCAAGAAGCTGAAGCTAATGCCGAGGCAGATAAGAAGTCTAAAGAAACCGCAGATAAGTTGAATAGTGCAGATGCAATGATTTTTCAAACAGAGAAGCAACTTAAAGAATTTGGTGATAAATTATCAGATGATAAAAAACAACCAATTGAAACAGCATTAGAAGCGCTTAAGAAGGCTTACGAAACTAAAGATATCGCAGTAATTGATCCAGCTTTAGAAAAAATTAACGAAGCATGGAAAGTAGCAAGCGAAGAAATGTATAAAGCACAACAAGAAGCTCAAGGTGGTGCAGCAGGACCAGAAGCGCAAGCAGGTACCGAGGCCCAACCTGAAAGTGATAATGTTGAAGATGTAGATTTTGAAGAAGTAAAATAAGTTTTGTTATTCCCTATTTATAGAGGGATAAAATGACAAGAATTACATACGCACAAAGATGAAAAGCGCAACCTTAAGGTTGCGCTTTTTTTAGTTACTTTTGCACTAAATTCAAACACATGTCTTTTTCTAAACATATCACATCTAATTACCAGCCAAAGCGTTTAGCCGTGAAACTAAATACTAAGGGTGAACAGCATGTTGTAAAAGGACATCCTTGGGTGTTCTCTAACAGCATTGTAAAAATTAATGATGATGCACAAAGTGGTGATTTAGCAATTGTCTTTAGTAAGAATAAAAATAAGCTGATTGGATTGGGTTTATATGATGCAAATTCACCTATTCGAATAAAAATGCTAACTACGAGTAGCGCTAATATTGACGAAACATTTTTCAGATCTCGTATGCAAGTTGCTTATGACAAAAGAGCTTCACTTTTAGCTACACAAACCAATAGTTATCGTTTGATTTTTGGAGAAAATGATGGTTTTCCAGGACTTATTGCGGATGTCTATGCCAAGGTACTTGTGGTTAAGCTTTATTCAGAGATTTGGTTGCCATATTTGCAGACCATTTTACCTGTATTAAGGGATATTTCGAAATCTAAAACTGTGGTGTTGCGATTAAGCAGAGCTTTAGAAAACTCAAATCGTCATAATTTTACGGATGGAGACGTTATTTTTGGAACATTGGCTCATGAAGTTGTAGTATTTATAGAACATGGTATTAATTTTTCTGCAAATGTTATAAAAGGGCATAAAACAGGATACTTTTTAGACCATCGTGCGAATAGAAAACAAGTAGGAGAGTGGAGTAAAGGTAAAACCGTATTAGATGTGTTTTCTTATGCTGGAGGATTTTCTGTGCATGCTTTGGCAAATAATGCATCTGAGGTTACCAGTCTAGATATTAGTAAGCACGCTTTAGAGATTGCAAAGCAAAACGGGAAATTGAATGCTTACAAAGGTATTCATAAAACCATTGCAGGTGATGCTTTTGAAGTGATGCAGCAGCTAATAGATCAAAAGAAAACTTACGATGTTGTGGTTATTGATCCACCAAGTTTTGCAAAACAAGCTACCGAAATTCCCATGGCTAAAAAGAAATATGCACAATTGGCACAATTGGGAGTCCAGTTAACAGCAAAAAAAGGTTTGTTAGTTCTAGCTTCATGCTCATCAAGAGTGCAGAATCAAACGTTTTATGATATTAATACAAAAGCTTTAAATGCAACTAATAGAAATTACAAAGTAGTGCTTAAGACAACACATGATACAGATCATCCAGTTAATTTTGCAGAAGGTGCTTATTTAAAGTGTGCTTATTATCGCTTTGTGTCATAGAATTTACTGCTGTTAATTTTATGCATTGTATCAAATTCAATACATCATACGTATTGGGGGCGAAAAGTATAGGCTAAAGGTTTGATATCGCACAAGTATACAAGGATGTGCAGTTGCTTAAATGAAGTATGTTTTACTTTTAGTCGAATATTATGCTTCCTAGATATCATTATCCAACCACTAAGTGCGAGACTCGTATGATTGGGATTTGGAGTGATACACTGAAGGCTTTTAAACCGCCAGATGTCTACTCGATTAGAGCCAGTTATTTTTCCATAAGCCGTTTAACTTGGTTTTCAAACTCTTCTTCTCGATTGTAATTATTTTCTTCAGAAGTTTCTATTGCTTTTTTATAAGTTGAAATGACTGAATAATTCATTAAACCTACATCAAATGAATAAGCTGAAACGCTTATTTTTATTACGGTAATAGCTTCTTAATATTTTTTTGTCATTTAAAACTAATGCTAAATTTACATAAGATTCCGCCGTCTGTTTAGCGGATTGACCATATTTGGCCATTATATAGCTTTCGTGTTCTAAAAACTTTTTGTAGGTATAGTTTTCATAGAGGCTTTTAGGTAAAAGCATATCCGAAAAAATAAATTTCAACCCATAATAAGTAGATAGTAGTACACTATTTTTTTTGGCTATCAATAAATGTTGAATTCATGTGTTTTGTTTCATGAATTTCGCTTCTAATATATTTGTATATAGTGCTTTTAGAACATCCAATTACAAATCTTATACCACGTATTCTTTAGGGTGTTGGTATTTATTAGACATCAGGTTCTTGAGCTTTTAGTTCTCAACATACATTCCTTATAGCTGAAATCAAACTAATGACTCAGTGGAATTAAGTATGTGTTGTAAGGGAATTAATCTTAAAATTTGAACTTCATTCTTTGGTATGTAATCGGATATTTTCTCTATTACATCTTCAAAAGCACAAAATATATTACGAACTATTAATGATATTTCAACAGATTTTTTTTAAAATCTATAAGTTCATTGTCCAATTTTAAAAAAAACACATCAAAATTTGCAAGTGTAAGTTAAAAGCACTATTTTCGACGAAAAGTAATAAATATTCGATGAAATGCATTTATTAATAAAAACTATACTACAAAAAAAAATTTGTATATCATTTGTATCCAAATAACCAATTGTGCAAAATACAAAGTAGTGGATGTTTTTTGTTTTTTTTTATAGCACAAAACTAGGTTTTTATTCAATAACTACATGTGATAATCTGCACTTTATTGACTGTATTAAAAATGTGACTTAAAACTAAATTAAAACCAAAAATCATGAAAAAAATCACGCTATTCTTTTGTTTAGTATTTACAAGTGCATTGATGTTCGCCCAGTGTATAAATACTTATAGTTACCTGACCATAACCTCCGATAATTCTGGAGAAACTCAACCACTCTCTTATTGTATTTACACTTCTGAATATCATACTATTAATGGTATTATCGTAGGTGATGATTACTTATTTAAGGCGACCCAATCCGATGTTCATAAGTATATTACTATTACAGATGTTTCTAATACAGTTATTGCTTACGGTGCATCACCTCTAACGGTTACCGGAATTACAAGTACTGACATTAGAATGCATGTTACCGAAGATGCAGCATGTGCATTTAGTACAAATTGTCATAAAACATCAATATTGAGTATGACAAATGCACCTGCTTGTGGTGATCCAATAAATTTTATGGCATCAACAACCACTAGCAGTGCAGATTTATCTTGGGAAGCTGGCGAAACTGGAACGCCTGTAGAGTATTATTGGGAAGTACAGCCAGATGGTGTAGCTCAAGGTACTGCTGGGGCAATAGCTAATGATACAACAACTGGTTTGATGGCAACTGTTAATGGACTAACATCATACACAGACTATGATTTTTTTGTTAAGGCGAATTGTGATTCTGATGGTACGAGCAACTGGGCTGGCCCATTTTCTTTTACAACCTTAGGTATACCACCTCCAAATGATAATATATGTGATGCCATTCAAATTACAGTAGACGCAACCTCAGCAGGCGATGCTTTTACTAATTTCCATGCTACAGAGCAATTTAATGAACCTGTTGGAAGTTGTTTCAATTCAGGAATAGATGGCTCGGTATGGTTCTGGTTTACAGCCCCTGATTCAGGAAATGTTAGGGTGACTACAGATATTACTGGAGGTACATTAACCAATACAGAGGTTGCAGTTTATGAAGCGCCTTCTGATTGTTTAGATGCCTCAACAATGGGAACCGAATTGGGATGTAATCAAGATGGAGGAGTAAATCTATATGGGAATTCGATACTAGATTTATCTGGATTAACCGCAGGAACTGTATATTATATTCAAGTTGATTCGTGGTCAAATTATAACAATGGTACATTTGGATTAGAGGTTCAAGAATTAGCCCCTTGTTTAGATCCGACAAATTTGAACGCAACGATTATTGCAGAGACTACTGCATATCTTGGTTGGACAGAAAATAATTCAGCTACCATGTGGAATATAGAATGGGGAACAGCTGGGTTTACTCAGGGTTCAGGGACTATGATTACAGGTGTAACAAATAATCCATATAATTTAACAGGTTTAAATGGAGAAACAGATTATGATTTCTACGTGCAAACCAACTGTAGTTCATCAGGCACGAGTAGCTGGGTTGGTCCGTTTACTTTTACAACTTTAGGTGCGGGGCCACCAAATGATAATATATGTGATGCTATTGAAATTACTTTAGATGCAAGCTCGCAAGGTAATGCATTTAGTAATGTTAATGCCTCTCCACAATTAGGAGAACCAGTTGGAGATTGTTTTAGTGCAGGGATAAATGGTTCGGTATGGTTTTATTTTACAGCGCCTGATTCAGGAAATGTTAAGATAACTACAGATATTGCTGGAGGTACGTTAAACGACACCGAAATTGCAGTGTATGAAGCGCCTACAGATTGCTTAGATGCCGAAACAATGGGGACACAATTGGGGTGTGACCAAGATTCTGGAACTATCGTGATTTTTAATTCTATATTAAACCTAATTGGGTTGACCCCTGGAACTGCATATTACATTCAAGTTGATCGTCATTTAACTGCTACTAATGGTACATTTGGGTTAGAGGTTCATGGTTTAAATTCATGTTTAGATCCAATGAATTTAAACGTAACTAACATCACAGATACATCGGCAAACCTTAGTTGGATAGAAATTGGTTCAGCTACCATTTGGAACATTGAATGGGGAGTAACAGGGTTTGCTCAAGGTACAGGAACTATGCTTACAGATATATTAGATAATCCTTACCTGTTAACAGGGTTAATGCCAGAAACAGATTATGATGTGTTTGTCCAAGCTAACTGTGGTGAAGCAGGTTTAAGCAATTGGGTAGGACCATTTTCATTCTCTAGTTTATCTGGACCTCCTGTTAATGATAATATATGTGATGCTATTGAAATTATAGTAGATGTAACTTCACAAGGTGATGCCTTTAGTAATGTTAATTCTACTGCTCAAGCTGGGGAACCAGTGGCAAGCTGTTTCAATTCCGATATTGATGGTTCGGTATGGTTTTGGTTTACAGCGCCTGTTTCAGGAAATGTTAGGGTAACTACAGATATTGCAGGAGGGACATTAACAGACACAGAAATTGCGGTTTATGAAGCTCCTACGGACTGTTTAAATGTAGGGACAATGGGAGCAGAATTGGGCTGTGCTCAAGATGGAGGAACTGTCGTGGTCTATAATTCTGTACTAGATTTATCTGACTTAACAGCAGGCGCTACATATTACATTCAAGTAGATCGTTGGGGAAGTGCAAGTAACGGGACATTTGGATTAGAGGTTCAAGGACTGAATGTATGTTTAGATCCAACTAGCTTAAATGCAACTAACCTGACAGAAACCACGGCAGATCTTAGTTGGACAGAAAGTGGAACAGCTACGATTTGGAACATAGAATGGGGGACAACTGGCTTTACTCAAGGCTCGGGAACTATGCTTACAAGTATTACAAGTAATCCTTATACTTTGACGGGATTAACGGGTGAAACAAATTATGACTTTTATATACAGGCAGATTGTGGTAGTGGTGAAGTGAGTTCTTGGGTAGGACCGTTTTCATTTACTAGTTTGCCTGCACCGCCTCCAAATGATGAGTGTGAAAATGCAATTAATTTAATTCCAGGGGTAGATTTTTATACCAATCCTATTGATGGTACTTTGTTAGGAGCTACTTCCGATGATGAACCTGCATCTTGTGGCTTAAATGGTCCAGGAGTTTGGTATTCTGTAATTGTGCCAGAAGGTGGTGCTATTATTTTAGAAATAGGTCCCGATCAGGCAACAGGTACTACTGGCCTTGATTCTGTTTTAGAGGCGTTCTCAGGAGAATGTGGCAGTTTAACTTCACTTGGCTGTAATGTTGATGGACCTACTACAGCAAGTGGGTTTTATTCTCATTTGTCTTTAATTGGGTTAACCCCAGGAGAAACTATTTATGTTCGTGTTTGGGAAAATGGAGGTAATATGGTAATACCATTCTCAATCTCGGCATTTAATTCGACCTTAAGTATAAATGACGTACCGTTTGAAAGCTTAAAGTATTATCCAAATCCAGTAGTTAATGAACTGAATCTAAAGGCCAATCAAATTATAACTTCAATTCGTATTTATAATGTTTTAGGACAAGAAGTAAAATCAGTTCGACCTAATAGTATGACTTTAAAAGTAGATATGAGCACATTAATTGCAGGTGTCTATCTCGTGAAGGTGTCTATTAATGGAAACACAAATACATTACGACTTATAAAAAAGTAAATTAAAATTAACAGGTTAAAATTAACAAGAAAGTTATAACCTCTCGATTTTCGAGAGGTTTTTTTATGTATAATACCTATGTTAGATCATTTGTAAGAGTCAATTTAACCATTGAAAAAAAAAAACTAATATGGTTCAAAAATTTGCTGTAACTTTGCTTTCCAAATACGTTTGGATATTATATGAGTCAAAAAGTTTTACTTAATCATAAAGAGGTAAACATCATTCTTCATCGATTGGCTTGTCAGCTTATTGAAAATCATCATGATTTTAATAATACAGTTTTAGTAGGAATTCAACCTAGAGGAAAATTTTTAGCAAACCGTCTTTCAGCGATTTTAAAAAAAGATTATAATATTAAGAATGTCATATTGGGTCATCTAGATATTACTTTCTTTAGAGATGATTTTAGACGAGGAGAGAAGCCTTTAGAAGCAAATACTACCAATATAAATTTTATAGTTGAAGGAAAACATGTGGTGTTTATTGATGATGTCTTATACACAGGCCGTAGTATAAGAGCAGCCTTAACAGCAATTCAGTCTTTTGGGCGACCAAATGAGATTGAATTATTAACATTAATTGATAGGCGTTTTAGTAGACATTTGCCCATACAACCCGATTATAGGGGACGTCAGGTGGACGCTATTAATAACGAAAAAGTAAAAGTGAACTGGAAAGAAAATGACGGAGAAGATTCAGTTTATTTAATAAATACATAAGAGATATGAGTGAATTAAGTGTTAATCACTTGTTAGGAATAAAGTATCTTAAAGAAGAGGATATACAGCTTATATTTGAAACTGCAGATCATTTTAAAGAGGTTATAAATAGACCAATTAAAAAGGTACCTTCTTTAAGAGATGTTACTATTGCTAATTTGTTTTTTGAAAATTCTACACGTACAAAGTTATCGTTCGAACTCGCTGAAAAACGCCTATCTGCGGATGTTATTAATTTTTCGGCAGGACAATCTTCGGTAAAAAAAGGAGAGACTTTAGTAGATACCGTAAATAATATACTATCTATGAAGGTAGATATGGTAGTCATGCGTCATCCCAATCCAGGTGCAGGCGTTTTTCTATCTAAGCATGTCAATGCAAGCATTATCAATGCCGGAGACGGCGCTCATGAACATCCAACGCAAGCGCTATTAGATTCTTATTCTATTAGAGAACGCCTAGGAGATGTAGCAGGTAAGAATGTTGTTATTGTTGGAGATATTTTACATAGTCGTGTAGCTTTATCTAATATTTTTGCATTGCAGTTGCAAGGTGCAAATGTTATGGTATGTGGGCCAAAAACCTTAATTCCAAAGTACATAAAAGAACTCGGTGTAAAAGTTGAAACAAATTTACGTAAAGCATTGAAATGGTGTGATGTAGCTAACATGCTGAGAGTCCAAAATGAACGTATGGATATCAGCTATTTTCCTTCAACACGAGAGTATTCTCAACAGTTTGGAGTGACGAAAGCCTTATTAGACACTTTAGATAAGGAGATTATTATAATGCATCCAGGACCTATTAATCGAGGTGTTGAAATTACAAGCGAAGTTGCAGATTCTAAGCAATCTATTATTCTTAATCAGGTAGAAAATGGAGTAGCTGTTAGGATGGCTGTAATTTATTTATTAGCTTCGAAGATAAAACAATAAAGTATATGTTGGTAGATAAAAATGGTAATATCAGTGTAATTACACAAGAGAAAGCAACTCTTGTTAGCTTGAATGCGCGCATTAATGCAATTTATAATGAGATTGCTAATGATAATATAGTGATTGTTTTAAATAGTTTGAACGGAATTTTGGGAACTCAAGTTTCTGAGTTTTTGCAGTTGTCAAATACACATAGAGCAGCAAATCATTCTTTTGTAATCGTTTCAAATCAAGTGAATATAGATAATGTTTCTGATAGCTTGGTTATTGTACCGACACTTAAAGAGGCTTATGACCTCATTGAAATGGAAGAAATGGAACGTGATTTAGGGTTTTGATGAAACTTACCATACTAGGTTGTCATAGTGCCACACCAAGAATTAATACGCATCCAACATCTCAAGTATTAGAGATTAAGAATCGTACATTTTTAATTGATTGTGGAGAAGGAACTCAAGTACAATTACGCCGTAATAAAGTAAAGTTTTCGCGCATAAAACATATTTTTATTTCTCATTTGCATGGAGACCATTATTTTGGATTAATTGGTTTAATCTCTACATTTAGACTCTTAACTAGAGAAGCGGATTTACATATTTATGCACCTAAAGGTCTTAAATCACTTGTTACGATGCAAATGAAATTATCAGACTCTTGGACCAATTATAAACTTATTTTTCATGAGCTGACTTCAAAGGTATCTGAACTCATTTACGAAGATGAATGTACAGAGGTTTATACAATTCCTTTAGACCATAGGGTGTATACGAACGGGTTTTTGTTTAAAGAAAAAGAAAATGAACGTCGTTTAGATATCAATAAAGCTACCGATGCTAATATTGATGTTGCGTATTTTAGGAAGTTAAAGCAAGGGTTTGATGTAGAAAATGAAGATGGGGTTTTAATAAAAAATGAAGAGGTTACTTATCCTGGTCCAAAACCTTTGAGTTACGCCTTTTGTAGCGACACAGCTTATAAAGAAGCTATTGTCCCAATTATTAAAAATGTAGATGTGATTTATCATGAATCCACTTTTTTGGAGTCGCATCAGCATTTGGCGTCATCAACCAAGCATAGTACGGCAAAGCAAGCGGCAAAAATAGCACAACAAGCTCATGCTAGAACATTAGTTTTAGGGCACTATTCTACAAGGTATAATGACTTAGAGCCCTTTAGGGTAGAAGCTAAGGAAGTGTTTAATGGACACATAGAGCTGGCAGAATCCAATGCAGTTTTTAGTTTTTAGAGCTGTTAAAGAAAAGATGCTATTTCTATTTTTTATAATTTAAAACCACATAAATTTAGAATCTTCAAAGCACATTTTTTAAATTTGAAATCTCAATATTGATTTATAAAACTTTTAATTTGTAACTTATGTATAATGATTTAAGTGCCTATAGAAAGTCCTACGAAAAGGGAATACTTGAAGAAAAAAACATCCCAGAAAACCCACTGGAACTATTTAGAACATGGTTTATAGAGGTTGATACTTCTAATACAATAGATGAAGTTAATGCAATGACAATAGCTACTATTGGTAGGGACGGTTATCCTAAAAATAGAGTAGTATTATTAAAAAAATATACGCATGAAGGTTTTATTTTTTATACTAATTATGATAGTGAGAAGTGTAAGGCTATCGCAGTAAATCCTAATGTTTGTATTTCATTTTTTTGGCATGCAGCAGAAAAGCAAGTTATAATAAAAGGTAAAGCCGAAAAAATTGCTGATAATCTTAGCGATGGCTATTTTGAATCACGACCTCGTGGCTCACAACTAGGTGCTATCGTTTCTAATCAAAGCGCTGTGATTGAAAATAGAGTATTACTTGAAAATAAATTAAAGGCATTAGAAAACAGTTTAGAAGGCAAGCCTATTCAACGTCCAAAACATTGGGGAGGATTTATTGTAAAACCTATTGAAATTGAATTTTGGCAAGGAAGAGCAAACCGTTTACATGATAGAATTCGTTATCAATTACAAGAGGATTTTAACTGGAAAATAGATAGATTAGCCCCATAATTCGCAGTTGTTTTCTTTGTATTTTATACTATATGACACATAAAACACTATGAGACCAAAATTTATCACAAGTTTAAATTTATGAAATACATTGTTTATGTCCTTTTATTTTTTCAAATAGGTATCAAATAATCAATTTCAAAAGGAAAACATTAAAGTATTTTTCTTTGGAATTATTTTATTTGAATTACAGTGAAAAATTTAAAAACTAGTCGTTTTTTTCAGAACAACATTTGTATCAAAAATTTGATAAGGCGGATTATAATAGGTGAAAAATTGGATTAGTTCTAAAATTTGGGATGTTTGTCAACCTATCCCATAGAATTGACCTGAACTGGTATACCAGTCCAGATTTAAATTATAGAATAAATCACTACGGTAATTTTGTGAATTTGACTCCAGAAACATATCATGAGGACCATTTTTTACCCTGTTATAAAAATGAAGGCAAAAAAATAGGAATAGAATTCACATTTGGGTTGAAATTGTATTGTCCGATAAAAAAATAATATCCTTTATTAGCTGTTTTAGGTTGTAAAGGTTGCAATATTGGTATTGGTTTATGGCTTAGAACTATTATTATCTAGTGTATATTACGATAATGGGTTTATATTAACGTGAGTTCGATTAATAAAAAGCTAACTGATTAGTCTTAATAGTTTTATATTTAATAGAAGTTTTTTTAGGTAAAAAGCTATATGAAATGAGTCCTGAAACAATATTTACTAAAAAATTAGTGAAGCTTCTATGCCTAGAATATAAAAAACAACATTATAAGATACACTTTATAGAGTCAAAAGTGTTCTCGGAAAAATTAAATGAATTAACAGCTCAAGAACGCGTAGTTGAAAACCGAATTAAAGGTTATCGTGTAAAAACAAATTGCACGTCTAAACCCGCTCAAACCGATAAACAAAAATTCCTCAGCTAAATGATTCTTAACAAACTTCGGAAGAAAAAGTAGGTTTACGATTTAACTGCCGTTTTATGTCTAGAACTATTGTTTTCAAGGGTTAACATAAACGCATCGTTTCAAGTTTCATAACTACATTAATATCTATGTTGCCCATCTTACAAAATTCTTCCGTTGATATGTTATGTTTCATTCTGTAGATTTCGGTGCGAGTTCCAAGTTTTTCTAATTTTAAAGTGATATTTGGCAAGTATCCAAGATAGTCATTTATGAGTTCTACATGTTTTGGGTGTATTTTTTTTGATTTAACTCCCAAGAAGATAAATACGTGTGATTAATATTCAGTAGTTTATAGATATATCCTTGAGAATGGTTCTGTTTTAACCGTTTTCTTCGAATGTGTTTTCCTAAAGTAGTTGGTTTTAGTATAGGTTGGGATTTTTTTGGCATTTTAGCCTTTAAAGTAAAACTGCAAATGGGTAACTCTGATTATAGCTGACGTAGATGCTTATAATGGTATTATTCATGCTATTGACACAATAGTTATATCATAACTTCTAGCTTTATGATTGGTTGGCTAACAGCAGAAAATCATTTTCATTTAGAGATTGATTTTTTTTGTTTAACAATAAAGGTTAAATGTTAAACATTTTGTATCTTTATACGAAATTTTTATTAATAGAAATTCCACTTAAAACTTACTATTATGTTCGGATTATTTAAAAAGAAATTAGAAAAAGACAAGTTATATGATCAATATCAAAAGTTAACCAAAGAAGCACATAGTTTGTCTACAACCAACAGAAAACTAAGCGATCAAAAGATTTATGAAGCTGAAGAGATTATGAAAAAATTAGAGAAGCTAAAATAAAATGACCAAAGAAAAGAAACCTGATAATGTCGTTTATAATACTGAAACCAAAAAGTACGACGCTTACTTAAAACCAAATGCAACAAATGTTGGCGCTCCAGTTATTACTACTACAGATACTGTTGCTTGGAAAAACAGAAGCATTAATAAACTAAACCATAAAGTTCAAACTAGGTTTAAAGAAATTAAGGAACAATATGAGCAGTTAATGCAGGAGTTTGAAGATAATAGATTAATACACGACGCTAAATTCAATTTTGAGCCTATAATAGGTCAACATTATCATTTGTACGTGCGTGATAATGGCGAGAATTTTTTGTCCATTATTGCACCAAACGAATGTAATTTTAATGCACTTGGAAGTTTCTATTTAAACGCAGATCAAATATGGGAAAAAGTAGTTTAGATGTTAAACAACAAGACAATTAGACCGTATTATAGAAATGACTTGGGAAGATAGAACACCTTTTGAAGCGTTAACATTTCAGTTTGGTATTCCCGAAAAAGAGGTTATCAAATTAATGCGAGGTTATCTTAAAGAATCAATTTTTAAACGTTGGATAAACATGTAAATAGTGGCGTAAGCAGAAAACACTTAAAGAAAAGAAGCCAAGACATTATGCGTTTTAAATGCACAAGACAACGCACTATTTCTGGTAATAAAATTAGCAAACGTTAATGCAAAATGATACAAACAAAAAAATGTGCTTCCCAACAAAATTTGAAGCTATATTAGACAGAATAGCAACTATAGATCCTGTTGGTTATGACAAATCTAGAAATTATGTAGATGGTGCAGTAAGCTATTTATCGCCTTATATTTCTCGTGGTGTTATCTCTACAAAATTTGTTTATCAAAAATTATTAAAACGCGGTTTTCATACAAGTCCTATATTAAAGTTTATTCAAGAATTGGCTTGGCGAGATTATTGGCAACAGGTTTGGATTGCCAAAGGAAATGCTATAAACCAAGATTTAGAACATAAGCAGACTCCTGTTGTAACTAACGGAATTTCCATAAACTTAGCTAATGCTAATACAGGTATTAAAGTAATAGACACTAGTATTAATCGATTTTACAAAACAGGTTACCTTCATAATCATTTAAGAATGTACATTGCCTCTATTGCTTGTAACATTGGTCAAAATCATTGGCAACATCCCGCAAAATGGATGTACTATCATTTATTAGACGCAGATTGGGCAAGCAATGCATTAAGCTGGCAATGGGTTGCAGGAGCAAATAGAAATAAGAAATATTATGCCAATCAAGAAAACATTAATAACTTCTGTTATAGTAATCAAAAAGATACTTTTCTTGATGTTTCTTATGATGATTTTGAAAACTTAGCAATACCTCAAGTATTAATACCTTCAGAACTATTAGAATTAAAAACACCGCTTCCAGAGCCAAACCCTATAATTATTAATAAAGAACTACCTACGCATATTTATAATTTCTACAACCTAGACCCACTTTGGAAAAAAGAACTACCAGCAAATCGTATTCTCTTATTAGAACCATCACATTTTGAGGAATATCCAGTGTCTAAAAAGACTATTGATTTTATAATTGGTCTTTCAAAAAACATAGAAAATATTCAACTATTCGTAGGCGAATTTAATGAACTTAAGTCTTTATATAATTTAGAAAATAGCTATTACAAAGAACACCCTTTAAATAATCATTATCAAGGTATTGAAGACCAAAGAGATTGGCTGTTTTCTGTAAAAGGATTCTTCCCTTCTTTCTTTGCTTTTTGGAAAAAATGTAAAAAGGAAATCACATTTTGAATCTAGAAACTATAAATATCGTTTGGTTAAAACGTGATCTTAGATTGCAAGATCATAAATCATTGCATAAAGCGGAGCAAGCAGGTATCCCGTATATTATTATATATCTTTTTGAACCCAGTATTATTGAATATCCAGATACAAGTCCTAGACATTTACAGTTTGTTTACCATTCGATAAAATCACTTAATAAACGCTTAAAAAACTATAATCGTTGTGTCGATGTGTTTTATGGAGAAGCTATTGATATTTTTACTTTTCTTAATAAAAACTATAGTATACAACACCTTTTTAGCTATCAAGAAAGTGGTACAAAAACGACTTGGTTACGTGATAAACAAATCAATCAATTTTGTATTGAAAATAACATTACTTGGACAGAAAGCCAACGCGATGGTATTATAAGAGGTCTTAAAAATAGAGATACTTGGAGTAAGCGGTGGCAAGCAACAATGCACTCGCCTATTATAAAAAACAACTATTCAATTTCTAAACTAAATACACCAGAGCACTCATATGTATTGCCTTCAGAATTAGTTTCTAAATTAGAAAACTATCCAAAACAATTTCAACCTGCAGGAGAAGAAAATGCGTGGCGTTATCTTCATTCTTTTACTCAAAAGCGAGGCTTTAATTATCATAGGCATATTTCTAAACCTACAGAAAGTAGAATTGCTTGTAGTCGATTATCTCCTTATTTCGCTTGGGGAAATTTAAGCATCAAGCAAGTATTTCATTTTGTTGGTACGCATCCTAACGTAACAGCTAATAATAAGGCTTTTTCTGGAATGCTAACGCGATTACATTGGCATTGTCATTTTATACAAAAATTTGAAGTAGAATGTACTTATGAAACACATTGTATAAACAAAGGTTATGAACTGTTAGAACACGAAAAAAACGAAACATTTATTAAAGCTTGGAGAACAGGACAAACGGGCTATCCATTAATAGATGCTTGCATGCGTGCTGTTGTCCAAACAGGATGGATTAATTTTAGAATGCGTGCAATGGTTGTTTCTTTTTTAACCTTAAATCTGGATCAAGATTGGCGAGATGGTGTGTATCATTTAGCACGTCAATTTTTAGATTACGAACCTGGTATTCATTATCCACAATTTCAAATGCAAGCAGGAACGACAGGAATTAATACCGTACGACTTTATAATCCTGTGAAAAATTCACAAGAACACGATCCGCATGGTATATTTATTAAAAAATGGATTCCTGAATTAGAGACTATTCCAGAAACTTATATTCACGAACCTTGGACAATGAGCGCGATGGAGCAAACCTTTTGTGGTGTAACCATTGGTGTAGATTATCCATCGCCAATAGTAAATCTAAAAGCAAGTTCAAAAAAAGCAAGAGATAAAATTTGGGGACACAAAAAACATCCTGCAGTTCAAGCAGAAAAGTATTACATTTTAGCAACACACGTAAACAAAAGGCGATGAAGAAAGCATATTTACCACAAAAAATATGTGTGGTCTGCTACAGACCTTTTACTTGTCATAAAAAATGAGAAAAGAATTTGGAAGAAGTAAAATATTGTAGTGAACGTTGTAGAAGAAATAAAGTATAAATGAAAACAGTAAATCTAATTTTCCCACATCAACTTTTTGAATCGTCTCCACTTTTAGAGAATGGTTTTCCAATATATATTATTGAAGAATTTCTATTCTTTAAGCAATTCAATTTTCATAAACAGAGAATAGCCTATCATAGAGCGACAATGAAACATTATGAAGCTTTTTTAGAGTCTAAAAATAGTGAAGTTATTTACATAGAATCAATCGAGAATGTTTCAGATAGTCGAGAATTGATTCCGTTTTTAAAATCAAAAGGTATTACCAATATTAACTATATAGATCCTGTAGATAATTGGCTTCAGAAAAGAATAGAGAAAGGTTGTACTGCCAATACTATTGAAAGAACAGTTTTTGATTCTCCATTATTCCTTAATACTAAAGAAGATTTACAGCCTTTTTTCAGAAGTGATAAAAAGAAATACCATCAAACCTCTTTTTACATAGACCAGAGAACTAAAAGAAATATTCTTATAGAACCCGACGGAAAGCCAACTGGTGGAAAATGGACTTTTGATACCGAGAACAGAAAAAAATACCCCAAAAAAAAGATACCACCAGCCATTCAGTTTCCAGATGTTGATTCCTTTTACAAAGAAGCTCGAGAATATGTAGAACAAAACTTCTCAAAGAATATTGGGCAACTCAGTGAGAACTCTTTATATCCAACAAATTTTAAGACCTCTAAACAATGGTTTCAGTTCTTTTTAGAACAACGCTTTGTAGAATTTGGGACTTATGAGGATGCTATTGTAGCAGAGAATTCTATATTAAATCATAGTGTATTAACGCCAATGTTAAACGTTGGTTTAATTACACCAACAGCTATTATTGAGCAAAGTATCACTTTCGCGAAAGCGAATAATATTCCTATCAATTCATTAGAAGGTTTTGTGCGTCAAATAATAGGTTGGCGCGAGTTTATACGTGGTATGTATGAAAGCAGAGGAAGCGATGAACGTACATGTAATTTTTGGGGATTTACTAAAAAAATTCCTAAATCGTTTTATGATGGGACAACTGGCATTTACCCAATTGATCAAACTATTAAAAAAATAATAGAAACAGGCTATTGTCATCACATAGAACGCTTGATGGTCTTAGGTAATTTTATGATGCTTTGCGAATTTGATCCAGACGAAGTATACCGTTGGTTTATGGAACTCTTTATAGATAGCTATGATTGGGTAATGGTACCAAATGTATATGGAATGAGTCAGTTTGCAGATGGCGGATTAATGGCTTCAAAACCATATATAAGTGGTAGTAACTACTTAATGAAAATGAGTAATTATAAGAAAGGCGAATGGCAAGCAATTTGGGATGGTCTTTTTTGGCGATTTATGGATACGCATCGCGGTTTCTTTAAGAAAAATCCTAGATTAGGAATGTTGGTTTCTATGTTTGATAAAATGCCACCAGAAAAAAAACAACAGCATATTGAAAATGCAGAACACTATTTATCTAACTTTAATACTATTTATGGACATAAATATAATTAGACTCCTTTTTGATGCAGGACTTGTTGTTCTTATTTGGATGTGGTTGGTGCAGCTTGTGATCTACCCTAGTTTTCTTTATTATGAAAAACAAAACTTACTTAAATGCCATAACTAATAGGCTAAAGGCTTGGCGACTATAGTAATTCCATTAATGTTCGAGCTAATAATGACCTGGGTTCGATTAATAAAACGCTAACTGATTAGTCTTAATAGTTTGATATTTAATAGAAGGTTTTTTTAGGTAAAAAGCTATATGCAATGAGTTCTGAAACAATATTTGCTGAAAAATTAGTAAAGCTTCTATGCTTATAATGTTCTATTTGACAAATATTTTCCTGAGCGAACTTCTGAAGGTCTTATGATTGAAAACGAAACCTACTATCGCGTGTTTTCTAATGGAGAAAAAAAAGCCCTAGAAAAGTAGATTTAAATGCATTATTTGTAGGAGTAGTTGGAAGCAAAAAATATTATCGTAAAAAATGTTATTGTAGCATTAAACTAGGTATTTAATGATTGTTTTCATAACTTTACATTTTAAATAAAGTTTCAAAACGAATACAATACTATAAAAATAATTTTAGATATCCTTATAATGGCTATAGTTTAAGGTTAATGTTATAAGCTACGAAAGGATTATTAGGGCTGTCATTTGGCGGCCTTTTTTATGCTTTTTCACAAATAATTACTATTTTATTTTGGTCTTGATCAGTGGTAAAAAAAACATATAGATGACCACCATCTTTAATTTTAAATTGCTTTTTTAGTTGTGCAACACTATCAGGAAAGTTCCTTGTGCTGATATTTAATTTTTGGTTGGACAATTTCGATTTAAGAATCTTTTTATTATAACTAAGCGTTTCTTTAACTACAAATCGGCGTCCTGGAAATGTCATAAGAACATCAGAAGTATATAAATGAGTGTGCTTGTGTAATTTGTAAACACTGAAATTCTCAGAGATAAGTTTAAAGGGACCAGCTTTCATTAATGCCGCATTGGGTTCATACAAGTATGCTTTTGGTACAGAATAATTAGAAATTGCTTTAGATTCGGCATGAAGTAGAAAATTAAACTTCTGTGTGGTATTTTTTTTAAGGTTAACGGTTACTATATTAACTTCAGCCTTATAACCTTTCTCAAGAACAAACAGCAATTCTTTAACTTCATTGTTAATAGCGACAATATGTAATGCTTTTGTGTGCTTAAGTTCTTTAAGTCCTATGCTTATATCTAACATAGGAGAAGCTTTAATTAAGATGTTTTGAGAGTATTTAAATAGTTGCTCTAAATGTTTAGGTACATGAGGTACACAATCACTAAGATAAAATACTTTACCCTTAACGTCATGGCGACGAGAAGGGTCTATGTAGATCCAATCAAACTTCTGGTCTAGCTGAGTTAAAACCTCTAAGCCATCATTTTGCATTGATTTGATGTTTGGTACTTTTAGAAGTTTGAAATTGTATTGCGCAATCGGTTGTAAATTTGGATTAAGTTCACAATGTATAACATTTTTAAAAGCTTTTGAAAAGTAATAACAATCTACTCCAAATCCACCCGAAAGATCAATAATTGAGTTCCCTGATATTAATTTCGCTTTATATGACGCTGCAATTTCTGAAGAACTTTGCGCAATGTTTAACTTATTTGGATAATAAATAGTCGCAGTTTCAAACCAACTTGGAAGCTTATATTTACACTTATTTTTAGCTTCAATTTGTTCTACAATATCTTGTATAGATACAGTGTTAAAAGGCGTACCTTTTAAAATTAATTGGCTTAAATTTGAATTTATATTTGTATTTATAAATTTCTGAATGTCAGGGTTTAAAATATTTTTTTTCAATATTGAATTATAAATTTTTAGTCAATTCTTTTACAATCTTATTGTCAGATAAAAATTCTTTAAGAATGACTCTAATAGCAGTATAACTAGGTACGGCTATAATCATACCTATAATACCAAATAAAATACCTGCAATAATGATAACTAAAAATATTTCTAAAGGATGTGATTTTACGCTTTTTGAAAATATAATAGGTTGGCTAAAAAAATTATCTACCATTTGTGCAAAAACAAAACCAAGCATTACATACATTGTTTTTGGCAAGATAACCTCGCTAAAACTCGCTTCTAAATTGCTAGACATGGTAAGTAATGCCATTAAGAAACCGCTAACTAGCGGTCCAACATAAGGGATTAAATTTAATAAAGCACATAGAAATGCAATAACAATAGCATTATGAATACCAAAAATCAATAAGACGATGGTATAAATGATAAATAATATTAAAATTTGAAATACCAAACCAACAAAATATCGTGATAATAAATCTTTAATAATAGAAAATGATTTTTTTGTTCGTGACGTTTTAGTATCTGGAATGAAAGTCATTGTGGCCTCTTCAAATAATTTGCTATCTTTTAAAAAGAAAAAGGAGATAAACAGCACAGAAAATAAACCTATACTAAAGTTTCCCAAGCCACTAACAAAGGCGTTCAAGAAGTCTGGAATGACGGAATAATCTACTTTGGATAATAATCCAGAGTTTTTTAACGATTGTTCTACATCAGCCGTTGAAATTTCAAAATACGCCATGATTTGAGCGTATAAATGTTCAATGTTACTTTGTAATTCATCAATATTTAAAAGGGATAAATTTTTGCTTTGTTCTGTTAATAAAGGCACAAATAAGGCAATAAGACCAACGAAAAGTGCTATAAAAATGAACATTGTGGTTACTACAGCAAAAGTGTTTTTAAATTTCAGTTGTCGTCTTAAAAATAACACGATAGGACGTCCAATTAAGGAGATGACAGCAGCTATAGCAATATAAACTATAACCGATTGAATTTTATATAAAAAGGACAGAAGTAAAGCGATTCCTAAAATGATTCCGAGTGCTTTTAAGATGCCTTTTGAGATGCTATTTGAATCCATGGTGTAAAGATATAAAATACTTAAAGAAATTGTTTAGTCATTTCGTATAAAGCAATATTTGTGGCTTGTACGACATTCATACTACTATTTTGTCCAAACATATCTATATGTATGATACTGTTTGATAGATTTAAAATGCTTTCAGAGACGCCATAGTTTTCATCACCGATGACGAGTGCAATAGGCTTAGTGATATTAAATTGTTGTGTATGTATAGGTTGACTTGTGGTTGTAATTTCTAAGGCAATAATCTGATACCCTTCTGATTGTAAGTGTTCTACACAAGATAGGGCAGTTTTAGCAATTTCAAAATGAACATATTTCTCAGTCGAACGTGAAGTTTTTGTCATTTTTCTGCCAAACGTCATAGGATTGCCACAAAGTATAAGTTTTTCAATGCCAAAGGCATCTGCTGTTCTAAATAGACTTCCAATATTAGGCGCATTAGTGACTTGGTCACAAACCAAAGTAATTGGAAAAGTTCTTTTACGAAATTTTGTGTTGTAATGTGTAAGCTGTTGCATTTAATCTATCGTTAATTTATTAAAATGACTAGCTTTTCTTGTTTCATTCATCCAAATACCTATAGGAATGCTTGCGCTTAAGGCAGAAATAAAACCTAAATCCCAGAGTATTATGGTTAGCAAAACAGCAGATAAAATACTTTCAAATAATCTCATATTGTTGTCTAATGGTTATAGATGAGCCTGCGACAAACAGGAAATTTAAATAAGCCTACACCAATACTGATATTGGGTTAATGCTCAAAAACATATTTTATAATATTAGCTCCCATTTTAAGTGATTTTAATCGGACTTCTTCAGGGTCATTATGGACTTCAGGATCCTCCCAACCATCACCTAGGTCACTTTCAAAAGTAAACAAAAGAACCAAACGACCTTCCTTAAAAATACCCATCGCTTGCGGGCGTAAACCATCGTGTTCATGAATTTTTGGTAAACCCTCAGGAAACTTATATGCACTATTAAAAATAGGATGCGTTTTAGGGATTTCTATCAATGCCGTATTTGGAAATACTTTTTTTAATTCTTCTGTAATGTAAGGCTTCATACCATAATTGTCATCAATATGTAAAAAGCCTCCAGAGATGAGGTATTTTCTTAGATTTTCGGCATCAGATGCGCTAAAAAAAACATTGCCATGTCCTGTCATGTGTAAAAATGGAAACTGAAAAATATCTACACTACCAACTTCAACAGTTTGTGGTTTTTTTTGAAGTGCTGTATTTATATTGGCATTACAAAATTCTATTAAATTGGGAATAGCAGTGGGATTACTATACCAATCACCACCGCCTTTATATTTTAGAATCGCTATATTTTGTCCAAAACAAAATTGCATTGCTAAACCAATAGTACAGCTGAATACTAAAAAAAACTTATGTTTCGATACCATTTTAATTTTCATACGCTCAAAAATATAAAGAATTGTGATGCAAAACCTACTTTTAACGTTTATTGTTGTCCTTCGTTTAAATATTTTAAAAATGTTATATCTGGCGAAGGGGCTTGAAAATCCCTTTGAGTATTCTATAATAGACATATTCGGTGGAGCTAACTCCGCAAAGCTTTGTATAGATGCAAGTCATCATAAGGTTTGAGTAATTGTATTTTACAGTTTTGTTAAAAATGATAGATTAGAGCCCTGCATTATCGTACCACTACAAAGAGATGTACGACTACGACAAGATTTACACTCATAATTCCAACGACTCTTTATCCAATAATGATTTTTACAGCTAAAAAGCTGACCAACCACACCTATCTTATCACGTTCTTCCTTAAGGTGTTGCCTACAAGCGTTTTCATCCCCAAAATGTGCGCTAAAAGTGAAAAGATTCATTTTTTAAATTAATCATAATCAGTTTAATATAAAAAATTATGATGTTATCTATTTTTATTTTTTCTTGCAACCCAGAGAGTGTTAACGAAAGCTCTACAGCAATTAACAAGGATAAAATTGAGCCTACTCAATCATCACAAGGAGGGAATTAATTTGTAACTTGCATTTGAATTTTTAACTCAGAATTATTTTGTATAGTTCTGAGTTTTTGCTTATAATGACGCAAAAACAATTAGTGCATAAAGCTACAATTAAAGAGAGAGAAATAGTAGTGAACATTTTATGTTCTGCATTTGACCCTATCAAAATTCCAAACTCTATAAATTATGTTGTGAAACAAGACAAAAATAGAAGTATGCGATTACGTGTATTAATGGAGTACTTATTTGATAATAGTTTAATGTTTGGTGAGATTTTTTTATCTAACAATAGAAGGGCATGCATATTGTTGCAATATCCACATTTAAAAAAAACAACGTTAAAAACTATTTTATTGGATTTAAGATTAGTTATAAAATGTATAGGACTAAGTCGTGTGTTTAAAGTTTTGAAACGTGAGAGAACATTAAATAAACATCATATTAAAAAACCTCATATTCACCCAATACTAATGGGTGCTTATCATAAAGATAATGGAAAAGGTTTTGGTGTAAGGTTGATTTTTGAATTGTTTGATTGTTATAAAAATAAGAATTTACCAATAATTGTTGAGACTACAACACCTGAAAATTTAAAATTATACAACAAGTTTGGGTTTAAAATATTTAAAAAAGTTGATGATTTAAATTATCCTCTTTACTTTTTGAGAAAAGATTAAGAATAGCAGTACTTGAAACAGAAATACATAATAGTTACTTGTATTTAGCAGTTTAGTCTTTCAGTCATTGCATTAGAGAAGCTATTTGTAAGAGCATTTATTACGCCTTTTAGGTGTCCGTTAAACATTTTAGCAACTTTTACAAGTTCCTTAATTTTAGTATTTAGCACGCTTGCTCCCCATTTGACAAACAAACTAAAGGCCTCACTAATTGTTTGGTTGCCAAAATATCTTTAAATTTTTTTCTTACTCTCCATGCTTTACTTACCTGATAATTTGCAGCATGGATATGCTCAAAAATAATCTAATGTTTGTCAGTTACCTCAAAGACAAAAAAAACGCTAAACTTGTTAGGTGAGCGGAACAGCACAAAAGACTGAGGATTTTGAGGTACGAAAAAACTGGATTTTGGGCTGTGGGGATTTGTTACTTTAGACGAAATACAAATTCAAAAAAGGTCTTTTGATTATCAGAAAATAAATCTGAAGTTTGATATATACCTTCGATGTGTTGACGAATTAGATTATCCTTTTGTTTACTCTTAACAGACTTCAATTTTACACTTAAACCCTTGATTAAACTTTCGTACTTACTTTTATTCATTAAGATTGAAAAACTACCTTTTGATAATTTACCTAACAACCAAAGTAGATTATCTAACTTTTCATAATCGTTGATATTAGTTGCCGAATTAAGATCCTTGATATAAGCAAAATAATTATTCTCGTTTATTGCTGTTTTAATACCTATAAGACCATTCTTTTTAAGTAGTTTGTATGAATCTATTGCCAAACTATCATAAATTGGAAAATTACCATCATTCAAAAAATAGATGTATTTAGATATTAACGAGATTGCTTTACCAAAAGGTTTACCTGATTTGTCTATACCATATTCTTTCAAAAATAATGTGCTTATTATATTATCCTCACTTGGGCTATTAAGAAATTTAGCTGTTTCAGTTTTTAAAGCAACATCAGAATAATCAGAAATAGCTTTAGCTAATTCATCAATACCATATAAACGCTTACTCATTTGAGTTGAGTAATAACTATCAATAATAGTAATTCTGTTTTTTACGATACTCTCAAAATCATTGATAGGTGTATCATTAAAAAGTTCTGATATAATCCCTTTGTTAGATAGGTGTTGTGTTTCTGAATTTAGAATATTATGAGCAAGTACTGCGTAATCCTCTAATGTATATCGATGCATAATTTAAACTCTTTCGTTAATTGAATATACCAGAATTTTAAGGCATTAGAATTTATATCAAGGTTAGTCCTGCAAAACCCATAAAAACTATTCATAATAGCTTCTAAAGGTGTGTTTCGATAGTCATAAATATCCTCGCTACCAAAATAACATGAATCAATTGCTTTATCTATTTCTATTTGATAGTTCATTTTCATCTATTTTGTTTCCTTAACAATAAGATATTATTTAAAGCAAAAACAAATTCTTTTAGCTTTTCTTTTCTGCTTACAATATTCTCAAAATATGCTCTTTTAAACATAAATTTCCACATATAGGCAAACAAACCTGCCATTAAAAGCAATCCTATAATTAATCTAAGAGTTGAGTTAAAATTCTCGGTTGAATAATTATTATTGAGCTCAGCAATAAGAAACCCTATTAAAATTCCTAAAAAGGTTTTCCCTATATATTCAAATAATTTTTCAAAAAAAACAAAAGGGTCTTTTATCGGTTCATTGTATTCTTGATAGCCAATCTTGATAAGGTTTTCAATAGTTTCATCCTTTATAGCTTGTTTTTCATAACTTTGAAAAACCACTTTAATTCTTAAATCTTCTAATTCAGGAGAAGTCCATTTAAACCAGTTAGCTGGTATATTTTTTGGTTTAGGCAATCCCTTTGATTTTAGTTCTTTTTTAGCTAAGTAAGTTTGTATAACAAATACATAAATTATAATTGGTAAACAAGAAATAAGCATTAGCCAATACCCCAAATTTCCCCATATCTTTAACATCATTAAAATATCTCCAGTAAGGAATAATATACCACAGGGAATACTTATCCATTTAAAAATTCTTACAGATTTATCTGAATAAGTTTTTTGTAAAAAAAGTTCAACATATGAATACTTTTTGTTAAAATCACGGAAGCAATTATTAAATGTTTTCATTATGAATCAAACTTTTTACTGTTAATTAGCACATCATATAGTTTGTTTTTCCAATAATCTTTAGCTTTTATATCTGAATCATCTATCATCAAATCAATTTTATTCATTAAATCAAGTAATTGATATATTGTACTTACATTTTCTTTTTCTATTACTTTTTGAACCTCTTTACGATATTTCTCCCTGAAATCTTTCTGTTGAGCGTGTAATACTTTCTGATACAAATAATTCTTTAATTCTTTTGGAGATTTTGATTGCTTTATATATTTAGCATCTTGATAAACCATTTCTATAAATTCATCAATTGCATCAGATAGTCCTTGAAGTAGTAAACTAACTTTTTTCATTCCTATTCTATGAGAAAAACTGATAATATTAGCTTTTAAATTTGGCTTAATTGATAAAACACTATCATTATCATAATTAATACTAAAAAGACCATTAAATTTTACGGCTTCTCTCTTTATTTCATCATTTACCAATTCTAATTCAAAACCTATATCTAATCCTTTAGCTATTGTTCTAAAATATGTTCTCCTAAATACCACTTTTACATCAGATTCACTACACGTGTAATAACTAACTACATACTCTTCTTTTTTCGATTTTATTAATCCATAGAGAGATACAAGAGCTATGAAAACGGAAAATCTAATATTATAGTCTTTGTATCTATCTACCGATGTTATTGCTCTTATAAAATAATCGTTATTATTGTCTTTCAAGAATCTGAATTGTTTTTGATATTCATTACTCAAATTTTTATTATCTAAAGATTCTAAGTTGAGTTTAATTATATCATCATATTCATTTTTCAAGCAGTAATTTAAAAATTTGTCTGCTTGGTATAAGTCTAAATAGTCAGACTTAACAGAATATTTTGTAATCCCTTTAATTAAGTCTGTTCTTGTTTTCTTTAGAATACCCTCATCAGCAATGTTAGAAATTTCTAAAACCGCACTTTTTGTGTCTAAAAGACCATTACATCTAACATTTTTTAATTCTGTTTGAACATCAAATTTTTCAAAACTATTATCTATATTGATAATTGTATCAACTAATGAATTTGCTCCCTCAATAGGAATAAAATCATTTTCAATTTCAGCGATTTTTAAAAGTTCATAAATTTCATCATAATAAGGACTTTTCTCAATTAGTTTTATAGCCTTCTTCATTGAAATTCCAATGTCTCCATTTGATAATTCAGAATAATTCATTTTTTTTCTGTCTCCTACTTTCATTTTATCTATTATTTTAAATTTATTTTTCTTTACGGACACCTTTAAATGGCTTGTTATCTGACTGTTTCACATCCATAAACTGTCCATTATTTTTATTTCTCTTAACCCATCTTCCTGTTTTTGGGTTAAAAATTTGGGAACGTTTCTTTACTGCTCCTTTTCTGCTATTGTCTTTTGGTGGATTTGTTGCCATAAGATTTAAGATTTTTAATTGATTTATATATGGTTATGCTAAAAAAAATCAATAAATTTCCATCGGAAGGAATTTTTAAAAAAAAATATAGCATTACTATATAGATGACAAGTCAAGAAAGAGATATAGCTTCATATAAAGAAACTGTTGATGAGCTTCAGAAGATTTTAACTGAGGCTTTTTATCAACGAATGTTTAAATACACAATATTTCGCCTTTCATCAAAATTCAATATTAAATTTGATGTTCAAAATGGATTGAGAGGGTTTAAGGTTGAAGATTTCATTTCTGAAACAATTGCTTCATTCTTGAAAAGTGATGGAAGAAAGTGGTATAAAGATGATTTTCCAGATTTTAGAAAACAATTTATAAGTGCCTTAGATAGTATAATTCATAAAATTATTAAAAAAGAATTACAAAAATCCAATCTTACTTGGCAAATTTTAGATAATGATAAATATGAAGAAAAAGATTCGGAATATGAAGATTTATTAAAAGAATGTGAGCATATTTTGGAATCATTAAATGCATCGGATGAAGAATTATTACTTTTTGAACCTTATATAATTAATGGAATGAAGAGAAGTGATTTAGAACAGCTTTTTGGTATATCAGCCAAAGAATTAACAAATATCAAAAAACGCTTGGATAGAAAAATACCTATTATTCAAAAACATCTAAAAGAACTAAGAAAATGAACAACCTAGATAAATTTATAGATAAGAAAATTATTTCTTCAATTCTAAATGAAGATGATTCCACTCTTGACTGCTATTTAGAAGGTTTTGAGTATAATGTTTCAGAGATTAATACTATTGCTTCAAATAACTATAAAAAAGAAGCTTTTTTACTAAAAGGAAAAATAAAGAAGTTAAGAGATGAAAGGTTATATGAAAAAGCTAAAATGTTTAAAGATGCAATAAACAATAACATTGATAAACCTGTAAATTATTTATTAGAAATTCTCAGGAATAATAAATTTCAGGTACAGTTTAGAAATTTAGAGAATTTAAGTATTGAAGAAATTATAGATATAATAAAAGAGCAAAACCTACTTGAAATTATTGAAAATTTAGATGAAGAAGAATAAAAGAGGAGCTATAAGAGCAAAAGCACTTTTAAAAGAAATAGGTTGTGATAGTATTATTGATATTCCTATGGATATTCTTGTATCAGGTTTAGGAGCATTTCTTGTAGAAGAACCACTTAGCAATTCAGATGGCAAAATTATCAGAGGAAATAAAAAGAATATTATTAAAATTAATTCTGAAATTCCATATGAAGAAAAAAAAAGATTTACAATTGCTCACGAGCTAGGTCATTTACTACTCCATAATAAATTGGAATTAGAAGAGCATAGCGATAATGATTTGACACTAAATTGGTTTAAATCTTCAATAGAGCAAATGAAAAGAGGAGTTCAAGAATGGGAAGCTAATGACTTTGCTTCTGAATTATTAATGCCATCAGATTTATTTTATAAGAAACAAAAAGGTAAAAAATTCTCTCCAGAACTTATTAGAAATCTATCATCTTTTTTTAATGTTAGCATTACTTCTGTAGCTTTTAAGTATTTTGAATTAGGAGATTGTCCATTATGCCTTATTCATAGTCATAATTCTAAAGTATCTTATTGGAAAAGACCTGATGACTACCCCCACTTTATAATTGATAGAACAAAATCTAAATTACCTGATGATTCAGTTGCTTTGGAGTATTTTGAAAAGGGTAAAATTTACCCCAAAGAACATTCTAAGCAACCAATATGGAAATCTATTTGGTTTAAATTAAATGATTGGGAAGATGATAGAGATTATAATTTTTTTGAATACTGTATTATTACATCTTCTTGTAATACAGTATTGAGTATGGTATGGGAAGAGTAATCAAAAACCTTTACCAAAAAATTCCTGCAATGATAATCCAAAATACATACTAATTTTAAGCAAAGTTGTATAAGAAACATCTCGTTTACCTTGTTCAATTCTACCAAAATGAATACCAGTATCGTTATAGGCTTCCTCTTGTGTAACCCCTTTTTCGGTTCTTAGCTTTTTTACCTTATGAGCTAATTTAAGAAGCTCTTTTTTATTGTCAAATTTCATAACCGAAAGGTCATTATGAAATTTAATCAATACAATTACCTTTCGGTCATTATTTTACAGCAATTATACTTCTAAGTTGTGGAGCAAACCCAACCAAGTTAATGACTAAAACCTTAGATAAGGTATATATTGGTATGCCTATAAGTGAATTTAAAGAAAAAGTAGATAAAGAAGAGTTAGTAGAAGCCAACTCACAAGTAACTATTTACCGATTGGTTTACAAAACCTATAACGATGCACACGTTGTTTTATCAGGTAATGGATGGAGACAAGACCACAGGTATTTTTATTTTGTCAATGACAAACTAAACCGTATTGATAAGGGAGAAAGAGCAGTTGATTACAGAATTAAGATTGATTAAGCTATGATTAGAACAGTAATTTTAACCTTATTCGTTTTGGCTACAAATATTGCTACAGCTCAAAACTTTGATTTTAAACTGATTGATAAGCTAACCAAAATATCTTTTGTTTCTATTGATGAATTAATGATTGATGGTTATGGCTTTAGAAAATTTAAAAACAGTAATGGAGAAAAAGAAAGCAATACAAGAACTTATGCAAGGTACTATAATAATGAGTTTAAAAATACAATTGTAATCAAAGTATTAAGTCCTAAAGACAAACCAAATGTTATAGATATAAATATTACAGATTCTTTTGATGTAAGAAGTATTAAAGATAAACTTTTATCAATGGGTTATACATACAATGGCAGTAATGGATATGGCTATACAGTTTATAAAAAAGAGAAATCGACCTATATAATTGCTAAAAAGCCAACGGATAAAGGCATAACACATATAATGGTATTTACCGAATGGTAATTAATAGGTTTACAAAATGGGTTACTCGTAGAAAAACGTTGTTAAAAATCTACCTAGATTTAGAACTGGAGTTTTACGAATTAGACTTTGAGAGGCTCAATACTAACTTTGTGTATAATGAAGCAGATTTTTATAATAATCAAGTTGAAGGCATTCCTACATATTTACAGCTAGAAAAATCAAACAAAAAGACCTATGAGTATTTTCCTGATATGGATTTAACAAGATTGCAAAAAAATCAAAAATACAGTATCATTCAGTTTAAACATTTGAGGTCTTTTACAACAAAAGCTGTTTTAACAAAAAGTAGTTTAAGGCTTAGTAGTATTAAATTTAAACGATATAAAGCATAACAGCTATAGTAGAGAATACTATAAAGACTTTTGTATATATGTTTTTTGAGAAAACTAGAGGGCTTAGGATATGTATATAAATGCTCCTCCCCTTGCTCAAAAAGAAAAACGGATATTATTTAAGGGGGTAGGGTAGCTGATTTATAATTCGGGCTAGAATTTTTGAACTTTGTAATAAAGAAGAGTATTAGAGCTTTTGGGGTACAACCTCAGGGCAAACTCATACTTTTTAAAGTAAAAAATTAGAGTTATTAAATTTAAGACAAACAATTTAATTTCAATCGATTATTAGTTGTTTTTGTGATTGATTTTTAGTATATTACACTGATAATCAACATTTTAAATACTTCGGAAACAACTAGCAACTTTAGGTCTATTTTTAGCCAAATAGACGATCCTAGAAGCGATATAAACAAGCTTCACAGATTAGACGACATCCTTCTCATTGGTATAATTTCAGTGATTTGCGCAGCAGATACCTGGAAAGATAT
>JABSPM010000079.1 GCA_013215095.1 Flavobacteriaceae bacterium | reverse complement strand
TACAAAACCTTCATCACTAATACGGATTAGTCCGCCTCTGAATATAACATTGGTTTTCATCCTCTAGGGTGTTCCTATTGTGATTTCCCCTTTACATCTATATTTAGATTCCCGAGTTCCGTAATTACCCCTAATTAGAATTCATGCCCCCTGTGAATGACGCCTGCCGTATAACCAGTAAATAGGTTGCCGTTATACGGTTTAACGCCTTACCATATGCCGTAAATTTTGACAGAATGTTGCAACTTCTCGACACCTCGGAAGGGGTTCACTTTAGTTCATCTCTTCTAATACAACCTGAATAATTATCGATTATACGTTTCCTAAACGGGCAATACAATAGCGCTTTACCAATACACCTTTAGGTGGTTTAACGCCTACTCCTATACATCGACGTTGGTGGGTCGGGTCCACCATCTTAAATACAGTTCACAAAACCTATTGATTATAGTATTTTACTTGCTCGTCACACTAAGAATAGTAGCGAATTTCAAAGCACATATCTTTCAATTTATCACTAAACTTTATAAAAAGATACTCACTTTGAATTTAGCACTAAAACCGCTATTATTTTTATACATTGTTGTGCGTTCGTATTTTTTACGTCCACATCCTAGACTAAATTTCTATTGTTCTAAAAGTTAAATTTATTCTCGGGCTTTTTATTTTTTTTGTTGGTGGTAAACGGTGAAGCCAATTCGTTTGCGTTTTCCCTTTCATAACCAATAAACTACCTTTTTCTAAATTTATGGAAACAGTTTGTTTTGTTTCTTTATGTTTAAATGAAAATTTTCGTTCAGCTCCAAAACTTAATGAACCAATTGCACCATTTTTTTTCAAATCTTTTTCGTTATCACTATGCCAAGCCATTCCCTCATCTCCATTGTGATATAGATTAAGCAAACAAGAATTAAATTTTTCTCCTGTTTTATTTTCTATAATTTCTTTGAGTTCTAATAGTTCTTTAGTCCAAGGTAAAGCCGATTTAGTAGTTTTTGAATACGTGTAATCAAATGGTTTGTCTCCATACCAAGCTACTTTACGCTTAGTAATAATCAATTTTCCAAAAATGATGGCTTTGTCGTTTGCCCATTGAATATTATGTAATAATTGGTCGAAAAAATGTTGAGATTGCTCTTTGTTCATTACTGAACCGTAATAAATAGCTTCTCCATCAAAAGGCAAAATATTGGTGTTTTTAGAAGTATTAAATAAGTCCATTTTTCTAAATTTTATAGTCTGCTCGCAAGCAATGTCCACAAGGTCTAAATCCAATTTCTTTGGTTTGTTCTATTGTTTTGAAAAAAGCACGGTTTTTGGTTTTCATTCTTTTGCCCGATTTGCATTGTAAAGTTCCGTAAATTTTCAGATTCCCGAGTTCCGTAATTACCCCTAATTAGAATTCATGCCCCCTGAATGACGCCTGCCGTATAACCAGTAAATAGGTTGCCGTTATACTTTTTAACTCCGTAGCATACGCCGTAGATTTTAACAGTATGTTCCTATTTCTCGACACCTCGGAAGGGGTTCACTTTAATTCATCTCTTCTAATACTACCTGAATAATTCTCCATTATCCGTTTCCTAAACGGGCAATACAATGGCGCTTTACCAATGCACCTTTAGGTGGCTTAACGCCTACTCCTATACATCGACGTTGGTAGGTCGGGTCCATCATCTTAAATACAGTTCACAAAACCTATTAATTTATAGACTTTGCTTGCTCGGCACACTATGGCTCGTTGCCGGAAAATCAACTATGATTTTCCGCTAAAAACAAATGTAGTGAATTGCAATGAACTTCGCCTAAGAAATTAAGTCGCAATAAGCTATACACGTTGTTCTTAGCATTACTTTATTTCCAGTCGTTTCCATTATCATATCCGAGTATTCCTTTTCCGCTGGTTTTAGTTTGGGTATTTCAAATGCTAAGTCACTTATGTTTTCTTTAGAATAATCGACCAATATCATTCTAATTTCTATCATTTTGTTAAATGATTTATTTATTTGTATTGGGTATGATTTTGTTAATGTCAGTATTTCATTCAGGTATTCATAATTATGAGTCTTAAATAATTCTGAATTAATTTTTAAAAATTCCGAACTATTAACGGGCTAAATTATATTCTATCCATTTGGTTTTAATTAATGCTAACGGTTAATGTAAAAAGCGTTGCTCGTTTATCCTACCAATTTAGCAAATAAAAACATCCTGTAGGATTTTTGAGAGTATACGAGGTCTTGCAATGAATTTTACATCGTGTTACCTGTAGTTTTTTTATTCAGCTACCTTTTTTAATAATTCCGCTATATTTGGTTCAATTTCACCATTAAATTTTAAATCAGATGGACTTTTTTTAGTTAACATTCTGTAAAAAATACAAGCGTTTAAAAATGCTCCGTATTTGTTTGGGTGAATGCTATCCTCGTATAAATTTATATCTGGATATTCAGTCAGAATCTCATACACTTTGTTCCCATTACTAGAAGTTATGAGTCCATATTTTTCAGCCACAGAATTATACTCTTCATTGATTAACTCAATTTCTTGCTCTAAATTCTGTATTTCTGGTGAGCAATACTTATCATTTTCCAATAAATGATTAATTGCCCATTTTGAATAGCAATATTGTTTTGGGTATTCTTCTTTTGAAGGCCAAGTTTTAAATAAAATAAACTTGCATTCTTGGTTTGAAATACGATTCTTTATTTCGGCAATCGCTGTTTCCACCTTGTATTCTTTGGCCTCTGGAATTAAAAGTCGGACAGTCCCTTCTTGAAGAATTATAATATCCCAGTCCTTTTCGGATAACTTAACTTCTGTTTCGGTTTTTTCTCCATCTTCTTTTTTACGAGTACTAATTCCGTTTTCCGTTCGTGATTCAATTACATTGTTCAAATGACCATCCAATGACATACCAGGAAATGTGCTATGCTCAATGCTAAAATTAGATGCAGTCTCATTTAATATTTTTTGCAGTGTTTCTGGCATATCGTGGTAATAGGTCAAACTATTTCCTATGAATAGAACATTGATTTTTTCAGTTGCTTTTTTGTCTTGTGATTTGCAATCAATAGAGATAAGTAGTAAAAATATTAGCAGAATGTTTTTCATAAATTACAGGTAACGGTTAATGTAAAATGCGTTTTAATGCAGTTTATATTTTGTTAGGTAATGTATCTTTATTTAAAGTATTGTTTTCACATATTTTTATAGCCTTGACTACTATAATATCACATGTCTATTTTATTCGAAAAACTAATGCTTAACAGGATACTTACACATATAATTCCAGCGAAAAAAATTAGCATTTCAAATTTGTTTTTAGATTCTAATCTACTTATCCTTAATAACAAATAACCGATAAATAAATTAAACAAAGCCCATAAAACATTTGTTAAAGAAGAAGAAAGTCCTTTTCCTGGAGGATCCGCAAATGGTGTTGGAAAAGCATCTCCGGAAATACCATTTACAAAATGAGGAATTGCATTAGTTAAAAATAATCCTGAGAAAAATATTGCAATGTAATGATACCAACTCAATGATTTCTTTGTTTTTGTCATAATATTCTGTATTTATAGTTTTTCTTTTTTTATATTACCTAACGGTTTGTGTATAAACGTAGCGTGCAAAAAGACACTAACTTTTCGGATTAACACAGAGCCGAATTTTTGTGTTTTGTTTTTAATTTATCATTTAAAAAGCCAAATTAAAAGATTTGGCGGTCTCTGTAAATATACACAAACCTTTTGATTAAGTATTTATTAGCTATGTTTTATACACCGTGTTGTGCGTTCGTATTTATCTTACCAAGGTCCATTCTTTGTTACATGAATAAATTTTCCATTTTCTAATCTAAAAGCACCTCCAAAACCAACAAACCAAAGTCTATTGCACTGGTCTTTAAATATTTGAAAAACTACAGGTCCTTTATTATTCTCTGATTTATTAAATTCTATAAGTTCATTGCCATCATAAGCATATAAATAATGTTGATTAGAGACAAACCATAGATTACCATCTTTATCTTCTGCAATACTTCCTATCCCCTTTCCTGTTTCAATTTTCCCTTTTGTAATATTTATTCCCTTATTATCTATTAAATTATAGAGTCCATTTTTTGTTGACACCCATAATTTACCATTTCTGTCTTCAAAAATTTCATTGATAAAATTCGTTTCGACACCTACCTTTTTAGAAACATTTGCAAGTGAATTATTAGCATATGAAAACAAACCAGCATTGGAACTAAACCATAGTGTGCCATTACTATCTTCGAATATACTATGAACCATTCTTGTACTTGAAATACCTAAAGTAGAATCTACTTTTCCTTCGGGAAGAGTAAATTTCGTAAACGCTTGACCATCAAAAACACAAACACCATCTATAGATCCAATCCAGATTCTACCCTTTTTGTCAGTAGCGATAGACCATATATCATTACTTATTAATCCGTCAGATTCGTAATAATTTGTCACTTTTTCGCCGTCAATACTACTAATCCCATCTGTGTGTCCTATCCAGATTTTACCATCATTGTCTTCCGTAATATCTTTTATCGTTACACCTTTTCCTGATTCACTAATGATATTATCTATATGTATTAATGAATTATCTACAAGTTTAAAAGCTCCGTTTTCAGTCCCAAACCAAAAAAAACCTTTGCTGTCTTGGAAAATTGTCCTTACTACCTGACTAATCTGATTGTTAATGTCTGAATTAAATACGAAGTTTTCAGTACTAGATGTATTATGCCTGCTATCGTCTAATTTCTTCTCCGAAGGGATAGATATTATTTCATTCTTACTTTTTTGTCCTGTACAAGAATTTACGATAAGTAACAGAATTGTAACAGTAAACAATTTAATCTTTATCATAAATTTATTTGTCGTTAGTATATGACGCACAACATTGATATATAGGACATATGTCCTATATATTCCATATATTTTTACTTACAAATCTAGTGTATTTCTGATTAACTTAAAATTATTTATAGCCACCTGAGTATATATTTCTGTTGTTTTTGTACTACTATGCTCCAAAAGAGTTTGTATATAACTTAAATCTGTTCCATTGTCTAAATAGTTATTTGCATTTGCAAACGAGTGCCTAAGTATATGCGGTGTGATCCTTTTTTGATATTTGCCTTTAAAGCAGATTTAGCAACAATTGCTCCTACACTTTTTCCAGAATATTTCATTCCATTTGGGGATTCGAAAAAATACTTTTTAGGTTTCCATTGCTTATAATACGTTTTTAAATCTTTGTTTTTTCTGAGAGTAATGAATATCGATCTTTATTATCCTTAGCATTCCTTATCATTAGTGTCCGATAAAAAAAATAGAATTTGACCGTTCAAATTCTATTTTTCCTTCCTGATGGATCATCTAATAAATTTGGTACAAATTTTAAGCGGATTTATTCAAGTTAAACATTTTGATTTCAAGTTCTTTTTCTGCGGGTGTTTTAAATGCTAAGCTAGAGTGCAGTCTTTCGTAATTATACCAGTTTATATAATCCTCAATG
>JABSPM010000078.1 GCA_013215095.1 Flavobacteriaceae bacterium | reverse complement strand
TCCACGAACTCGGTCAGTTGTTGTTTTTGTTAATAATAAGCGTAATTCTTTCTCGCTCTCTAAAACTGAAATTTGTATCTTTTTTGGCATTCTACAATATACAAAATATTACAGTAATATCAAACAAGAAATGGTATTAGTAGAGAATTGTCAAAGCATTTTGGTGCAAGTGTATCTTATAGCTACCGTATTAAGCGTCCAAATTATAACACATTAACCTGAATTATGCATTAGGAAAATGATGATTTTTTCTTTATTTAAAATAGCAAATGGAAGAGAAAGGAGAAAAGGGTTGTATTCAAGTACTTTCAAATGAAAAATCATATAACACATATTTCAAAAATCTGATATCCTTTTTATAAAAAATCACAGCATGCTCAACAATAACTAGTGCTACATAACACAAGAGTAATTATTTATGCTTAGTATATATAAGTATTACACTTATTGTAAACCTATTTTTAATGGTTTTATTTATAGCTTTTTTAGTCTTATTATTATATCCTTTACCTAAAAACAACTTTAAAAAATTCATATATAACAGCTTATACTGTATTATATAAATTGAAACACATATAATGAGTAAGATTTTTATATATAATTGTAAATACTGTTACTTTAATAATTCATAATTTGTAAGACATATAATTCATTAAAATTTAGGATAATTAATACTTTTTACTAATTTTGAGAGTATTAATCTAAATTTATATTATGAAAAAACTAATTTTACCTGTTTTAGCGTTCGGTATATTCGCTTTTACATCTTGTAATTCTGATGATGATTCAAATGATTCAGAAAATGACTGTGTAACTTGTGATATTTCGAGTATTTCAACTGAATACTGTGATAATGGTGATGGTACAGCAACAATTACCGCTGCAGGAGCATCTCAAACAATCACTCTACCAGATGGACAATCACTTAGTGACTATCTTGATGCACTTGATAGTAGTAGCGATGATGTGACTTGTAACTAATACAGTAAAGATAATGTAAAAAAAAAGACCAATTAAATTGGTCTCTTTTTTTTAATCGTTCAGTTTTAAAACTGCCATAAATGCTTGTTGAGGTATTTCTACATTACCCACTTGACGCATGCGTTTTTTTCCTTTTTTCTGCTTTTCTAGAAGCTTACGTTTACGAGAAATATCACCTCCATAGCATTTTGCTGTAACATCTTTACGGAGTGCCTTAATGGTTTCTCTAGAAATAATTTTTGCGCCAATCGCTGCCTGAACAGGAATATCAAATTGTTGACGTGGAATTAATTCTTTTAATTTTTCACACATTTTTTTACCAATAGTATAAGCATTGTCTGCATGAATTAATGCCGAAAGTGCATCGACTTGGTTTGCGTTTAACAAAATATCTACACGCACGAGCTTTGAAGAACGCATTCCAATAGGATGATAATCAAAAGAAGCATAACCCTTAGAAACTGTTTTAAGTCTATCATAAAAATCAAAAACAATTTCTGCTAATGGCATATCAAAACTTAATTCAACACGCTCTGGAGTTAAATAAGTTTGATTGGTAATTTGACCACGCTTTTCAATACATAAAGACATGACATTACCCACAAAGTCAGCTTTTGTAATAATTGTTGCTTTGATATAAGGCTCCTCAACACGATCTAAGCCTGATGGATCTGGCAAATCGGTTGGATTATTTAGTACAATAATATCGTTAGGATGTTTTTTTGTAAAAGCATGATATGATACGTTAGGTACTGTGGTAATTACGGTCATATTAAACTCGCGCTCTAAACGTTCTTGAATAATCTCCAGATGTAACATTCCTAAAAATCCACATCTAAAACCAAATCCTAAAGCCGCTGAGCTTTCTGGTTGAAACACTAAAGACGCATCATTTAATTGCAATTTTTCCATAGACGCACGAAGCTCTTCATAATCTTCTGTATCTACAGGATATATCCCAGCAAAAACCATAGGTTTTACATCCTCAAAACCATCAATAGCATTTTTAGTTGGATTTTTAGAATCCGTAATCGTATCACCAACTTTTACTTCTCTAGCATCTTTAATACCCGTAATTAGATACCCTACATCACCCGTTTTTATTTCTTGTTTTACAACTTGGTTTAGCTTTAAAGTACCTACTTCATCTGCACCATAAGTCTTTCCTGTTGCAATAAATTTAATTTGTTGATTTTTTCTAATAGCCCCATTAATCACTCTAAAATAAGTTTCAATTCCTCTAAATGGATTATAAACGGAATCGAAAATTAAAGCTTGTAAAGGCTCATCGGGGTCGCCAGCAGGTGCAGGAATTCTCTCTATAACAGCTTCTAATATATTCTCAACACCAAATCCTGTTTTTCCACTAGCATGAATGACCTCTTCTGAATCACATCCCAAAAGATCTACAATATCATCGGTAACCTCTTCTGGATTTGCGCTAGGTAGATCTACTTTATTTAATACAGGAATAATTTCTAAATCATTATCTAAAGCTAGGTATAAGTTAGAAATGGTTTGTGCTTGAATACTTTGTGCAGCATCAACAATTAATAAAGCACCTTCACACGCAGCAATAGATCGAGAGACTTCATATGAAAAATCAACATGTCCTGGAGTATCAATAAGGTTTAAGATATATTCTTCACCTTTATAGATATATTCCATTTGAATAGCATGCGACTTAATAGTAATACCTCGTTCACGCTCTAAGTCCATACTATCTAAAAGTTGATCTTGCTTTTCTCGTTCAGTTACAGCTCCCGTAAAATCCAACAAACGGTCGGCAAGTGTACTTTTTCCATGATCAATATGTGCAATAATGCAAAAGTTTCTTATGTGCTTCATGTATACTATATTCAGCTTTATTGCTGTGAGATTGCAAAAGTAATCAAATTTATAAGAAATAAAACCCGTACATTGGATTACTGTTCTGGCTAAAAATAGTGGTTTTTATTATATTAATTGTAATGGATGATATCGATTTGCGGTTTTACCGTAAAACCGTATTGATTAAATATTCTATGTTTGTAATCAATATGTTAAGAGCAATTAAAACTTTAAAAAAAGTAAGCACGTATTTTTGCTTATTGACAACGTGCTTGGGTTGGTCGCAATACACAATAAAAGGGCAAATAAAAGACATTAATGATGTTGAAATAGCGTATGCTAATTTATTACTTCTTAATAATAAAGATTCTACCTTAGTTGCAGGAACTTCTAGTAATGATTATGGTTTGTTTCATTTTGAAAATGTTACAACTGGAAAATATATTATACAATCAAGTTTTATTGGTTATAGAGAGAAATTGACCCCTATTGTTGTTAACGGAAATATAGAACTGCCCATCATTGTAATGCAAGAATCTACCGAGACCTTAAATGCCGTGGAAATTGTAGTAAAAAAACCCACATTAAAAAGAGAAGCTGATCGCTTAGTATTTAATGTAGAAAAAACAGCATTGAGTGAAGGTAATCTCATGGAAGTTCTTATAAATACGCCAAGTGTAATTGTTTTGGACGGCAATTTACAAGTCAAAGGTTCTGCACCGACAGTTTATATTAATGATAGAAAAGTACACTTATCATCTTCTGAATTGCTTGAGTTTTTAGAAGGCACATCTGCTACTAACATAAAATCGGTGGAAGTAATTACAAATCCATCTGCGCAATATGATGCAGAAAGTGGAGTAGTATTAAACATTATCATGTCCAAAAATTTAATATCTGGTTATAACGGAAATGTCTTTTCAAATTATACCCAAGGGGTATTCCCAAAAATGAATTATGGCATGTCGCACTACTACAAGACTTCTAAAACCAACTTGTTTTTCACTTATAGCTATGGTAATATTAAAAAAAACTTAGAAAATGAGGAGATTGTAAATTACCCAGGAGAGGTCTGGAAAAGTAATGCAGATAAAAACTTTTGGTCAGAAAGACATAATTTTGGATTGAACTTTGATTATACATTAAGTGATAAAACAACAATCTCTATTGCTAGTAACTCTCAATTTTTACCCTATTTTAAATATCGAAATAAAAGTCAAACGCATATTAGTCCTATTTTAAACGATATTAGCAGGTTTGATGCTTATAGTATTTCTAGAGATAAAAAACATAATATAGGTGCAGACCTTGATTTGACACATAAATTTTCAGAGCAGTCAAAACTACACTTTAATGCGCATTACACAAATTATGATTATTATAGAAAACAAAACGTTTCTAGTGATTATTTTGACAGTGATGACATGTTCTTTTCTAATACAAAATTCAGAACACGGTCAGATATTAACACACAAATTATAACTTCACAAATAGATTTTTCTAGAACTTTAAACGATAATTCAGCTTTTGATACGGGAGTAAAACTGTCTCATGTAAAAATAGAGAGTGGTATTAATCATTTTGATATTGCTACTAATGAATCTATTTTTAATACAGAACTTAGCAACACCTTTGATTACAACGAAAATGTATTTGCTGGGTATTTTAATTTTAATACTAGTATAAATAAACTTGCAATAAATGTTGGAATTAGGGCAGAGCAAACCAATATTGAAAGCCTCTCTTCAAATGAAGAAAACAATATGCAAGATTATTTGGAATGGTTTCCAAACGTAAGTTTATCATATGAATTAACAGAAAAAACAGATATTTATCTTACTTATAAAAGAAGCTTACAACGTCCTAATTACAGCCAATTAAACCCTTTTGTATTTTATATTAATGACTATTCTATCATCACAGGAAACCCTAATTTACGTCCAATTTTTACGAATGTATATAAAATAGGAACAACGTTCAATAATCTATTTACCGTAGATGCCTATTATAAAAAATATGAGAACAATATTTTTGAGTTACCATTTCAAGATAATATAACGAACACAATCACATATACACCTATTAATATTAATACATCCGAAGAAATAGGTTTAGATATTGAAACGTATTTTGATATTACAAAAAGATGGTCTTTTTACTTCGGAAGTTCTATATATAATTTTAATAACAAAACAACCTTGGATGGTCTTGAAGAACAAAAAGATAAATGGGCAAATTACTCAGTAATGCAAAATGATTGGTATTTCTTAAAAGACAATAGCCTTAGTTCAACCTTTACTATTGTATATATTGGAGCTAATGTTCAAAGCTTACAATTTGTAGATACGCGTTGGAATACATTTTTATCTCTAAAGAAAACCATCTTAAAAGGAAAAGGTGTACTGTCACTTACGTTTAGTGATATATTGAACAGACAAGATTTCTTTGTTAAAACAAATTTTACCAACCAGAACAGTTCATTATTTACCAACCTAGATAATAGACGTATAAAAATTGGGTTTAAGTACAATTTTGGTAACACAAAGCTTTCTACTAACCAACGTTCAACCCATAAAGAAGAACGCGACAGATTAACCGAAAGAGGTAACTAATTTATGATTATGTTAAAAACTGTACATAGATATATATTTTGTTTATCGCATATGAAATCTTCACGTAAAAATAGTAGTACAAAATGGTTTAAAATGGACGCTAATTTCAAATGCTCAATTCAAAATTTATCTTAAAATAACCTTACATTTATTTAAAAATAGTTTTTAATCTAGTATTGATACGGTCTGATGTAAAGGAGTTTGTTACATTTGTAAAGACCTATGGATATCACATTTTCAAAACACGAAAAACTCAAAAGCAAAAAACTCATTGACGAAGTATTTACTAATGGTCAATCTGTTTTGGCATACCCTTTGCGTATGGTTTTCTTAGAAACCAAATTTAAAGACAGTATAAAAGCACGAACTAGCGTATCAGTAAGTAAGCGTTACTTTAAAAAAGCCGTCGATAGAAATTACATAAAACGCTTAATACGAGAAGCATATCGTATAAATAAGCCAGAATATTTTAACAATATTCCAACACAACATGCAATGATGATTTTATACCTTGGAAAAGAAAAACCAAAATACGAATTGGTAGAGCACAGCATGCATAAATTATTTAAAAAATTTAATAATACGATGAATACAAAGCCATGAGATATATACTAAAAAAGAAAGTAATAGTACCTATTTTAATGGTTGGTATATTCATTACAGGAACAGCATTTAAAAATGATTTCTTTGAAATTGCAAAACAAATAGAAATTTTTAACACATTATTCAAAGAACTCAACATGAATTATGTAGATGAAACCAATCCAGGAGACTTAATGGATACAGCCATTAAAAGTATGTTGAAAGATTTGGATCCCTATACAGTATTTATGAATGAGCAAGATGTTGAAGCTGCAAGAATTAATAATACTGGAGATTATACCGGTATTGGTGCTAGTGTAAAAACACTAAAAAATAAACTGATTATCGTTGAGCCTTATAAAGATTATCCAGCCGATAAAGCCGGTTTAAAAGCTGGAGATGCTATTATTAAAATAGAAGATGTTATCGTATCAGATTTTAAAGATAATGCAGGTGATTTATTAAAAGGTCCTTCTGGATCAAAAGTAAATATCACTTATCTAAGACAAGGTAAAACACAAACAGTAACAATAACAAGACAAGAAGTTGAAGTAAAAGCAGTACCTTTATATACAATGATAAATGACGATATAGGTTATGTAGCACTTTCAAAATTTAATAGAAAAGCCGCATTTGAAGTTTCAAATGCCATTAAATCATTAAAAACTGATGGTGCGAAAAAACTTATTTTAGACCTACGTGGAAATCCTGGTGGTTTATTAAATGAAGCCATAAAAATTGTAAATCTATTTATACCTAAAGGACAATTAGTAGTTACTACAAAATCGAAAGTTAAAAAGTATAATCGTACCTATATAACCAAAAATAATCCTCTAGATTTAGAAATTCCGCTAGTAATTCTTATCAATGGAGGAAGTGCTTCTGCTAGCGAGATTGTTTCTGGTTCTTTACAAGATTTGGATCGTGCAGTTGTAATAGGAACTCGAAGTTTTGGAAAAGGATTAGTTCAACGTCCAAAAGCTTTAACATATGGAACTCAATTAAAAGTAACTATTTCTAGATACTACACACCTTCAGGGCGTTGTATCCAATCATTAGATTATTGGAATAGAGATGATAAAGGGAATGCAATACGTACTAAACAAGAAAATTATACCGAATTTAAAACTAAAAATGGACGTTCTGTTTTTGATGGAGGCGGTATTCAACCAGATATAGATATGCCATCTTCTAAAATTTCTAAAATTTCTAAAACCATCATAGATAACGATTATATTTTTGATTTTGCCACAATATATTATTATCAAAATCCTTTTATTAACCTAGAAAATTTCAAACTTAAAGATGAGGATTTTAGAGCATTTAAATCTTATTTAAAATCAAAGAACTTTGCTTTTGAAACCAAAACCGAAATAGCTTTAGCAAAAGCTATGGATCTTGCCAAAGATGAAGAATTAGATAAAGATTTATCAAAAAATTATGAAGATTTATTAGCCCAATTAAATACTATAAAAACTAAAGCTATTGATAACAACAAGGCGCAATTATTACAACTTTTAGAAAATGAAATTGTCAAACGCCATGTGTATAGAGAAGGTTTGTTTAAGTATAATATTACTAATAATTTAGAAATTAAAAAAGCTACAGAAATTTTATCTAAGCTTAATAAATATCATAATTATCTCAACTAAACTTTAACATTTTAAACAAAATATATACTTAAAACACATTTTTTAGGTTATATTTATAATACATATGTTTTTAAAATTAAAAAAAATAAGTATCGCTATGTTACTCTTAAGTAACATACTTTATGCTCAGACAGAATTAAAACACGAAGTATATTTTGAAACAGATAAATATGAAGTGCCAGAAACTGAACATAATCGCCTTTTGTTATTTATACTGCAATTGCAAAAATTAAATTTAGATAAAATATCTATTTATGGTTTTTGTGATGATAGGGGAACAAATTCATACAATATGACCTTATCACAAAATCGCGCAGATGCTATAAAAAATATTTTTTCTAATTATGATATAGAAGAGTCTATAATTAGTAATGTTGATGGGAAAGGCGAAATTCTATTAAAAATTATAGAAACAAAAGATGCCAATATTATTAGAGGTCTGAACAGAAAAGTTGAAATCATTGCTTCAAATAAAGTTGAAGATGAACCTGAGAAAGGAGTTACAACTAACCCTAATAAATCACCAGTAAAAAAATCGGAACGTACAGCATCTATTCTTAAAGGAAATTTAAAAGTTGGAGATAAAATATTACTAGAGAATATCTTATTTAAAACCAACTATAGCTATGTGATGCCTGAGTCTCGTAAAACCCTAGAAAAAATTGCCAAAGTACTCAAAGAACGTGATAATCTATATTTTACTATACAAGGTCATGTCTGTTGTACTCAAAATGCAAGAGATGCAATTGATAAAAAAACACGTAAACGTAATTTATCTGTTGCTAGAGCCAAAAATATATATGATTATCTTGCTAAAAAAGGTGTAGATAAACGTCGTATGAAATATGTAGGTATGCGCAGAAAATTTCCACTTGGTGGTGACCCAAAATTCGATCGTCGTGTAGAAATTGTCATAACTTATATTTCTGAAAATAAATAACCTTAGGTCTTAATCATAGCGATATGAGGAATACCATCCTCAAGGTATGTCTTACCTATTTCTTTAAAACCAAGATTGTTATAAAAACGTGCCAAATAGATCTGAGCAGAAATTTTAATGTTATTTTCATTATAAAATGATTGTATAGCATCAATAGAGGCTTTCATAATATCATAACCATATTTATGCTTACGTTCATTTGCAGCAACTACTACTCTTCCAATGCTCGCAAATTCAAAATAATCACCTGGTTTAAAAATACGTGTATATGCTACAATACTATCATTTTTACATCCGATAACATGTAACGCGTTTTTATCTTTTCCATCAATATCCTGATATACACAATCTTGCTCCACAACAAAAACTTCACTACGCAACTGTAGCATACTATATAGTTCAATTATAGATAAGTCTGAAAATGATTTTACCTGTATATTTAACATTATATTGATTTTATAAAAATTACTAAGTTACTATTATTAAAAAATAATACGACCAATTTCACAAATATAATATCATTTTCCACTTGAAAGTACCGTAAAATATAGCCTTAGTTATGGTTTCTTTTGATACTGAAATAGAAATGAAAAAAGTGCATTGTATACATATAATTTCAAATGGTAAAAGATATAAATCTAATCACTGTATATATTAAAAAAGACTATCATAAAACTTTAGCATTGCATAGGTATCTTATCTACGCGATTTTGATGACGACCACCTTCAAAATCAGTAGTTAAAAATGTATTTACCATTTCTAAAGCCTGAGGAATTGCAGTATATCGTGCAGGAATACATAAAACATTAGCATTATTATGTTGTCTTATTAAGCTAACAATTTCTTTAGTCCAACACAAGCCAGCACGAATATCAGGATATTTATTAGCAGTCATAGCTACACCATTTGCACTACCGCAAATCAAAATTCCAAAATTCACAGTTTTTGCTACAATATCTTTAGCTACTGGATGTACAAAATCTGGATAATCTACACTATCATTTGTGTTAGTACCATGGTTTATAACTTCTATACCTTTATCTTCTAGAAGCTTAACAATAGCATTTTTATAAGCTGTACCAGCATGGTCGTTTCCAATAGCAATTTTCATGAGTATATATTTAAGTAAATTATTTAGTTCATACAAAACTACAAAATATACTCGTGGATATATGAATAGTT
>JABSPM010000077.1 GCA_013215095.1 Flavobacteriaceae bacterium | reverse complement strand
GTACCTATGCAGTTCTTTATTTTGTTGGTAGGTGTCATGGTTTTTGTGTTTTATCAATTTAACAGTGCGCCATTACATTTCAATCCAAAATCCAAACAAGCTATTGAGAACTCCTCATATACGTCGCAGTACCAGGCTCTAGAGGCAGAACAACAACAACTATTTAATGACAAACAACGCATTATTGCGACCTATTTGGAAACCAATAGCGATAAGCATGCGCATTATATTGCATTAGCCAATGAAAGTGATACGGAAATACGCAATGAAGCTAAGGTATTGATTGAAAAAGCAGCTAAAGAGACCAATCAAAAGATTGAAACCAATGATAAAGATTATGTTTTTATACACTTTATTCTCAACCATCTTCCAAAAGGTCTTATTGGTTTGTTATTGGCAGTAATTCTAAGTGCCGCTATGTCCAGCACTGCTAGTGAATTAAATGCCTTAGCTTCTACAACGACCATGGATATATTTAACAGAAATACCAAAAGAGAGTTTAACGACAAACAGCTGGTAGGCGTGAGCAAACTATTTACTTTAGGTTGGGGTATTTTAGCCATTCTTATCGCTTGTGTTGCCCACCTCGCCGATAATCTGATTTTATTGGTAAACATTATTGGTTCTATATTCTATGGAAATGTACTTGGAATTTTCTTGCTCGCTTTCTTTTTTAAGTTTGTTAAAGGCCGCGCCGTATTTATAGGGGCCTTAATTACTCAAGGTATAGTTATTTTTGGTTGGTGGAAAGATTGGATGCCGTTTTTATGGCTAAATCTTTTTGGGTGTATTTTGGTCATTCTTATAACCATTGTGCTACAATTGATATTTAATGACAACGCTAATAACGCTTAGAAAATTTCATGCGATTAGTTGTAAATTTCTAATTCAACCCATAAAAACCAAAATATATCTCTTTAAATAAAATAGTACAGTTAAAAATAATGAATTTGAAAAAAGTCATCATTTTAGGAAGCTCAAGAAAGAATGGGGAAACTGCCAAAATCGCTACCGAACTGGTACGTATATCCAACTGGGACTTAATTGACCTATCCGATTACGAAATTTCGCATTTTGACTACAACCATTTGAACAGAAATGATGATTTTCTAGATATATTTCAAAAGATAGTTACGACCTATGATGTACTTATTTTTGCAACACCTGTGTATTGGTATGCCATGAGTGGTATAATGAAAGTCTTTTTTGATCGAATGACAGATTTGCTAACTATAGATAAAGTAACTGGCAGGAAACTACGCGGTAAATATATGGCTGCTATCAGTTCATCCAATGGCGACAACTTGAACGATGATTTCTGGCTGCCATTTAAAAAATCAGCAGCCTATCTAGGTATGACTTATATCGGGGATTTGCACACCTATAATGCAACTAACAATAGTAATAGAATTATGAAATTCAAACAAATTATCGCATCTAAAACCAAAATATAAACAAGAAAAAAGTAAATCCCATTCTCATTTCACGCACAAAATCATCAAGTAAATTTGGGTCTAACACAATGAAACCAAGATATACTTAGTCCATAAATGATAAACAAATAAGCAAAACTAAACCTGAAACCAAAGTAAGAATAATATATTTTGGGTTCTACCACGAATATTGTGGAATCATTAAATTAGCAAATAAAAAGATATGTTTTCAGAGCTGCGGTATGATACAGATGGAATTATCTTGAACAACCATACGGATAAGCATAATTAATTATCATACATCTAACATAACCTTCTTATAAATTGTTAGCTTATAATACTATGTCTATATTTTTGACACGACATATTAATTTGTTTAACAAAAAACAAAAAAAATTAAACAATTTTAATTATATTTATAGTGGAAATTCATGAACATGAAACTATTAATCACGGGGACAACGGGCTATATTGCGCAGCGACTATTACCTATGTTACATACAGATGGCCATCAATTTGTATGTTGTGTTCGCGATTTAAAACGTATTCCGTCCAAACTAAAACAATTATCTCATATTGATTTTATAGAGATTGATTTTCTTGAAAATCAATCTACAAGTTTACCCAAAGACATTGATGCTGCATATTACTTTATACACTCTATGTCCACAAATTCTAACGAATTTGATACTCTAGAACAAACTTGTGCTAAAAATTTTAAAGCATTAGTTGAGACAACAAATTGCAAACAGGTTATTTATCTTAGTGGTATTTCTAACGCATCCCATTTATCCAAACATCTACAATCACGATTGCAGGTAGAACAAACTTTAAAATCCAAGCGCTATGCATTAACTGTATTTAGAGCAGGTATTATCGTGGGAAGTGGTAGTGCTTCTTTTGAAATTATCAGAGATATTGTAGAAAAGCTTCCCATCATGGTTGCCCCCAAATGGCTAAACACAATGTCACAACCCATTGCTATAAGAGATGTATTAGAGTTTTTATCTAAAAGTTTAAACTTCAAACTCACATATAATCGATCATTTGATATTTATGGACCAGAAATATTGAGTTATAAAACCATGTTACTTCAATTTGCAGAGGTTAGGGCCTTAAAACGCTATATTTTTACCTTACCTGTTTTAACACCAAGACTGTCCTCTTATTGGCTGTATTTTGTTACTTCCACATCCTTTAGCCTTGCTAGGGCATTAGTAGATAGTATGAAAGCTCCAATTATTGCAAAGCCCAATACGCTTCAAAAAGAGTTGAACATAACCACACTAACTTATAAAGAAGCAGTTGCTTTGGCGTTTCAAAAAACAGCTCAGAATGCCATTATTTCCAGCTGGAAAGATGCCATTAGTAGTGGCGATTTTAATTCAAAATTACAAGTCTACATGGAGCTACCTCACTTTGGATGTTTTAAAGATATTTATGTCATACCCTGTAATGATGAAAGACATACTTTAGAAAAAATTTGGTCTATTGGAGGTCATAATGGTTGGTACAGCAACAATTACTTATGGCGTTTAAGAGGGGTTATAGATAAATGTTTTGGAGGCGTTGGTCTTAGAAGAGGACGCAAACATCCTAAAGAATTAGCAGCAGGAGACCCTTTAGACTTTTGGCGCGTTATTGTTGCCGATAAGAAAGAAAAACGCCTACTCCTATTTGCAGAAATGAAACTTCCTGGAGAAGCGTGGTTAGAGTTAAAAATAGTCAAACATCAACTCTATTCTCGCGCTGTATTTAGACCAAAAGGCTTACTTGGACGTTTATATTGGTTTGCTGTAAAACCTTTTCATGGTTTGGTATTCAAAGGCATGCTGCGCGCACTGGTAACCCCAAAAATCTAAAGTATAACTAAAGGCACTAAAACTGATACTATCACATTATGCAAACCATTTTATTCTTAAGTTTAATCATGAGTTTAAACACACCTATACTTCTCTATAAAAGTGGTGATTCGCCTCAATATTGGACGATAATTAATGATACCGTTATGGGCGGCATTTCTAAGAGTTTCGTTTCATATGCTAAAGAAGGTTATACCAAATTTGAAGGAAAAGTTTCAACAGCCTACAATGGTGGCTTTAGTGCCATGAAATTAGGTTTTGAAACTATAAACATTGAAAAGACCAACACGATAGTAATACATTTAAAAGGCGATGGAAAACGCTATCAATTTCGTGTTAAAGAGAAATCTCAAGACGCTCATAGCTTTATTCATTATTTTGAAACTAACGGCAAATGGCAAACCATAGAAATACCGATGAAAGATTTAAAAGCAAGTTTTAGAGGTCGCATGCTCAATACTATTTTATTCTCTAATTCTATCTTAGAAGAGGTAGGTGTGCTCATTGGAAATAAAACCAATGAAACTTTCGAACTACTTATAGCATCGATATATCTAAAATAAAAACCTAAAGTACTAAGTATTCTCTATCTTTTAGTTCTCTAAGCTATTAGCAAGGCTAAGCCCCAATAAACAATTTGAAAATTAAGCAAATCATCAAAGGTGAATTATACTTCTTATAAAGATATTGGATGTCATTTGTATATTTTTAAGAAAAAAATAAAACTTCACAGAAAAAATGTAAAAGTTGGTCGTTTTGTATATGGCTTGGAACATTTAATATTCTTGGCTTATAAAAATCATACGCCAACAAAAAATCCATAAAAGAACAATTCTTCATCACACAAGAAGATATTGGAAAGTTATTCGGAGCTTTTATTCTGTGTAAACAAGCACATTATTCGGTCTTTTAAAAAGTCAAGGTATTTGCATGCCTTGTTTAAGTCTAAAAACTAAATATGAAAAATGTAGTACCTATTTCCATTTTGCATATGAATCGCATTTGCCATATACTAAAATCTAAACTTCTAGTGGTTTTAAAAAAAGACTTTAAATAATTTTGCTATTATTACTATTCTGAAGAAGCCATACATTGAAAACCTATAATATCTTAAAGCCATAGCCAGAAATGAAATCAATTGCCAAACGATTAATTCTCATACTATTTCTATCCTTATCAAGCTGCCGTTCATTTCTTCCTTCAGAAATTAGAGCTTTAGAGCATTTAGAAATTTTCAGCCTTTCAGAGCGTAAAAATGCGATTATATTGGATGGTGTTATTAATAGTTCGGCATTAATAAAGTTCAAAGCTTTACATCAAGAATATAAACACATCAAACATCTGATTATAATTAATTGTGATGGTTCTATCAATGATGTAGTCAATTTAGAGTTGTCAAAATACATCTATCAAAATGGGTTTGATATACATTTAAAAGACAATGGTATTATTGCCTCTGGCGGCACCGATTTGTTTTTAGCAGGTCATAAGCGCACTAAAGGAAATAACACAAAAATAGGTGTTCATTCTTGGGCAGGCATATCAAAAACTGCAACCGATTTTCCCAAGGGACATGCAGAACACTTACCTTATATTAATTATTATAAATCTGTTGGTTTTAGCACTCAAGAAGCCGAAGCCTTTTATTATTTCACGATTAATTCTGCACCTGCCGAAGACATACATTGGATGACTGATTCAGAACTCGAAAAATACAAGGTTCTTAACCATTAGCAACGTTTTCATATTAGGACGTTTAATAGCTACTGCGAGATTAACCAACCTACACAATAGATTAATAATCAAATTTTTACAATTAAATTTACATTAAACAAAACGCCCTTTTTTCTTTTATCTTTCAATATAAAAAGAAACTGTATCTACGGCTATGATTTCATTTTATATAAATAATACCATTTCTTAATTAAAAACACTGTAATAATTATTTATTAAATATTGATATGCTGTAATGTTTTTAACTTTTTGTTTATCACCAAGTTTAATAAGGTGAGTAAGTTTATCTTCTAACTCATCTAAAGATTTATAAATT
>JABSPM010000076.1 GCA_013215095.1 Flavobacteriaceae bacterium | reverse complement strand
TCCACGAACTCGGTCAGTTGTTGTTTTTGTTAATAATAAGCGTAATTCTTTCTCGCTCTCTAAAACTGAAATTTGTATCTTTTTTGGCATTCTACAATATACAAAATATTACAGTAATATCAAACAAGAAATGGTATTAGTGTTGCAAAGGTTAGTGTAACGCTAATTGCTTAACGCTTCCTAAAACAGCAGGAACACATCATTTTTAGGAATTGATACCATCCTTTAAAAATTGTGTAAGTTTAAAATATCAGGCTTAGGTTATTTAGAGTCTAAGCCTGTTTTTTTAGTACTAAAAACTACTAATGTGCTTCTAGCCAATTGTCTCCTGTGTCAAAATCTACATCTAAAGGTACAGATAGTTGATAGGCATTTTCCATCTCCTGTTTGATTAGATTTTTCATAGCCTCTAATTCTGGTTTATACACATCAAAGACCAACTCATCATGTACCTGCAATAACATTTTGGTTTTATAATTAGCTTCAGATAGTTTTTTGTGAATATTTATCATTGCAATTTTAATAATGTCTGCTGCGCTTCCTTGTATTGGTGCATTCACAGCATTTCGTTCTCCCGCACCACGAACTATAGCATTACGAGAATTAATATCCTTCAAATAACGACGGCGCCCTAAAACAGTTTCTACATAACCATTGTCTCTTGCAAAATCAACTTGTTTACTGATGTAGGCTCTCAGTTTGGGATAGGTGGCGTAATAAGTGTCAATTAATTCTTTGGCTTCAGAACGACTCAGATTCGTTTGATGACTTAATCCAAATGCAGAGACACCATATATAATTCCGAAATTTATGGTTTTGGCATTACTACGTTGCTCACGCGTAACCTTATCTGCGGCTACATTAAAAACCTTTGCAGCGGTTGATGCATGAATATCTTCCCCGTTTTTAAATGCATTAATCATAGTTTCTTCTTCGCTTAGCGCTGCAATGACACGCAATTCAATTTGAGAGTAATCGGCAGCTAGCAAGGTGTAACCTTCATTTCGAGGAATAAAGGCTTTGCGTACTTGACGACCCCGTTCGGTCCGAATTGGAATATTCTGTAAGTTTGGATTATTGCTGCTCAAACGCCCTGTGGCGGCAACGGTTTGCATATAGTCCGTATGTACACGACCAGTGTGTTCTAGAACCTGTGTGGGCAGAGCATCAACATAAGTGCTTTTTAGCTTAGCCAAACCGCGGAAGTCCAATACATTTTGAACAATGTCATGATCTTTAGCAAGGCTACTTAAGACTTCTTCTGCAGTGGAATACTGCCCTGTCTTTGTCTTTTTAGGCTTGTCTACCAATTTCATCTTTTCAAATAAAATTACGCCTAATTGCTTTGGAGAGGCTATGTTGAATGCTTCGCCAGCTGCTTCATATATTTTGGTTTCAAGAATTTTGATATCGTTGTTTAATGCTTCTGCAAGTGTATGCAGGAAGTCCTTGTCTAAATTAATACCTTCCAATTCCATGTCTGCCAAAACTTTAACTAATGGGAGTTCTAAGTCTTCAAAAAGTTTAGTAGTGTTGGCATCTTTAAGCTCATGTTCAAAATGTGTTTTAAGTGGTAGCACAAGATTGGCACGTTCAACAGCATATTCGGTTTGTTTGTCCATAGAAATTTGGCGCATACTACGCTGATTCTTGCCTTTTTTACCAATAAGATCGGTGAAAACAATTGGAGTGTAGTTGAGATAAGTTTCAGCTAATACTTCGATATTATGACGCATATCTGGATTAATTAAATAATGCGCAATCATGGTATCAAATAAAGGGCCATAAAGGTCAATATTGTATGCTGCTAAGACTTTAATATTTTGTTTTAGATTATGAGTGATTTTTTGAATATGTTTGGCTTCAAAAAATGGGCGTAACCGTTCAAGATGCTCCTGGACTTGTGCTTTCTCTTCAGGGAAAGGCAGGTAGAATCCTTTTTTGTCTTCCCACGAAAAAGAAATGCCAACCAATTGGGCAACCAAGGGGTCGTTGTTTGTAGTTTCAGTATGAAAAGATACTGAAGTTTGTTGCATCAATTGTCTTATAAATAAGTCCATTGCCATGCTGGAAGTAATGCTTTGATATAAATGTGGCGTGTTATCGGCTGTGTTTCGCTTAGAATACGAGTCTGCTTTTTCATCGTTAGCATTATATGTTTCAAATAATGAGAACTGTCCAGCACCTGCTGTTGTTGATTTTACTTTGACGTCTAGAGACGCATCAGTTGTGTTCGAAGTTGAAGTTTTATTAATGGCGGTCTTCTCAACCCCAAAGGTTTTCATAATGTTATCGGTTAGTCTTCTAAATTCTAAGTCTTGAAAAATGGTTTTGACTTTATCTATATTGGGGGTTTTGAGCTCAAAATCAGTTTCATTAAATTCTACTGGAACATCAAGTAGAATCGTTGCGAGTTTTTTAGATAATAGTCCTAATTCTGCATTCGCTTCTACTTTCTCTTTCATTTTACCTTTGAGCTCATGGGTGTTTGCTAAAAGTCCTTCCATAGTGCCATACTGTGCTAGGAATTTTTTAGCAGTTTTGTCACCAACTCCAGGTAAGCCTGGGATGTTATCTACAGCATCACCTTTCATTCCTAAGAAATCAATAACCTGTTCTGGACGTTGTACGCCAAAATTCTCTTGAACTTCTGTGATGCCCCAAGTTTCATAACCACCTCCAAAACGTGGGCGATACATAAAAATGTTTTCAGAAACTAATTGGGCAAAATCTTTATCTGGCGTTACCATAAAAGTTTGGTAACCTGCTTGCTCTGCTTTTTTTGCGAGTGTTCCAATAATATCATCAGCTTCAAAACCTGCTTTAACAATAGCAGGTATATTCATAGCTTTCAGGATGTCTTCAATGATGGGTACCGCAACTTTAATAGCTTCTGGTGTTTCTTGTCTATTGGCTTTGTATTCTGGAAAAATCGCTACCCTATCACTACTACCACCTCTGTCAAAACATACTGCTAAATGATCTGGACGCTCGCGCTTAATAACATCTAATAAGGAATTGGTAAACCCTAAAATTGCAGAGGTATCTAAACCTTTAGAGTTGATTCTAGGATTTTTGATAAATGCATAATAGCCTCTGAATATCAGAGCAAAGGCGTCTAATAAGAATAAGCGTTTTTGTGCTGCCATAGTTGTATATTGTATTGAAGTTTATAAAACTACAAAACTTATGGCGCATAGAAATTATATAGCTTCAGATTTTTAAAAATTGTATAAAAAAATCTGTGTATTAAATTGATTTTTTGTTTAAAGCAATACGCTACAAAATCTTAATATTTCATTTTTAGATAAATACGAGTAAGGGATAGGTTTAGTTTAAAAATGTAGCGTTTGTGGTAAGTTAATTAACTCATTAAATCAGCTTTTCTTTTTAATTGTAGGCTTTTGATATAGGCTTCAACACTAATGAGGTCATTACTTTTTTTAGCGTTGATGTCTTTGTTTTGTTTTAAAGGATTATTGCTGATACGATCAATTTTTTTAATAACTACTTTAATTTCAGTTTTTGATTTTAGTTCCACTTTATCTGCAACATTGGTGTTCTGAGATTTCGCAAACAAAGGGGCTATTGCGAAGACTAAAAATGGGGCTAATGTTTTCATAGTCTATGTTTTAGTAAGTTATATAACAAATAAACAATGAATACAGCCTTTGTCTATAAATAATTGATAAAGTGCAGATAAATCAGTATTAGATGTAAAATAATTTAAAAAAACACCTCTATACCATATTCCATTTGAAAGTACCGTAAATAGATGATTTTTTCTTTATACCCAATAGAACACGAAAGTATAGCCGTAGCTATGGTTTTTTTACTGAAATAGAAAGGAGAAAAGGGTGTTTTATACCATCTCTACCCCTAAATTACTCTATTAAAATGCGCTTTTTTATCTAATACAAAAAACCATCATTTTTTTAATGTGTAATTTAACAGAAGAACTGGTATTATTCAAGAATTATTTCAAACGATAACATTTTATAAATCAAGGAAATAGATTTAAAATTAGCCCATAATACGACATTTTTGGAGGGTAAGTTGGTTTTTAGAGATTGAGCAATACTTTTGTTTAAGGACTGTTTTTTTGGGTTGAAACTAAGGTGTAAAAGGTCGCTTTAGACTAGCAATTTGACCTATACTAAAGTTTTGGTTAACAAGCGTTGATTGTTTTTTATGCTGTAGCCTGAGAGTTGCGCTAGTAGCGATGTGATCGTCTTTAATAGTTATAAAGGTTAAGCGTTATGATAAAATTCCGATTTAGTATTTGTTGTATTTTGATTTTGATATTTGGTCATACTAAAGCCTTCGTGAATCGCATAATAACCAGTTTCCCCTTTTTTATTCATCGCAATATAAGCCACTTGTACAGTTTTATAATTACTATTTGGTTTATTTACAATCCGCATGATAGCTTCTTTACAAGCTTCTTGTGGTGTTTTCCCTTGGCGCATAAGTTCTACGACCAAAAAACTACCAACAGTTTTTACTACTTCTTCTCCCATTCCTGTTGCTACGGCTGCACCAACTTCATTATCTACAAATAAACCAGATCCAATAATTGGCGAATCTCCAACACGTCCAGCCATTTTATACGCCAAACCACTAGTGGTACAAGCCCCAGAAATATCACCATTTTCATCCATAGCCAACATGCCAATAGTATCGTGATTTTCAATATTGATAATAGGTTTGTATGCTTTTTCTTTGCGCCATTTTCCCATTCTTGTTTTGATTTTTCGGTGAGTAGATTTTCGCGCTGCATACCAGAGTTAACAGCAAATTGCTCAGCACCTTTACCAGCAAGCATCACATGTGGTGTGTCCTCCATTACTTTTCTAGCTACAGAAATTGCATGTGTGATATTCTGCATATACACCACCGAACCACAATTACCATTGTTGTCCATAATACTAGCATCTAGAGTGACATTCCCATCCCTGTCTGGTCGCCCACCCTTACCAACCGTTTGATTGTGTTCATCTTCCTCTTCTATATTACAGCCTTGTTCTAAGGCATCGAGAAGTCCTTTCCCTTGTTGTAATGCCTGTCCAGCTACAGTCACAGCGCGCTCTACATTCCAAGTGGCAATAACTAAAGGTCCAGACCTTTTGCGTTCTGTAGCTAGGTTAGTTGCTGATTCAGGAATATTAGTTTCCGAATTTGCACAACTAGATAAACTTGTGCCAACCGCAATTCCTACACTTGTTAAGGATGCACTTTTTATAAATTTTCTACGTTTCATAATTATTCTGCTTTTGGTAAATGACTCATTTCAAATATTAACTCTCCACCATTAATTAAATCATGATGAGACAGTAAAGACTCTAAAGGTTTTCCATTGAGTGTTATGCGGTGGACATAGATGTTTTCTGTACTTTGATTTATTGCTTTAATATTTAAGGTTTTGTTATTAGATAAATGAATTTTAGCATCTTTAATGAGCGGGCTACCCAACGCATAGTAGGGAGAACCGGGAGTTACAGGGTAAAATCCAAGGCTGCTAAAGATGTACCAAGCACTCATTTGTCCTGCATCATCATTTCCGCAAAGTCCGTCTATTGTTGGGCTATACATCGTATTCATAATCATACGAACACGTTCTTGCGTTTTTTCTGGATGACCTGTCCAATTGTATAAATAGGGAATGTGATGTCCAGGTTCATTACCATGAACATAGTTACCTATGATACCATCTCTTGTGATGTCTTCATGTTTTTCTATAAACTTATCATCTATTTGCATAGTGAACAAAGCATCCAATTGTTTGGCAAAGTCTTCTTTCCCACCCATCATTTGTATCATATTTTCAATATCTTGAGGAACGTACAACCCATAATTCCATGCATTACCTTCAATAAAGCCCTGTCCATGGGTGTCCATTGGGTCAAAATTTGCTCTGAACTTGCCATTAGATAGTTTTGGTCTCATAAATCCTATTGTAGAATCATAAACGTTTTTGTAATACTCCGACCGTTGGAAAAACTCACGTGCAATGTTAGGCTTAGAAACTTGATGTGCCATTTGAGAAATACACCAATCGTTATAGGCATATTCAAGGGTTTTAGATACGGATGAGTGGCTTTTATCATCAGGAACATAGTTGTAATCTATATAATCTCCTAAGCCATCAAAATAACGTACAGAAGCCGTGTTTACAGAGGCTTGTAGTGCACGTTTATGGTTAAAGTCTCCGACATTTTTTGCCATAGCATCGGCAATAACTGATGTTGCGTGATATCCAATCATACACCAATTTTCATTAGCATAATGGCTCCAAATGGGGAGCATATTATGAACACTTTGGTCGTGATGAGCCAACATGCTTTTTATCATGTCATTATTGCGATTGGGTTGGGTGATATTGAATAGTGGGTGTAGCGCTCTGTAGGTGTCCCAAAGCGAAAAAACAGTATAATTGGTAAAATCGTTTGAGGTATGAATATTTTGATCTAAGCCTCTATATTTTCCATCCACGTCTTCATAGATAATTGGAGATAAATTACTGTGATATAATGCAGAATAAAAGGTCTTTTTGTCATCCTCTGTGAGCATATTAACTTCAATTTTAGAGAGTTCCTTGTTCCATTTGGTTGTCGTTTCCTTTCGCGTTTTTTCAAAATTCCAATGCGGTATTTCAGTTTTTAAATTTTGCAATGCACCAGCTGTGCTCACTGAGGAAAGCGCGAATTTAATATTGATTTTTTCGTTATTTTCGGTGTCAAAATTAAAATAAGCTCTAATATCTTTACCTGCCATTTCTGGGAAGTTCTCATGTTGTTTAAAACGTCTGTAAAAGCCATCATAGGTTATGGAGTCATATTTTTTATGACCATAATTTTTAAATGGTTTAGAGAATGCCATGGCAAAAAAGACTTTTTTTGTTCTTGCCCAACCTTTAGTTTGTCTGTACCCTGTAATTAAGCTATCATTTTCTACGCGAATAAAGGTCCATACATTTTTAGTGTCATGATGATATACGTTATAAACCATATCTAGAATGATATGTGCGTTTTCAGATTTTGGAAATGTATATTGATGAAAGCCCACCCGATCACTTGCAGTTAATTCTGCTGTAATATCATAGCGTTCTAATTCTACTTTATAATATCCAGGTGATGCTGTTTCTTTGTCGTGAGAGAATTTAGAATAAAATCCTTTTGTGCCATTTTTAGTGTTAAGTGGATCTAAAACAAGCTGTCCTGTGGTTGGCATAACTAGAAAATCACCAAGGTCTGAATGTCCTGTACCGCTAAAGTTGGTGTGTGCAAAACCAATAATGGTAGTATCTCTGTACTGATACCCTGCGCAATACTCGTAGGTTTTTTTGTTGTATTTACCATCGGCTTTAAACATGGCTTCAAAATTTGTTTGCGGACTCAATTGTACCATTCCAAAAGGTGTGGTGGCTCCTGGGAAAACATGGCCCATTTTACTTGTGCCGATAAATGGATTGACATATTGCGTGTAGTCCACGTTTGAAACATTATCCTCTACTGGTGAAGATGTATTGGTCTTGCAGCTCAAAAATTGAGCTATAAGGCATAAGATTCCTATTTTTTTAAGCATATGATGTTTTTTTATAGTTTATATAACCAAAGAATAAGATATAAGTATAGCAAGCAATAATAAAGAAAAGTGCATTTTTAAATCCTATGAAGTCTGTAAAGAAACCATATAGAGGAGGTATCAACGCGCCACCGACAATAGCCGTACATAATAAGCCGGAGGCTTTGGGTTTTAGGTCGTTTAGACCATCTATAGAGATTGTAAATATTGTAGGGAACATGATAGAGTTAAACAAGCCAACGGCTAAAATACTCCACATACTTATCAAACCAGTAGTGCTAATGGATATGAGTATTAGCAGAATTGCGCAAGTTGCAAAGATGCCCAATACTTTTCCGGGTTTCATGATTTTGGTGAGATAGGATCCAATAAAACGTCCAATCATGGCACCAGACCAATAAAATGTTACAAAAACACCAACAATAGCTTTGTTGTCGCTATCTGCTAATCCAGAGTTTAAAATACCTTCAGCAATGGATTTCATTATACCATTGGCCTTAATGATGGCGACTAAGTTCATGTCTAAGAAATAGTTAACCAAATAACTTCCAATAGCGACTTCGGCTCCAACATAAAAGAAGATGCCTAAAACACCAAGCATTAAATTTTTGTGTTTAAAAGCAGTGGCATAGGTTCCTGAACTGGTTTCATTTATAAGTGTTGGTAATTTTGCAAAAATGAAGATTAAAGCGATTAGGCCTATAAATAAGGCTAAGCCTAAAAATGGCATTTGTACGGCTGACGCTTCCGTGGCTAAATAGGTTGCTTTTGCGGTTTCAGTTAAAGCAGCTATTTCGTCTTTAGTTTTTATAGTATCACTCAATATAAATAATGCACCGACTGCTGGCGCAATGGCTGTTCCTAGTGAGTTAAACGCTTGTGAGAGGTTTAGTCGGCTAGATGCGCCTGACTCACTACCTAAGCCAGCTACAAAAGGGTTTGCAGCGACTTGCAAAATGGTAATACCACCTGCAAGGATAAAGTAGGCTAACATAAATATACCAAAAATACGATAAGAAGCTGCTGGATAAAATAGTAAGCACCCTGTTGCCATGGTCAATAAGCCAAGAATAATGCCTTTTTTATATCCAATTTTAGAGAGGATATAACTTGCGGGAATGGAAAGCAAAAAGTAAGCTCCAAAAAAAGCAAATTGTACGAGACCTGCTTGGAAATAACTTAAGGTAAAGAGTTCTCTAAGTCTTGGAATAAGTGAGTCTACAAGTACTGTAATAAATCCCCAAAGGAAGAATAAAACCGTAAGTAGAATAAAAGAGTTGTTATAAGATTTTTGGTGGCTCATCGTTTAGTTAGTATTTAAAAATGCAGTTGTTTGCAGTCGTTTTTATCGGGTTTATTTGTGAGTAAAGTATAACAAAGTGTCTGTAAATTAGTTCTGTAAGGACGTTTTTGGTGTCTTGTTTTCTTTCGTTTTTATTTGAAAAAAAATAGTATAACAAGCACTCCGTTTTTTTTAAATGTAGAAACATAAGCATCTTAGTTCATCGAAATTTCATCTACAAAAATCCAGCTTCTACCGTCATGTTTGTGTCCCAAATGCCATTCTGGAAGTTGTCCAAGCTTTTTGGCAATAAGTTTTATGTAGCGATATTTTGTTTTTGTCTGCTTAAAGTCTAAGGTTTTAATGCTAACTTCTTCTGTATTTGTTGAGGTGTCTAAAGTTTGTTTACCTAAAGACTGGAATGTAATTCCGTTATTAGAACCTAAGATTTCAACCGCTTTAGGTAGAAATATCCATGAACGTTGATCTCTCAAAAAGCTTATGCTTACTTGAGTTATTGGCTTTTGACTTCCCAAGTCAACTGTTGCAATAACATCTTTGTCAAAATACCCTTGCCATGTTCCTGTTCTAAAATCCTTTGCGCCTTTGATACCGTCAATTAAAGCTTGGTTACCACCAGCATTATATTGGTTGGCATATTCGGTATCTAATTGGATGCTAATGGTTGGGTCAATTTTATAGAAATTCGTAGTAATCGTTGCACTTTTCTGACCATCTTTCTCAGCGTATGTGTATAGTGATGCGGCTTTTTCAATATGAAAAGGTACTTTATATAACTGATATACGCCTTTTTGTCCAATACGGTAATACATTGAAACGTCTTTATCTACATTATCTAAAGCGATTTCTGTTTTAGCTTTAAAGGTAACATCACCTTTAGCAATAAAAGGTGCGGGAACAATACGATGCTCTTTAATGTGTGTTTTGGGTTCTTGACCTTCACGGCTTCCCCAAATTTCGGGATGGTCGGTCATGTCAAATTCTAAGATGCCACCGTTCATAATGGTGTTGTGCGTTAGGTATGTGTGTTCTAATTTTTCGCCATTTAAATACGCAGATGCGATGTATTTGTTTAATGATGATACTTCATGTGCTACTATTGTAAATTGTTTTCCATTTTCCAGATTGATTGTTGATTTTTCAAACAGTGGTGTTCCGATGATATAGGTGTTAGACCCAGGGGTAACGGGGTAAAATCCAAGTGAACTAAATACATACCAAGCACTCATTTGTCCACAATCTTCATTACCCGAGATACCATCTGGTGCATTTTGATATAGTTCTGTTAAGATTCGATGTACTTTTTCTTGAGTTTTATGTGGTTTGTTTATAAAATTGTACAAATACGCCATGTGATGACTCGGTTCGTTACCATGGGCATATTGTCCAATCAATCCTGTAATGTCTGCTTGATTACGCCCAGAGGTTTCTATATTGGCAGTAAATAATTTGTCTAGATTTGTTTCTAATTTATCTTTTCCTCCATGCAATTCGATTAGACCTGAGATGTCTTGGGGTACATAATTGCTGTATTGCCAAGCGTTAGCTTCGGTGTAATTAAAATTCACCTCATAAGGGTCAAAGGGGGCAAACCAAGTATTTCTAAAACGACCTCTCATAAACTGTGACTCTGGGTCAAAAACGTTTTTATAATATTGTGCGCGTTCTAAGTAATATTTATAATCTTCGGTATTGCCTAAATCTTTTGCCATTTGCGCAATGGTCCAATCGTCATAGGCATATTCTAAGGTTTTAGAAACCGATTCACTTTCCATCTCAACAGGGATGTACCCCAGTGTTTTATAAGATTCTAATCCTAATTGATTTTGCATTGCGCTATGCTTCATGGCTTTATAGGCAAGATTAACGTCGTAATTTTTAATACCTTTAAGATAAGCATCTGCAATAACAGGAACACCATGATAACCTATCATACAGCCAGTATAGCACGCAGATAAATCCCAAATGGGCATAATACCACCTTCCTTATACTTGGCTAAGAACGTGTTAATAAAGTGATTGGTTTTGTCTTGTTCAATGATAGTATAGAGTGGATGTGTTGCTCTATAAGTATCCCAAAGCGAAAACACAGTATAATATTCAAAATTGACATTCTGATGCACTTTTAGGTCCATGCCTCTATAACGTCCGTCAACATCCTGATATAGGTTAGGGGCAATCATGGTATGATACATTGCCGTATAGAAGTTAGTTAAATTATCTGTATTATGATCTTCTACGACAATTTTTTCCAATTGTTTTTCCCAGAGATCTTGCGCTTCTTTTTTTATTTGATTGAAAGATTTAGTTGCAATTTCTTTACCATAGTTCTTTCGAGCGCCTGTTTCATCTACAGGAGAAATACCAATTTTAATTTCTAAGATATTATGTTCTGAATGCTCAAACTCAAAGGCTGCTTTTACATGTTTTCCTTCACTTTTGTCATTAAGTAAAGTCATTTTGGTAAAGGGTCTTGAAAAGTGCACGTTAAAAAATAAATGCTGATTGGTTGCCCAAGCTTTAGAATGACGATATCCACTAATTTCGGTATTAGAAATCATATTAATTTTGGAATCTAAGACTTCATCACGATGCTCTAGGTCCATAATTACAATTTGTTTGGAATCTTTCGGGAAGGTATACTTGTGAATACCACTGCGTTTGGATACAGTTAATTCTACATCGATATTGGTTGTGTCTAGGTGTACTTTGTAGTAGCCTGCTTGGGCAATTTCAGTGTCATGTGAAAAATAATCGCCATAACCTTTATTATCTTTTGAACCGTTATCAAAATTAATTGCATTCGTAGGCATTAATAAGATGTCACCGTAATCTGAAACACCGGTGCCGCTTAAATGCGTATGCGAAAAACCATAGATATAATTGTCGCTATAATGGTATCCAGAGCAGCCATCCCAACCATCGAGTCGCGTATCTGGGCTCAATTGTATCATGCCAAAAGGTAGTGTTGCCCCAGGGTAAGTGTGGCCATGACCTCCAGTTCCAATGAAAGGATTAACATATGATACTAAGGCTTGTTTTTTTTTTGCAAAGGTATGCTTCTTATCGGTATTGCAATTTAAAATACATATACAGAATAGAAGGATGTATGTATGTTTCATGTTTAAATAGTGATTAAGGGGTTGTAAGATAATAAATCTTAATGTATCGTTAAATAAATTTCATTGATATTCCTTGTGTTTTTATTTGGATTATATTTGATAAAACTATCTTATGATTAGAGTTATTGTCGTTGTTTTAGTGCTTTGTTTTATAGATTTTTACGCCTATCAAGCCGTAAAAACTATATTTAGAAGTAAATGGGTGAATATTGCTTATTTATTGGTGTCTTTGTTTGTTTTGGGTAATCTTGTATATCAAATTGCGAGTTTTGATAGAGGGTCTAGCTCAAGTTCTGATTTAAATATAACCATTGGCGTATTGGTAACTTTCTATGTTCCGAAAATGGTGATGATGTTGTTGTTATTTGGAGAGGATATTTTTAGAGCGATGGAAACCCTATATAATTATTTTACTGTTAAAACGGATGTAGATGGCAGTTATATACCTTCACGTCGAAAATTCATTAGCCAGATAACCTTAGGAATTGCTGCCATACCTTTTGCTTCGTTTTTGTACGGAATTTTTAAAGGGAAATATAATTTTAAAGTAATGAATTATACTCTGTATTATGAAGATTTGCCTGCGGCTTTTGATGGGTACCGTATCACACAAATTAGTGATATTCATAGTGGAAGTTTTGATAATAAAGAGAAAATCGCCTATGCTGTAGATTTAATCAATGCGCAAAAATCTGATGCGATTTTATTTACGGGAGATATGGTAAATAATACCGCGTCTGAAATGCGTCCTTGGAAAGCCGTGTTTTCTAAACTGAAAGCTAAAGACGGCTTGTATTCTGTGTTAGGAAATCATGATTATGGCGATTATTGGACGTGGGAAAGCGAATCAGCTAAAGCGGCCAATTTAGAGGAGTTAAAGGCTATTCAGGAAGAGATAGGTTTTGATTTATTATTAGATGATAGTCGTTTTATTCAAAGAGAAGGTGAGCGCATTGCTATTATTGGTGTAGAGAATTGGGGGAAAGGGTTTAAGCAAAAAGGCGATTTGAAAAAGGCATCAAAACGGGTAGACGCCAATGATTTTAAAATATTACTAAGTCATGACCCAACGCATTGGCAGGAACGAGTAATTGATGATGAACTTCATTATCATTTAACTTTAAGTGGGCACACGCATGGTATGCAATTTGGTATTGAAATTCCAGGATGGATCAAATGGAGTCCAGTAAAATGGCGTTACAAGTATTGGGCAGGCATTTATGAAGAGAAGAATCAATGGATTAATGTAAACAGAGGATTTGGTTTTTTGGCTTTTCCGGGACGTGTTGGAATTTGGCCAGAAATCACGGTAATTGAGTTTAAAAAAGGAGCTAAACCCGTCTAATTGGCAGGAAATGTTATCTTTGTGAGAGCACATTATATTAAAAACTTGTAAATATGTCAAAATTTGGAGAACTTATCGATGTTAGCATTCCAGTTTTGTTAGATTTTTTTACCGAATGGAACAAAGAGTCAGACGTTATGCATGATGTGTTGAGGGAGGTTGCTGCTGGACTTGGCAATAAAGTAAAGGTCATAAAAATAGATATTGAAAAGAATAAAGCCTTATCTGAAGCCTTGCGAATCAAAGATTTACCTACGCTTATTATTTATAAAGATGGCGAGATGAAATGGCGTCAAAGTGGAACATTAGATGCCAATACACTTATTAATGTGATACAGGAATACGCTTAAATTGAAACCCTCTCTTAGAAAAATGTTCTAAAACTCTAGGTAATGCATATTGCATATTTTTAGCAGCTTTTAGGCTATCATGAAAAACTACAATATCTCCAGAGCTTGTATTTTGAATTACATTTTCTAGACACTTTTCTTTTGAAATTTTCTTATTCCAGTCTTTTGAAAGAATATTCCACATCACAATTTTATAGTCCAAGGCTCTGAGTTGCTTCGCTTGTTTTGGTGTTAAACGCCCATGAGGGGGACGAAATAATTTATAATTGACAAGAGTCGTGTTTGGGTTAGTGCTGTTTTGATTTGTATTGCCTTTATATTGTGAGTTTTGAGGTGTGTTTAATGTACGTGTGCTATCAATGATATTTTGCGCCTTTAAGGTGTTTTCTATATAGTTTTGTGTTTTTGTTCTCCAGCCTTTCAAATGGTTAAAGGTGTGATTGCCTATGGCGTGGCTTGCGATATGAATTCTATTAAATATTTCGGGGTGTTTTTTAATATTATCTCCAATACAGAAGAAGGTCGCTTTTGCGTTGTAGGCTTTTAAAGTTTCAAGTGTCCAATCTGTGATTTTAGGTGTTGGTCCATCATCAAATGTAAGGTAGATAGACTTATCCCTAGATGGCAAGTGCCAAACCAAATTAGGTAAGGCACTTATAATCATTTTTGGTGTTTTTATTGGAATAAAATCCATTAATTTACTGCTTCTATAGCACCAGAATCACTAGGGATGTCTTTATCCGATCCTATCGGTTCATCTTCTGGGGCTTCGGCTCCAAATAATCTAATGAAATTATTGAATTTATTCATTTCCCCTTCAACAAAATCACGATCCTCCTCGTTAAGAACTAAGAGATCGATAAGACTTCTATAGCGTTCGATATCTAAATAAATGTCTTCGGCAACTTGTTCTTGATTGCTTATAGTTAATCCACTGTAATAGCTTAGGTTTTCTTGGTATTTTGAAGACACGTCCATATAAAGTTTTCGTCCTTTTTCTGGAGACTTAACCGAGTAATAAGCACTAATATAAGGCTCTAGCAAAGTGTAGTATCCAAAGATGTCTACAGGCATCTTAGTCATGGCAATATCAGTAATTTCTTCGGCTTTATCTAGCTTGTCTTCTTGGATTAAACGCTCTATTAATCGTGCCAAATTTCCACGATATGTAATGCCATTTCGTCGAGATTCAACATCATGGTAAATGTCCTTACTTCCACTATTCCCCCAGTTCCATTTTTTAACAAGGTCATACATTTTATCTGTATCAATACGTCCCATATCAAATGGGTTTGCTCTGTCTATAGGTGTTTTTATTGGAACCAGTTTGTAACACATGCCGTCCAGTTGAAGATAGTCTTTCATCCAGATGTAATCATCATCAGAAAAGGCACCTCCAGTAAAATAAATTGGACGTTCCCAATTGTTGTTGTTAATGATGTCTAGCATAAATAAGCGATTCTTATAAAGCGCATTGCCAGTAATACGAATGTCTATGTAAGGTACGATCTTATCGGCGTCTTTTGGTTTTACAATACCGTGTTCTAAAACAGAAGCTTTGTCTACAGGTATTCTCACATGTTCTGTTGGCATATAGTTCGCATTTAATTGTTGGTTTTTTGCTATGCTTGTGTCGTAGCCTTCTTGTTGCAGGAAGTAACCATATTTGGTCTTTGGGTTATCGCTAGTAATAAAATTCATAAAATCTTTAAGGTAAAGCGTATCTTTTGTAATGACTTCCTTTAAGATGTAATCTCTAGTACCAACAGTGTATTTATCATGCGTTAAAGATGACGGTATTGGGTCGCTTTCATAAGCTTTACGTTTCATTTGATCCATGTACCAGTCGGTTTGGAATAAGCTTGTGTTTACAACGCGAACGTCTGTACGGATACCTTCAATTTCTTGAGCGTACCATAACGGAAAAGTGTCATTATCTCCAATGGTAAATAAGATAGCATTAGGTTCACAAGACTCTAAGTATTTAATGGCCATAGCATAAGCTGTTTGTCTTCCAGAGCGGTCATGATCATCCCAATTGTTTGCCGCAAGTATTCCAGGCACTAGTATTAAACATGCAATAGAGATTGCTGGTGCTAATAGTAAAGATTTGCTCTTTTTTGCAAGCGCATTGTAAATTGCATATACACCAAAACCAATCCATAATGCAAATACATAGAAGGAACCAACTACTGAATAGTCCCGTTCTCTAGGTTCAAAAGGTCTAATATTAGTGTACACTTGAATTGCAATTCCTGTAAACACGAAGAATACGAGCATGACCCAAAACAGTTTTTTGTCTTTATTAAAAACGAAGAATAGCCCAATAAGCCCTAGCAGTAAGGGTAGGAAATAATAGGTGTTTCGTCCTTTATTGTTTAGGACGTCATTGGGTAAATTGTCTTGTGATATACCTAAGTGTAATTCATCAATGGCTTTGATACCACTAATCCAATTTCCGTGTAAATCGCATTTTCCTTGAATATCATCTTGACGTCCTGTAAAGTTCCACATAAAGTATCTCCAGTACATGTACCCCAATTGGTAGTCTAACATAAATGCTAAATTGTGAGCAAACGAGGGTTTTTCTATATCAATATATCTCGCGTAAGTTTTAAGAAATTTATTGTAATCTTCAAAATCTACAAGACCATCTCTAACTTTCTCTCTGAAGTCATTAATAATCTTTCGAAGTTCATTTTGCATACGATATTCATACTTGAGATCAAAGTTTAAATAGCCCGTGTATTTCATATAGTTTTCGGCATGTTCGGTACTCCACATTCTTGGCAGAACAGAAGCATGTTTTGAATTGAAGTTTTGTGTTGCATTTTTGTAGTCGTTCACAATAATGTATTCACCCTTTTTATAATCTTTCTCATATTTTGGTTTGTCATCTATGTAAGGGTTGTTTTCGTCAAGACCAGAATACTGGTCTGTAAATTGAGGGCCATAAAACAGATAGGTTTTAGGGTATTGCTCTAGGTTGTAATATGCCAAGAGCTCTCTGGCACTCGATGGGTTATTTTCGTTGATGACAACATTTGCATTAGCTCTGATAGGAAGCATAAGCCAAGATGAAAAGCCCAAAATAACGAAGGTAATACAAAGGATGACTGTATTTATAATAGGATAGTTTTTCTGTCGTGTATAATTTAAGCCGTAATATATTGCAGCAATTAATAGGAATAAGGCTATAATAGATCCAGAATTAAAAGGTAAGCCTATAGTGTTGACAAAGAAAATTTCTAAAACACTAAAGAATCTTAAAATATTTGGAGCTAATAGTTTGAATATGAATAATAGAATGGCAACGACAACACTATTAGCAATAATGAAGTTTTTTATAGTAATTGTTTTGTAGTGTTTAAAGAAATAAATTAAACCAATCGCAGGAATGGTTAATAAGCCCATAAAGTGCACCCCAAACGATAATCCTACCACAAAGGAAATAAGTACCAACCACTTATTGCCTCTAGGTTTGTCCATGTCTTTCTCCCAGCGAAGCCCTAAATAGAACATAACTGCCATGATAAGTGTTGCCATGGCATAGACTTCTGTTTCTACAGCATTAAACCAAAATGAGTCTGTAAAAGCAAAAGCAACGCTACCTACAAAAGCACTTCCTAAAATAGCGATAGATTGGGATTTTGAAATTGTGTGATGCTCTGCTTTTACGAGTTTTTGTAACAACAGTGAAATAGACCAAAACATAAATAAAATTGTAAATGCTGCCGACACCGCACTCATCATGTTTAGCATAAATCCAATTTGAGTTGGGTCTGTTGCAAAGGTAGAGAAGACTGCACCAAACATTTGAAACAAAGGTGCTCCTGGTGGGTGTCCTACTTGAAGCTTAGAAGCGGTTAATATGTATTCTCCAGCATCCCAAAAACTTACAGTTGGTTCCGTTGTTAAAGTGTAAGTGATTAATGCGATTAAAAACGCTAACCAACCAAAAATGGTATTCCATTTCTTAAAGTTGAAATCTATCATAATAAGTGTTTGTTGTTCGCAGCGAATTTAAGAATAAATAACTAAGACTTAAAGTTTTTTAAGTAAACCTTAAGTAGGTTGGTGAAAATATTTAAAAAAATATTTGTGTAAATAAAACTTTGTTATAAATTTGCACCCTCATTACAATGATGGCCTATGGTGTAACTGGCAACACGTCTGGTTTTGGTCCAGAAGAGTCTAGGTTCGAGCCCTAGTAGGCCAACATAATTTAGAAACCCCGTTCTGTATAAGAATGGGGTTTTTTTATGTTCGATGTGTGTGTTTAATTTCGGTAAATTAAAAAAGATTTTCTTTATCGTCGAAGCAAGCTAAAGCAAAGTTATTGCCAGAATGTCTTTTAATGTCAAATAGTATGTGTTATCTAGGGTTAAGGTTTGTGTTTGCGACGGTGGTCACATCCTACTTTGTTTTTTGTGATTTAGATACGACGTAATTTAAATAGATATGGTATAAATTTAAATAGTCATAAAAATTAAATTTACTATTACGCTTAACAATGCCATCGATTCGTCTCTTATGAATACGATCTCTATTGAAATCAAACTACTAACATTATAGTTATTGTGCTTCAACAAGACCTGCTAATTTATCCAATCGAAACCCTATTCCTGAACTTTCTCCTAATTCTGAAAATTTACGATTAAATTCACCTTCAATAGCACGTGATAAGGCATCCATTGTTTGACTTTTAATGTTTGTCATCTGTGCTTTATACTCGATATATGCAGTTGAAATAATTTTAGACGTATATATACAATACTCTAACAGAAATTGTTAGAGTATTGTATATGAATGAGACGTGACGTCTTATATTTTAAAGGTAACTACAGGACGATTAGCATGATTTACTAAATCTTCACTTATGCTGCCATTAAAGAAATGTGCAATGCCTTGTCTGCCGTGTGTGCTGATGCCTATTAAATCTGCATTAATGCTTTTAGAAAAATTTAAAATCCCCTCTTCAACGGTTGTGTCGTTGTAAATATTGATAGAATAATTTTCAAAGCTTGTGTCTTTAATAAAAGTGTTAATGCGTTGATTAGCAACTTCGGTAGTTGTAAATCGATTGGCAGTGTTTACCATAACCAAATGTATTTTAGAGTTAAACGCCTCAGCAAGTTTTACCGCTTGCTTATAGGTTTCCTTGTTATCATTGTTAAAGTCAGAAGCAAACACAAAGTCTTTAATGTCAAAGGACTCGTGTTTGTTTTTAATAACAAGTACAGGAACATCAGACGAACGGACTACTTTTTCTGTGTTAGACCCAATAAACATTTCTTTAAAACCAGTAACACCATGAGAGCCCATAACAATCAAATTAATCTCATGTTTGTGGCAAATCTCCTTAATGCCTGAAAAAGACTTGTCAAATTCTATAGTTTCGTGCACTTCAATACCTTGCAGAAAATCTTGACTGGCCAACTCTTCAAAACGCTTATGGGCTAACTTCATAAAAAACATCGCTTCTGGGAGTTCGCTGTGTGATGCCATCGCGTCAACTTGGTGCAGAGGCAATTCCAAAAGGTGCAATAAATAGATTTCTGCATCGTATTTTTTAGCTAATTGTGCAGCAACATGGAGTGCTTGATTGGCTTCTTGGGAGAAGTCGGTAGGAACAAGTATTTTTTTCATATTGTCGTTTAATTTGTAATCGTCAATAAAGATACAATAAAAATGAACTTTATTGGTTTGTGAAAATCAATTAATTTGTTGTATATTTGCATCATTGTAAGAAAAAGAATCAATGAGGGGACGAGAAGTCCCCTCTTTTTATACTAAAAAATGTTCAAAAACAAGGTACAAGACTTATTAGATGCAGCTTTAGAAGAGCGACAAGATTTATTTTTAATAGATTTTGAGATGTTGGAGGATAATACTATTCGCGTTGTTATTGATGGAGACAATGGGGTTTTGGTAGAAGACTGTATTTATATCAGTAGAGCTATAGAGCATAATTTAGATAGAGAAGAAGAAGATTTTTCATTGGAGGTTACATCGGCTGGAGCAACATCTGTTTTGTTGCATCAGCGTCAATATCACAAAAATATTGGTAGAAACCTGAATGTTGTAACCACGGCACAAGAAAAATTTGAAGGCGTATTAGTAGAAGCAGGTGAACAAGAAATAGTACTACAATGGAAAGCTAGAGAACCAAAACCAGTTGGAAAGGGTAAAGTTACTGTTCAGAAAGAAGCTGCAATTGCTTATGAAAATATTAAAGAAGCAAAAGTGAAGATAAAATTCTAATCCAATGCAATTGACAAGGTTTAAAACCAATGGGTTTGAAGCGTTGACAATTCATCTGAGATCATAACATAAAAATACAAAGAGATGAAATTATGGAAAATCTTGCGTTAATAGAGTCATTTTCAGAATTTAAGGACGATAAATTAATAGATCGTGTTACCTTAATGGCAATTTTAGAAGATGTGTTTAGAAATGCATTAAAAAAGAAGTTTGGTGATGATGATAATTTTGATATTATTATAAACCCAGACAAAGGAGATTTAGAAATTTGGCGTAATCGTATTGTTGTAGCAGATGATGAGGTAGAAGACGAAAACCAAGAAATTTCATTAAGTGAAGCAAGAAAGATAGAACCAGATTTTGAAGTAGGTGAGGATGTGTCTGAAGAGGTGAAGCTAATTGATCTTGGACGTAGAGCTATTTTGGCATTGCGTCAAAACCTAATTTCAAAAATACATGAGCATGATAATACCAATATCTATAAGCAATTTAAAGATTTGGTTGGAGAAATTTATACAGCAGAAGTACATCATATACGCCATAGAGCAATTATCTTGCTCGATGATGAGGGTAATGAAGTTATTTTGCCAAAAGACAGACAAATTCCGTCAGATTTCTTTAGAAAAGGTGAGAATGTAAGAGGTGTTATTGAAAGTGTTGAACTTAAAGGAACGAAGCCCTCAATTATTATGTCGCGTACATCACCAGTATTTTTGGAAAAGTTATTTGAACAAGAAATACCAGAAGTCTTTGACGGCTTAATTAATGTTAAAAATGTTGTGAGAATTCCAGGTGAAAAAGCAAAAGTAGCTGTAGATTCGTATGACGATAGAATTGACCCAGTAGGAGCATGTGTTGGTATGAAGGGCTCACGTATCCATGGTATTGTAAGAGAATTAGGGAATGAAAATATAGATGTTATCAACTATACAAATAATACCCAGTTGTTTATAACCAGAGCGTTAAGTCCAGCAAGAGTGACCTCTATAAAATTAAACGAGGAAACAAAACGTGCAGAGGTAATTCTTAAACCAGAGGAAGTTAGTAAAGCTATTGGTAGAGGAGGACACAATATCAGATTAGCAGGTAAGTTGACAGGGTATGAAATTGATGTATTTAGGGAAGGTGTAGAAGAAGATGTAGAGTTGTCAGAGTTCTCAGATGAAATCAATAGCTGGATTATTGAAGAGTTCTCAAAAGCAGGATTAGATACTGCAAAAAGTGTTCTAGAACAGGATGTTGATGATTTAGTAAAACGTACTGATTTAGAGGAGGAAACAATTTTAGAAGTAATAAAAATTCTTAGAGAAGAATTTGAAGAATAATTTTTAGTTATTTTAAAGGCAATTTATGGCTGAAACAATTAGATTAAATAAAGTTTTACGCGAATTAAACATCTCTTTAGATCGCGCTGTGGAATTCTTAGAATCCAAAGGCGTAGAAATTGAGAAGCGACCTACTACCAAAATCTCAAATGAAATTTATGGTATTCTTTCTGATGAATTTCAGACAGATGCGAGTAAAAAGGTTAAGTCTCAAGAGGTTAGTGAAGCTAAACTTAAAGAAAAAGAAGCTTTGCGTATTGAGCGTGAACGCGAATTAGAAGAAAAACTTCAGAAAGAAGAAGCAGCTAAGCAAGAGATTGTTAAAGCCAAATCAAAATTGTCCGGTCCGAAACAAATTGGAAAAATAGATCTTGATTCTAAAAATAAAGCTTCAAATCCTGAAGAAGAAAAGAAAGAGGAAACCCCTGTAAAAGTGGAAAACACTATCGAGAAACCTAAGGTTGAAGAAAAACCACCTGTGACAGAAGCAAAGGTTGAAGCTAAAAAGGTGGAAGATAAAAAGGTGGAGACGCCAAAGACGATAGTCAAAAAAGAAGAGGTGAAAAAGGAGCCTGTTAAAAAAGCGGAGCTAAGAGGACCTAAATATGTTGGCAAAATTGACCTTGAGCCAAAAAAGAAATTTCCAAAACCACAAACTCAGAAGCAAGAAGCTCCTAAACAGTTGGAAAAGAAAGCGCCTGAAGCACCTAAAAAAGAAGCAACACCAATTGTTGAAGAAAAAGTAGCAACAAAATATCAAAAGCTTACAGGGCCAAAATCGACAGGTCAAAAAATTGATTTGTCACAATTTGAAAAACCTAAGAAAAAGAAAGACGATAAGAAATCGCAAGGCGCAAATACTGATGCTAAGAAAAAACGAAAACGCATTAGCAAGCCAGGAACTGGTGGACAAGGCGGTAATAACCGACCAGAAGGAAATCGCCAAGGAGGAAATCGCCAAGGAGGTCAAAGAGGAAATTTCAAAGGAAGAAATCAAAGACGACCACAGGTTGTTAAAGAAGAGCCAAGTGCAGAGGAAGTACAAAAACAAGTAAGAGAAACCCTAGAAAAACTTCAAGGAAAAGCTAAGAAAGGTAAGGGGGCTAAATATAGAAGAGATAAAAGAGATCAACACCGTCAAAAGACAGAAAGTGATTTAGCAGCGGCTGCAGCAGAAAGTAAACTACTGAAAGTGACGGAGTTTGTAACCGCAAGTGAAGTGGCTACTATGATGAACGTTTCGGTAACACAGGTAATTTCAGCGTGTATGTCATTAGGTATGATGGTGACTATGAACCAACGTTTAGATGCAGAAACCTTAAGTATTGTTGCTGATGAATTTGGGTATGAAGTAGAATTTGTAACAGCCGATATCGAAGAGTCTATCGAAGAAGTAGAAGATAAGGCTGAAGAGTTGGAACACAGAGCACCAATTGTCACGGTAATGGGGCATGTGGATCACGGTAAAACATCCTTGCTAGATTACATCCGTCAAGAAAATGTTATCGCGGGTGAATCTGGTGGAATCACACAGCATATTGGAGCTTATGGTGTAACCTTAGAGAGTGGACAAAAGATTGCATTTTTGGATACACCTGGTCACGAAGCCTTTACGGCGATGCGTGCTCGTGGTGCTCAAGTTACTGATATTGCGATTATTGTAGTCGCAGCAGATGACGATATCATGCCGCAAACAAAAGAAGCAATATCACACGCACAAGCGGCTGGCGTTCCAATTGTATTTGCGATTAACAAGGTGGATAAGCCAACAGCAAATCCAGATAAAATAAAAGAAGGTCTTGCTAGTATGAATTTGCTAGTTGAAGATTGGGGTGGAAAAATACAATCTCATGATATCTCTGCAAAAACTGGACAAGGTATAAGTGAACTATTAGAAAAGGTATTGCTTGAAGCGGAATTATTAGAGCTAAAAGCAAATCCATCAAAAGCCGCTGTAGGTACAGTTGTTGAGGCATTCCTAGATAAAGGTCGTGGATACGTGTCAACAATTTTAGTTCAAGCAGGGACTTTGAAAATAGGTGATTATGTTTTAGCTGGTAAAAACAGCGGTAAGGTGAAAGCCATGCAAGACGAAAGAGGGCATAAGGTTATAGAAGCTGGCCCTTCAACACCAGTATCTATACTTGGATTAGATGGCGCACCGCAAGCAGGTGATAAGTTTAATGTGTTTAGTGATGAGCGTGAAGCAAAATCAATTGCAGCAAAACGTACGCAATTGCAGCGTGAGCAATCGGTAAGAACACAACGTCATATTACTCTAGATGAAATTGGTCGTCGTATTGCATTAGGAGACTTTAAAGAGTTGAATATTATTCTCAAAGGAGATGTGGATGGTTCAGTTGAGGCTTTAACAGACTCCTTCCAGAAGTTATCAACGGAGGAAATTCAAGTAAATATTATCCATAAAGCCGTAGGGGCAATTACAGAAAGTGATGTGTTATTGGCGTCAGCTTCAGATGCGGTAATTATTGGATTTAATGTTAGACCAATGGGTAATGCTAGACAAGTTGCCGATAAAGAAGAAATAGACATCAGAACGTATTCTATTATCTATGATGCTATCAATGATCTTAAGGATGCAATGGAAGGTATGTTGTCTCCAGAATTTAAGGAAGAAGTTACGGGTACTGCAGAGATTAGAGAAACCTTTAAGATTTCTAAGATTGGAACTATTGCAGGTTGTATGGTGACAAATGGTAAGATTTATAGAAACTCAGGAATTCGATTAATTAGAGAAGGTGTTGTGGTATTTACTGGAGAGTTAAGCTCTTTAAAACGCTTTAAAGATGATGTTAAAGAGGTTTCTAAAGGCTACGATTGTGGTATACAAATTAAAAACTACAATGATATTAGAGAGTTGGATATTATTGAAGCTTTCCAGGAGGTTGAAGTGAAGAAGAAGTTGAAGTAATTTAACTTTTATATATAAAATTTAAAGCAGCCCAACGGCTGCTTTTTTTTGGTTTTATGCTATAGGTTTTATAACCAGTTCTTTTGCTAAATTACACATTAGCACAATGATGATTTTTTATCTAACACAAAAAAGCGCATTTTAATGGAGTAATTAAGGATTAGAGATGGTATTGCTGACTGAAGCATTGAAAATTTATGATTCACAAACGACTTGAGCTTGTAGCGTCTTGTGCCATTTTCCGTTTGAAAGTGTCGTAAAAGAAAGATGATTTTTTCTTTATTATAGATTAGAAAATGACAGCATAGTCTTAGCTTCGGTCTTTTTTTAGCTGAAAAAGAAAGGATAAAAAGGCGTTTTATTCAAGTAATTTCAAATAGAAAATAGTATCATTATTGGACGCCAATTCGCATGTTAATGGTGTCTGTAATGTCATTTTTCGATTGTAATGTGTCCCTTGTTTACGATGCTAAAATGACATTTCAATAGCCTTTGATGCGCATGGTAAACCGCATATGAAAGCCTGTAACATTGTTTTAAAAGGAGGTGAAATTCAGTTTTAACGGTATTGATCAAATGGGTATATTGTGTCTAATCACGAATGTAAACCGTGGAAACCTATTAGTGTTATTTATTTGTAAATTAAAGGTTTATAGTGAGTTAAATTGCTTTTTATTGTCGCGTTTTGGCTTGAAAATAAACGCGTTTGGAATTTCTTTTTTGACCTTAACGAGCGCACGATCGGCTTCTAATCGTGTTCTAAAGTCACCAATCCAAATTTTATAATTTGGAGTTTCATATTGCAAATCGATATCCCATTCGGTGAACAATTTTTCAAAATCAGACTTGGCTTTTAAGGCACCAGAATGACTGCCATTAAAGATTTGAATCTTATAATTAAGCTTAGACGTATTGAGGTCTTTTTTTAAGGCTAACAACTGTTTGATTTCATGGTCCTGATTTACAGTGACAGAACCTTCTTGAGCATGACAGCTAATGTAGGTTGTAAACGTGATTAAAATTGAAAAAAACGAAAGACGTATGTGTTGTTTTGACATAACTAATTAAATTTTATACAAATGTAAAGTTTATATGCATAAACGCGTTGTATTATATTATTTAGAATCTTTATAAATTAATAATTAACGCTTATGTAACATTTCTAAAATCGACTTTAAATGTTACTTTTGCAAGTGATTTTTATAACCGAATATTTTTCTTTTATGAAAAAATCGTACCAAAATTTTGAAGACAATTCTACTAATAATATGAAACAGGTGAAATACCGAAAATTTAGTTTAAGATTTTTACTTACAGGTTTACTGTTTTTCTTAGCTATTTCCGCTTCATTACACGCGCAAGATGGCGATCCTGATAAAGGAAAAGCCTTGTTTAATACTAATTGTGCGGCCTGCCACAGTCTGGATAAGAAGATGACAGGTCCTGCGCTACGAAAAGTAGAGCAGCGATTGGCTGACGATCAGGGTTTAGATAGAGAATGGTTGTATGCATGGATTAGAAACAGTGCAGGTTTAATTAAGTCGGGAGATGCGTATGCAAATCAAGTGTTTAATGAGTATGGTGGTGCGGCAATGACTGCTTTTCCGCAGTTGTCGGATGAAGATTTAGCTAATATTTTAGCATATACAGCTAAGGAAAAAGAGATTAAGGTTATTTCTACGCCATCAGGAGACGATGGTATCGAAACTGATGGAGGTTCTGGTGTGTCCAATAATTTAATTTTAGCGGCCTTAGGGATTCTTTTTGCTTTGTTGGCAATGGGCTTGTATATGGTAAACAAGACCTTACGTCGTTTTGCGGAAGCTAATAATTTAGATTTAGGTCCAGAGACGAATCGCAAGCCGTTGTGGAAATCTTTTGTAGAAAATCAATTTTTAATTTTGGTAACCGCAATTTTCTTCCTGTTAATTAGTGGTTATTACGCTTATGGTTTCCTTATGCAGGTAGGTGTGGATCAAGGCTATCAACCAATTCAGCCTATTCATTTTTCACATAAAATTCATGCAGGAGATAATGAAATTGATTGTAAATATTGTCACTCTTCAGCACGAGTAAGTAAGGCGTCGGGTATTCCGTCCTTAAATATATGTATGAATTGTCATAAATCAATTTATGAGTATAACGGTGCTACAACAGCGGAGTACGATAAGGCGTTTTATGATGGGGAAATTAAAAAGTTGTATGCTGCTGTGGGATGGGATGATGAAAGTCAAAAATATACGGGAGAATCGTCACCAGTAAAATGGATTAGAATTCACAATTTACCAGACTTTGCTTATTTTAATCACTCACAACCCGTTTCTGTTGCTGGATTGCAGTGTCAAACCTGTCATGGTCCTGTAGAGGAAATGGAAATCATGTATCAATATTCTCCATTAACAATGGGATGGTGTATTAATTGTCATAGAGAGACAAATATCAAGGTGAAAGACAATGGGTATTATGAAAAGATTCATGCAGAATTGTCTAAGAAGTATGGTGTAGATAAGCTTACGGCTGCTCAAATGGGTGGTTTAGAATGTGGTAAGTGTCACTATTAATTAAAAGTTTAAAAGAAGTTAATTCAATTATATAATATGTCATCAAACAAGAAATACTGGAAAAGTGTTGGAGAGCTAAGCCAAGACAATAGCTCTGTTGTTGAGGCGCTGAAACATAAAGAGTTTGTTGAAGAAATTCCTGTAGATGAGTTTCTAGGAGATGATAAGACTATGGAGTCTTCTTCAACTACGCGTAGAGATTTCTTAAAGTATGTAGGATTTAGTACTGCTGCTGCATCTTTGGCAGCCTGTGAGGGTCCTGTGACGAAATCTATTCCTTATGTAGTTCAACCAGAACAGATTATTCCTGGAGTAGCTAATTTCTATGCAACATCTATAGCTAATGGTTATGATTTTGCTAGTATTTTGGTCAAAACTCGTGAAGGGCGTCCAATTAAGATTGAAAATAACACGATGGCGAGTACAAATGGAACGGCAAATGCAAGAGTGCATGCATCTGTCTTAGATTTGTGTGATAGTTTAAGGCTTGCCAATCCCAAAAAAGGTGAAGCGGATATTTCGTGGACAGAGTTGGAGGCAGAAGTAATCCAAAAATTAAAGACGCTACAGGCAAGTGGTAAGGAAATTGTTTTGTTGACACAAACGTTTGCAAGCCCTTCAACGGCAAAATTAATTGCAGAGTTTACTGAAGCTTACGGAAATGTGCGTCATGTTGTTTATGATGCTGTTTCTGAGTCTGCAGCACTTGATGCGTTTGAGAAAAGATATGGAGTAAGAGCTTTAGCAAATTATGACTTTTCAAAAGCCACAACAATTGTTGGTGTTGGAGCAGATTTCTTAGGAGATTGGCAAGGTGGTGGATATGATTGTGAGTATGCCAATGGGCGTATTCCTCAGGATGGAAAAATGTCCCGTCATATTCAATTCGAATCTAATATGACCTTGTCTGGTGCAAATGCTGATAAACGTGTCCCTTTAAAACCGTCTGAACAAAAAGTGGTTTTAGCTAAATTGTATAGCAAAATTACGGGTACATCGGTAGCAGGAAAATTGTCGCCGTATTTAGAAGATGCAGTAGAAAAAACAGCTTCAGAATTAAATAAAGCTAAAGGAAATGCAGTGCTGGTTTGTGGTTTAGATGACGTTGAAGCTCAAACAGTAACATTAGCAATCAATGAGGCTTTGGGGAGTAAAGCCTTTGATACCAAAACCCCATCAATGATTCGTCAAGGTGATGATAAAGCGGTATCTGCTTTGGTTGCTGATATGAAAGCCGGTAAAGTTGGTGGAATTATTATGTGTGGGGTAAACCCAATGTACACATTGCCAAATGCTAATGAATTTGCAGAAGGATTGGCACGTACAGAGCTGTCTTTGACCTTTACTATGAAGCAAGATGAAACCGCACTAAAAACCCAATATGCTGCGGCAGCTCCACACTATTTAGAAAGTTGGGGAGATGTGGAAATGAAAAAAGGACATTATTCCTTAATGCAACCTACCATTCGTCCACTATTTGATACGAAACAATTTCAAGATGTGTTATTAGCTTTATTAGGAAAAACGTTAACATATCATGATTATATAAAAGCCAATTGGAAAGATAGTATTCTATCAGGGTCCAAATGGGGACAGGCACTACACGATGGTGTATTTGTTTCTGAGGCTAATGACAAAACAGCGTTGATTGATCCCGCTTCCGATGCCAACGCCGCAGCGCGAAGTTTAGCAGCGACACCAATGGCTTCAGGATATGAATTAATTTTATATCCTAAAACAGGAATGGGAGATGGACAACAAGCTAATAACCCATGGCTGCAGGAATTTCCAGATCCATTATCGCGTATTACCTGGGATAACTACTTAACGGTTTCAGAAGCAGATGCTAAAGACATCGGATTGTATTTAGCACCAAGTGACTTCTTTACAGAAAGTAGCCATGAGGCAACAGGCGGATTAAATGGAAAGTATGCTAAGCTTACTGTTAATGGAGCTTCGGTTACGGCACCAGTAATTATTCAACCTGGTCAAGCGAAAGGAACCTTTGGATTGTCATTTGGATATGGTAAGAAAGAAGCCATGAAAATTGAAATGCAAACAGGAGTTAGTGCCTATCCTTTATATGCTAATTTTAATGCGGTACAGGATGTGACGATTGCGCCAGTTGATGGAAGACATGAGTTTGCAGCAGTGCAGTTACACAATACTTTAATGGGACGTGGTGATATTATTAAAGAGACCACATTAGAAATATTCAATACAAAGAAATCTTCGCACTGGAATCCAATTCCGGTGGTATCATTAAATCACCAAGAAACACCAGTTACGGATCCAAGAGTAGATTTATGGGATGAGTTTGATCGTTCCATAGGACATCACTTTCAGTTATCAATTGATTTAAATGCTTGTACCGGTTGTGGTGCTTGTGTGATTGCTTGTCATGCTGAGAATAATGTTCCTGTTGTGGGTAAAGAAGAAATACGTCGTAGTCGTGATATGCACTGGCTACGTATTGATAGATATTATTCGTCAGAAGACACATTTGAAGGAGATAATGAAAAGAAAGATGGTTTCTCTGGTTTAAGTGGAGATAATGGATCATTAGGTGGTTTCGTTGATATGGAAGCACCATCGGCAAATCCACAAGTGGCATTCCAACCAATCATGTGTCAGCATTGTAATCATGCACCTTGTGAAACGGTATGTCCAGTAGCAGCAACATCACATGGTCGTCAAGGTCAAAACCATATGGCGTATAACCGTTGTGTAGGAACACGTTATTGTGCAAACAACTGTCCATATAAAGTACGTCGTTTCAACTGGTTCTTGTATAATGGTAATGATGAGTTTGACTACTTCATGAATGATGACCTTGGACGTATGGTGTTAAATCCAGATGTTACAGTAAGATCACGTGGTGTGATGGAGAAGTGTTCGTTCTGTATCCAATCAACCCAAGCGGTAATACTTAAAGCTAAACGCGAAGGCAGACCTGTAGCTAAAGGCGAATTTAATGACGCTTGTGCTTGTTCTGCAGCTTGTGGTTCGGGAGCAATGCGATTTGGTGATGTCAATGAAGAAGGCAGTCCAATTTCTGAACTCATTAAAGATGATAGAGCATATCACTTATTAGAACATGTTGGTGTGAAACCGAATGTAGTGTATCAAGTGAAGGTAAGAAACACTAATGAAGCTTAATAAATTAATTAAAGAAACAAGATAAAAAGTTATGGCGTCTCATTACGAAGCACCTATTAGAAGACCCTTAGTTACTGGCGAAAAATCATACCATGATGTGACATTGGATGTGGTAAAGCCTGTAGAAGGCAAAGCAAATAAACAATGGTGGATAGTATTTTCTATAGCATTGTTGGCGTTCCTTTATGGTCTAGGATGTATGATTTATACAGTAACAAATGGAATTGGTACTTGGGGATTAAATAAAACAATTGGTTGGTCCTGGGATATTACCAATTTCGTATGGTGGGTAGGTATTGGTCACGCAGGAACATTGATTTCTGCAGTATTGCTATTATTCCGTCAGAAATGGAGAATGGCAATTAACAGATCTGCCGAGGCGATGACGATATTCGCCGTAGTACAAGCAGGATTGTTTCCTATCATTCACATGGGAAGACCATGGTTAGCGTATTGGGTATTGCCTATACCAAACCAATTTGGTTCACTTTGGGTGAACTTTAACTCACCTCTTCTTTGGGATGTATTTGCAATCTCTACCTATTTATCTGTGTCATTAGTATTTTGGTGGACAGGGTTATTACCAGATTTTGCAATGATTAGAGATAGAGCTACAAGACCGTTTCAAAAGAAAATCTATGCCTTGTTGTCTTTCGGTTGGTCTGGAAGAGCAAAAGATTGGCAGCGTTTTGAAGAGGTGTCTTTGGTACTTGCAGGATTAGCAACGCCATTAGTACTTTCGGTACATACTATTGTATCATTTGACTTTGCAACATCTGTCATTCCTGGTTGGCATACTACTATTTTTCCACCTTATTTCGTGGCAGGAGCTATTTTCTCAGGATTTGCGATGGTAAATACCCTTCTTATTATTATGAGAAAGGTATGTAACCTTGAAGATTATATTACAGTACAACATATAGAATTGATGAACATCGTAATTATGATTACGGGTTCTATAGTGGGGGTGGCTTATATTACAGAATTATTTATTGCTTGGTATTCTGGTGTAGAATACGAACAATATGCATTCTTAAACAGGGCTACAGGACCTTATGCTTGGGCATATTGGTCAATGATGACTTGTAACGTATTCTCACCACAATTTATGTGGTTTAAAAAATTAAGAACCAGTATTATGTTCTCGTTCTTTATTTCTATTGTCGTTAATATCGGAATGTGGTTTGAGCGTTTTGTGATTATTGTAACATCGCTGCACAGAGATTACTTGCCATCTTCATGGACGATGTTTTCACCGACTTTTGTAGATATTGGAATTTTCATTGGAACAATAGGATTTTTCTTTGTACTTTTCTTATTATACTCACGTACATTCCCAGTAATAGCACAAGCAGAAGTAAAGACTATTTTAAAGTCCTCTGGAGAGCGTTACAAGAATATAAGAGAAGCAGGAAAGAGTTTGTCTGGCACAGGATCGGATGCAAGAACATCTGGAGATAAATCAAAAAACACAAAACAATAAGATAGCATATGGAGTCTACAAAAGTAATTCACGCTATTTATACGGATGACGATGTATTAATGTCCGCAGTTAAGAAACTGAAGGCAGAAAAGCATCATATTGAAGAAATCTACACACCATTTCCTGTTCATGGACTGGACAAAGCAATGGGATTAGCACCAACTAGAATTGCAATTGCTGCGTTTATATATGGTTGTATTGGATTAACGGTTGCCACAACAATGATGAATTTTATTATGATTGAGGATTGGCCGCAAAATATTGGGGGTAAACCAAGTTTTAGTTATTTGGAAAATATGCCATCTTTTGTGCCAATTATGTTTGAGCTTACGGTGTTTTTCTCTGCCCATTTAATGGTAATTACATTTTACCTTAGAAGTAGAATGTGGCCGTTTAAAAAAGCCGAGAACCCAGACCCGCGAACAACAGATGACCATTTTTTAATGGAGATTCCAATTCATGGGAATGAAGAAGAGTTACAAGCATTGTTGTCTCAAACAGGTGCAGTAGAAATTAATATTGTAGATAAAGAAGGACATTAATATGAAAGGCTTAATTAAAATAGTTGTAGTTACAGTATTGATAGGTTCAGTGTATTCATGTAACGATAAATCTAAACCAAATTATCAGTACTTTCCAAACATGTATAAGTCAGTAGGTTATGAAACTTATGGCGAATATGAGGTTTTCCCTGGTGAACAAGAAGCCTTGATTCCACCAAGTGGAACTTTACCTAGAGGATATAGCTTATATGAATACCCTAATACCAATGAGGGCTACGACATGGCGAAACAAGACTCCAAGAACCCTTTAGATTCTACGCAAATCGACCTTGTAAGAGGTAAAGAATTGTATGATATCTATTGCGGAATTTGTCACGGTAATAAAGGAAAAGGACAAGGGAAACTCGTTAAAAATGAAAAGATTCTAGGAGTTCCTAGTTATGGTACTAGAGATGTAACAGAAGGCTCAATTTACCATGTTATTTATTATGGAATAAATAGTATGGGGTCCTATTCAAATCAGTTAAACGAAGAGGAACGTTGGCAAGTTACTGCTTATGTTCAAAAATTAAAGGCTGAAATAAACTAATAAGAAACGCAAAAGCTATATAACAAGATGTATACGTTTTCAAAAAGACTGAAAATATTTTCGATAATTCTTATCCTTTTAGGAGCAATAGGATGGTTTATGAGCTATAGCTCGTCGCATCATGTAGGAATAGAGGATGTTAAAGTACTGCTTGCAGAGGAGTCTGCTCATGGTCATGGAGGTCATGGCGAGACACACGCCCCAGCTGAAGAATCACATGATACAGGTGCACATCATGATAATGCTCATGGTACTGATACACATTCAGATGAACATGAAGGTACTGCGCATTCTCATGATGATAGTACACATACACATGCAGATGAGCATCATCATAACGCATCTCATACAAATGAAGGTCATGGAGACACCCATCATGAGAATGGCCATGGAACGGAACTACATGAAGACGCCCATCATGGTGATGCGCATGCAGAACACGTAATGCATCAAATACATAATAGACCTTATGCTGCATTATATGTTGCGGCATTTTTCTTTTTCATGATTGCTCTTGGAACCTTAGCGTTTTACGGTGTTCAACGTGCTTCTATGGCAGGTTGGTCACCATTACTCTTTAGAGTAATGGAAGCAATTACATATTATGTTTTACCTGGAGGTTTATTGGTGTTATTAGTTGCCTATATTTCAGATACGCATGTATTCATTTGGATGAATGAAAACATGAGTTTGAAAGGTCATGAGGATTATGACAAATTAGTTGCTGGTAAAGTGGGGTGGTTAAATAAATCTGGATTTATGATTCGAGGGATTATATATTTGGCAGGATGGAGCCTTTATAGATATTTTTCTAGAAAGTTCTCTTTAGCCCAAGATAATGCTGAGGATGATCGTAACTTCAAAAAGAATTTCCGTATTTCAGCGGCATTCCTAGTGTTTTATATTTATACAGAATCAATGATGTCTTGGGATTGGATTATGAGTGTAGATCCTCACTGGTTCTCTACGCTATTTGGATGGTATGTATTTGCCAGTATGTTTGTGAGTGGAATTACGGTTATCGCTTTAATTACAATATATTTAAAATCAAAAGGATTATTAGAAGAAGTTAACGATAGCCATCTACATGATTTAGCCAAATTCATGTTTGGTATTAGTGTATTTTGGACTTATCTATGGTTCTCACAATTTATGCTTATTTGGTTTGCAGATATACCAGAAGAGGTAACGTATTATGTAACACGTATTGAAGATTATAAGTTGCCATTTTTTGGAATGTTATTGTTAAATTTTATATTCCCATTCCTGGTATTAATGAATAGCGATTATAAACGTATACCATGGTTCATCGTGATGGCAGGTGTCATTATTTTAATAGGGCATTATATGGATGTATATAATATGATTATGCCGGCAACGGTAGGTGATAGATGGGGATTCGGATTGGCAGAAATTAGTGCGATAGCATTCTTTGCTGGTCTATTTATGCTATGTGTATTATACGCATTATCTAAAGAAACTCTTGTAGCTAAGCGAAACCCATTAATCAAGGAAAGTAGACATTTCCATTATTAAACACTAAAAGAAAAGAACAGATTTTAATATGACGACGTTTTTAACCATATTAGTTTTAGTAAGTATTACAGTTGCCATTTGGCAAATGGTAAAGATATTTGACCTTACCAATGCCAATAGACCAAATACTGAAATAGCCAATGATAAGGATAATAAAATCAATGGATATTTAATGATTGCATTTTTAGTATTCATTTATCTTATGATGATTATTTGTGTTTACCTTTATGGCGATTTACCATTATTATCAAATTCAGCTTCGGCGCATGGACCACAAATAGATAATCTAATGATCATTTCATTGGTACTCATCTTTGCAGTTCAGATCTTAACTCAATTTTTACTACACTATTTTGCATTTAAATACAAAGGAGAGAAAGGACGTAAAGCCTTGTTCTTTGCAGATAATGATAAGTTGGAATTCATCTGGACCATTATTCCTGTAATAACATTGGCAGGTTTAATTATCTATGGGTTATTTACGTGGACTGAAATTATGTTTGTAGAAGAAGATGAAGATACGGTAGTGATAGAGTTATATGCACAACAGTTTAATTGGAAAGCAAGATACGCAGGAGAAGATAATGTGTTAGGTAAAGCGAACGTTAGATTAATAGATATTGATAAAGCTAATATCTTAGGTTTGGATGAATCTGATCCAAATGCACAAGATGATGTGATTACTACAGAATTGCATATTCCTGTTGGTAAGCAAATCTTATTTAAAATGCGTTCTCAAGATGTTTTGCATTCTGCCTATATGCCGCATTTTAGAGCACAAATGAATTGTGTGCCTGGGATGATTACCCAATTTGCGTTTACACCTACAGTTACCACTGAAGAGATGCGTGCAACTGAACAAATGCAAATCAAAGTCAAAAGGATTAACGAAATAAGAAAGGAAAAGAGTAAAGAACTTGCTGCTAAAGGCGAAGAAGCTTTAGAGCCTTATGTATTCGATTATTTGTTAATTTGTAATAAAATTTGTGGTACATCACATTATAATATGCAGATGAAGATAATCGTGGAATCTGAAGAAGACTATAAAGCTTGGTTAAAGGAGCAAAAAGTCTTTAAAAATTCACTAGTAAAAAATTAATATTACTTAAAAAAGATAAACAGATATAGATTATGTCAGAACACGCAGATACTCACGATCACGACGATCATGGACATCATCATAAAGAAACATTTGTCTCTAAATATATTTTTAGTTACGATCACAAAATGATTGCTAAGCAATATTTGGTGACAGGTATTATTATGGGAATTGTGGGAATTCTAATGTCATTATTATTCCGTATTCAAATTGCATGGCCAGAAGAACCAAATGTTTTATTTGAAGCCTTACTTGGTAAATGGGCCCCAGATGGCGTTATGGATGCTGATATCTATTTGGCATTAGTTACAATTCATGGCACTATAATGGTGTTTTTCGTATTAACAGCAGGTTTGAGTGGTACCTTTAGTAATTTGTTAATTCCGCTGCAAATAGGTGCACGAGATATGGCATCAGGATTTATGAATATGGTATCCTATTGGTTATTTTTCTTGTCGAGTGTTATCATGATTATTTCTTTATTTGTAGAAGCAGGACCAGCCGCCGCAGGATGGACAATATATCCGCCTTTAAGTGCAGTAGAGTTAGCACAAGGAGGTTCTGGAGCGGGTATGACCTTATGGTTAGTGTCTATGGCTATATTCATAGCATCGTCGCTATTGGGATCTTTGAACTACGTGGTAACCGTATTAAATTTAAGAACAAAAGGAATGACAATGACAAGATTGCCTTTAACCATTTGGGCCTTTTTTGTTACCGCAATAATTGGAGTGGTGTCTTTCCCAGTATTATTATCGGCTGCCTTATTGTTAATAATGGATAGAAGTTTTGGAACCTCATTTTTCTTATCCGATATTTTTATACAAGGAGAAGTCTTACATTATCAAGGTGGTTCTCCAGTATTATTTGAGCATTTATTTTGGTTCCTAGGGCATCCAGAAGTATATATTGTATTGCTTCCAGCATTAGGACTTACATCAGAAGTTATAGCAACAAATGCTAGAAAACCAATTTTTGGCTACCGTGCCATGATAGCCTCAATTTTGGCTATTGCATTTTTGTCTACAATTGTTTGGGGGCACCACATGTTCGTTTCTGGAATGAATCCATTCCTAGGATCTGTATTTACATTTACAACTTTATTAATCGCAATTCCTTCGGCAGTAAAAGCCTTTAACTATATTACAACCTTATGGAAAGGTAACCTCCAGTTTAACCCGGCCATGCTATTCTCTATAGGATTGGTGTCTACATTTATTACTGGTGGATTAACTGGAATCATCTTGGGAGATAGTGCTCTAGATATTAATGTGCATGACACCTATTTTGTGGTAGCACACTTCCATTTGGTAATGGGGATTTCGGCATTATACGGATTATTTGCTGGGGTATATCACTGGTATCCAAAAATGTTTGGTAGAATGCTGAATAAGAACTTAGGGTATATTCACTTTTGGATTACTGCAATTTGTGCCTATGGCGTATTCTTCCCAATGCACTTTATTGGAATGGCAGGATTACCAAGACGTTATTATACCAACAGTAAGTTTCCGCTCTTTGATGATTTATCTGATGTAAATGTTGTGATTACAGTGTTTGCCTTAACAGGGGGAGTGTTTCAAATTGTATTCTTATGGAACTTTTTCTACAGTATGTTCTATGGAAAAAAAGCGACACAAAATCCATGGCGTTCAAACACTTTAGAATGGACAACACCCGTAGAACATATTCATGGAAATTGGCCAGGAGAAATCCCAACCGTGCACCGTTGGCCTTATGACTATTCTAAGCCTGGTCATGATGAAGATTTTGTACAACAACACATTCCTTTGAAAGAAGGAGAAGAGGAGCTACAACATTAAATGTAATACCACTTAAAACGATATAAACAAAACGCCTTTCTAATTAAAGAAAGGCGTTTTGTTGTTTAAGAAATATGCTGAGCATACGCACTATAAATAGAATGACAACCTTTGTTAGCGAGACATAAGCTTATACATCGTTCTATTTGAAAGTCGCGTAAAATAAAAGAATAAAAATTAGAAATTACACCAGTTCTTCTGTTAAATTACACATTAGAAAAATGATAATTTTTTGTATTAGATAAAAAAAGAAAAATCAGTCATAGCCTTAGTTAAGGGTTGTTTTTATTTTGAAAGATAAGGCAAAAAAGCGTACTTTAATTAAGTATTTTAGGAGTAGAGATGGGATGGTATTAAAAGGATAGCTTTAGCTATATTTTATTTTGATACTGAAAGAGAAAAGGGTGTTTTCTTCATGTAATTTTAAAAGAAAAATGGCATTAATTGGAATTTTACCATGTTGATGTATATACAAACGTTTTTACGTACTTTTGTTACTATGAATGACAACCTTAATCCAACGAGTGATAACTTTTCTCCAGAAGAAAATGATATCGAGAAAGCATTGAGACCGCTTTCCTTTGCCGACTTTACAGGTCAAGAACAGGTATTGGAAAATCTACAAGTATTTGTAGAGGCGTCAAATTTGCGAGGAGATGCCTTAGATCACACCTTATTTCATGGACCTCCAGGTCTTGGAAAAACCACACTAGCACATATTTTGGCTAATGAATTGGGTGCGGGCATTAAGATTACATCTGGTCCTGTGTTGGATAAACCAGGAGATTTGGCGGGTTTATTGACCAACTTAGAGGAGCGCGATGTTTTGTTTATAGATGAGATTCATCGCCTAAGTCCTATTGTTGAGGAGTATTTGTATTCCGCTATGGAAGATTTTAAAATTGATATCATGATAGAATCTGGTCCCAATGCAAGGACGGTACAGATTCATCTAAATCCTTTTACATTGGTTGGAGCTACAACGCGTTCAGGTTTATTAACCGCTCCCATGCGTGCTCGTTTTGGAATTAGTAGTCGCTTACAGTATTATTCTACCGAACTGTTAGCTACTATTGTACAACGTAGTGCATACATTTTAAAAGTGCCAATTACTATGGAAGCTGCCATAGAAATTGCTGGAAGAAGTAGAGGAACACCAAGAATAGCCAATGCTTTATTAAGACGAGTTCGAGATTTTGCGCAAATTAAAGGCAATGGCGCTATAGATATAGAGATTTCTAAGTTTAGCCTAAAAGCCTTAAACGTTGATGCTCATGGTTTGGATGAGATGGATAATAAAATACTCACCACTATTATTGATAAATTTAAAGGTGGTCCAGTAGGTATCACTACATTGGCAACAGCAGTTAGTGAAAGTGCTGAGACCATAGAAGAGGTTTATGAACCTTTTTTAATTCAGCAGGGTTTTATCATTAGAACGCCGCGAGGAAGAGAGGTAACAGAAGCAGCATATAAACATTTGGGTCGTGTAAAAGGCGGTGTCCAAGGTGGCTTGTTTTAGTATAAATAAATGAGATATGTATTGTTTCTAAATGGCATATAAGTACCCAAATAGAATTCCATTTTATAAGTTCTTGCTACAATCTTCAGCAATAGCTAAAAATCCAATTCCATATCATAGAAATTGGTTTGATACTGTTGGCGACTCATTTGCGGTTAAGTCGCCTTTATATGGGCATGTCATTCTTAGTAGAGATGCTAATTTAGCAAAACATGTATTTCAAAAAAAACATAAAAAGTATCATAAATCCAAGATACAAAGCCGTTTTTTATCCAAATATGTAGGTTATGGCTTGCTAACCTCAAATGGTACATATTGGTTAACCCAGCGCAGATTAATTCAACCTGCATTTCATAAAAAAAAAATTGAGAAACTCGTTGCTATAATAGATAAGGCTATACGTGAAGATGTTGAAACGATTCAAACCAACAAAACGGTGGATTTATATGCTATAATGAATGTGCTAGCCTTTAAAGTAGTAGCAAAATCATTGTTTAATTATTCAGCAAAAGCCGAAACGCTAAAACGACTTCAGGATATTATTGAACAACTTCAAGTCTTTATCGTAAAAGAAATACGTCAACCACATAAAAAAATATGGTATAAACTCAAAGGTGAAATACACTATCACATGAAGCTTGTGAAAGAAAGTAGGACTATAATTGAAACTATAATTACCGAAAGAAGACAATCTACAGCCACCCATGATGATTTATTGGATATGCTGCTCAATGCTACATATGAAGACGGCAGTCATATGACCAATGAACAACTTATAGATGAAATTTTAATTCTCTTTGTAGCAGGGCATGAAACTACAGCAAATGCCTTAACCTTTACGCTTACATTATTAGCGAAACATCCAGAAACTCTATTAAAAGTTAAATCGGAAGTACAAAATTTATCTTGCAGTACACCTTTAGAAGCGCTTTCAGGATTACAATACACCAAACAATGTATCAATGAGAGTTTAAGATTGTATCCACCAGCCTGGATTACAGATCGCGTCAATATTGAGGATGATACCATCGAAGATTACCACTTAAAAAAAGGGACGATGATTGGTATTTCTATTTATGAAATGCATCGGAATTCGAAATATTGGAAAGACCCCGATGACTTTAAACCAGAACGTTTCAAAGAAAATATGAAAACCTATGCCCAATATTATATGCCATTTGGCGCTGGGCCAAGATTGTGTATAGGGAATAGTTTTGCGATTTATGAAATGACGTTAGCACTTAAGCACATTATAGAACGATTTGATATAAGCACTTCTGTTGGAGCTATAAAATGCAATCCATTAATTACTCTAAAGCCAGTAGATGTAACCATGACCTTTATTACAAGAAATTGAGTATAAAAACCAAACATACCGAACTTATTAAAGCCGAAGCAAAACGCTTGGGTTTTTTGTCTTGCGGAATTAGTAAAGCAGGGTTTTTAGAAGTCGAAGCACCGCGATTAGAAAAGTGGCTGAATGACAATAGAAATGGAAAAATGCAATACATGGAAAATCATTTTGATAAGCGTTTAGACCCAACAAAGCTTGTAGAAGGATCAAAAAGTGTCATTTCTTTATTGCTTAATTATTATCCGCATCACATTCAAAAAGATGAAAAGGCTCCAAAACTTAGTAAATATGCCTATGGCATGGATTATCATTTTGTTATAAAAGATAAGCTAAAAACATTATTGCATACTATAGAAGAAGAGATTGGAGCGGTAGAAGGAAGGGCTTTTGTAGATTCTGCTCCTGTATTAGATAAAGCTTGGGCTGCAAAGTCGGGATTGGGTTGGGTAGGAAAACATAGTAATCTTATTACAAAAAAAACAGGGTCGTTTTATTTTATTGCAGAGCTTATTCTAGATTTAGATTTGGACTATGATATGCCTACTACAGATCACTGTGGCTCATGTACAGCGTGCATAGATGCTTGCCCAACTCAAGCTATTGTAGAGCCTTATGTGGTTGATGGGAGTAAATGCATTTCGTATTTTACCATAGAATTAAAGGAACAGTTACCAACGGAAATGAAAGGCCAATTTAATGATTGGATGTTTGGATGTGACGTATGTCAAGATGTATGCCCTTGGAATCGTTTTTCAAAACCGCATAACGAGCCGCTTTTTAACCCACATCCAGAACTCTTAGATATGTCTAGGAAAGATTGGGAGGAAATCACCCAAGAAGTTTTTAGTAAAATATTTCAAAAATCAGCTGTAAAACGTACCAAGTTTTCAGGATTGACTCGAAATATTGAGTTTTTAAAAGATTAACTTATTAAATTTCTCTATTCCGTTCAACCGATTAACTTTGTAAATTCATTTTAACCTGAAAATAATGAGTAAACAAAACAATAAAAAAGCAGCGTTAAGATATCATTCGCAACCTATACCTGGGAAAATCAAAGTGGTTCCAACGAAGAGATATGCTACACAGAGAGATTTAGCCTTGGCATATTCGCCAGGAGTAGCAGAACCATGTTTAGCGATTGAAAAGGATAAAAGCAAAGCATACGACTATACAACTAAAGGGAATTTGGTTGCTGTTATTTCCAACGGAACGGCAGTTTTAGGTCTAGGAAATATTGGACCTGAGGCCTCTAAGCCAGTCATGGAAGGAAAAGGATTGCTTTTTAAAATATTTGCTGATATTGATGTGTTTGATATAGAAGTTGATACAGAAAATGTTGAAGAATTTATACAGACTGTTAAAAATATAGCACCAACATTTGGTGGTATTAACCTAGAAGATATAAAGGCTCCAGAGGCTTTTGAAATTGAAAAGCGCTTAAAGGAAGAACTCGACATCCCAGTAATGCACGATGACCAGCATGGTACAGCAATCATTTCTGCTGCAGCCTTATTAAATGCTTTAGAACTCACAAATAAAAGTATTGAGGATGTGAAAATTGTAGTCAGTGGTGCTGGTGCTGCAGCAATTTCTTGTACAAGATTATATACAGCTTTTGGTGCAAAGACCGAACATATTGTGATGCTAGACAGTAAAGGTGTTATTAGAAAAGATAGAGAACATCTTACCGACCAAAAAGCAGAATTTGCTACAGATAGAAAAATTGACACTCTAGATGAAGCTATGGTGGACGCCGATGTGTTTATTGGATTGTCAACCTCGGATATCGTTACACCAGATATGCTAAAGGTCATGGCAGTTAACCCAATAGTATTTGCAATGGCTAATCCAAATCCAGAGATCGCCTACCAATTAGCAATAGATACTAGAGATGATATTATTATGGCAACTGGTCGTTCAGATCATCCTAATCAGGTCAATAATGTGCTCGGTTTTCCTTTTATCTTTAGAGGCGCTTTAGATGTTAGAGCAACCGCCATAAATGAAGAAATGAAAATGGCTGCCGTTATAGCTTTGGCCAATTTGGCAAAAGAACCTGTTCCAGAGCAAGTTAATATTGCTTACGGCGAAACCAAATTAATTTTTGGTAGAGATTATATTATACCAAAACCATTTGACCCAAGACTTATAGGTAAGGTGCCTTTAGCTGTAGCCAAAGCAGCTATGGAAAGTGGTGTAGCAAAAGAGCCAATTGTCGATTGGAATAAATATGAAGAAGCCCTTTTTGAACGTCATGGTAATGATAATAAATTGGTACGCCTACTCCATAATAGAGCACGATTGAACCCAAAACGCGTTGTTTTTGCAGAAGCAGATCATTTAGATGTATTAAAAGCAGCTCAAATTGTTCATGATGAAGGTATTGCACAACCTATACTATTGGGACGAGAGGATCGTATACAAAAACTTAAAGCTGAAATTGAATTTGATGCAGAAGTACCAATCATTGACCCAAAATCAGATGCAGAATTAACGCGAAAAAATGCGTATGCAAAAGTGTATTGGAAAGCACGAAAACGTAGAGGAATAACTCAGTATACGGCAGAAAAATTAATGCGTGAGCGTAATTATTTTGCCGCTATGATGGTTAATCAAGGTGATGCAGATGCTCTAATTTCAGGATATTCACGTAACTATCCAGATGTAGTGAAGCCAATGATTGAACTCATAGGTTTATCCAAAGGCGCCTCTAAAATTGCAACAACCAATGTAATGATTACCGATAGAGGACCTTTATTTTTAAGCGATACGTCTATAAATATAAGTCCATCTGCGGAGGATTTAGAAAAGATAGCAATTATGACTGCAAATGCAGTCAAAATGTTTGGATTAAACCCAGTGATGGCAATGGTATCTTATTCTAACTTTGGTTCATCTAAACATGAATGTGCCTCCAAAATTAGAACAGCCGTAACGCGTCTTCATGACAACTACCCAGAATTGCTTGTAGATGGAGAGTTGCAAACGGATTTTGCATTAAATAGTAAAGTCTTAAAAGAACGTTTCCCGTTTTCTAAATTAGCAGGAAAAAAAGTGAATACCTTAATTTTTCCAAATTTAGACGCTGCAAATATTACATATAAACTCATAAAAGAACTAAATAAAGCTGACTCAATTGGTCCAATAATGATGGGAATGCAAAAGCCTGTGCATATTGTGCAATTGGGAGCCAGTGTAGATGAGATGGTGAATATGACGGCAATAGCCGTTATAGATGCTCAGAAAAAAGCAAAAATGTAGAGATTTAACATGCGATGTAAATGGTTCCAATACAATTATTTTGTTACATTTGATACCGAAAGAAAATTAATGTCATGATTACTCATATTCAAGGAAAACTGACCCAAAAAAACCCTACAAGTGTTATTATTGATTGTAATGGTGTTGGATATTTAATACATGTTTCCTTGCATACTTTTTCTCAGCTGCCGGAAAGCGAAAATCTAAAACTTTATACGCATTTGCAAATTAGAGAAGATGCACATACTTTGTATGGTTTTGCGTCTTTAGCTGAAAGAGAGATTTTTCGTTTGTTGATTTCTGTGAGTGGCATTGGAACCAATACAGCACGTACTATGTTATCTTCTTTAACGCCAAATCAAGTTAAAGAAGCTATAGCTTCTGAAGATGCTGCCGTAATCCAGTCTGTAAAAGGCATTGGAACCAAAACAGCGCAACGTGTTATTATTGAATTAAAAGATAAGGTGCTCAAGGTTTATGATTTAGACGAAAGCCTGGTGACACCAAACAATACAAATAAGGATGAAGCGTTATCTGCATTAGAGGTTCTTGGTTTTGCTAAGAAGCAATCTGAACGTGTTGTCGATAAGATTCTTAAGACCCAATATGATGCAGCAGTTGAAACTATTATAAAAGAAGCTTTAAAAAACTTGTAATATATTTTGTATACAATAATAAATAATATCTTTCCAAAACATTTAAGATGCAATGCTATAAATGGCTTAATATTCTTGTTTTCAGCAATAGTTTCTGCACAACAAATTAATCCAATTGCCCAAGATTCTACAAGTACAGAATTCTCATTAGGTAACTTGGGTATTCCAGATCCGAGTAGTATTGTTTATAAATATACCTATGACCCCATCACAGATCGCTATATCTATACCGCTACCGTAGGGAGTTTTGATATTAATTACCCTATTATTTTAACACCAGAAGAGTACCAAAAACTAGTAAGAAAAGAAGCGCTTAAGAACTACTATAAGCAAAAAGTAGATGCTTATGACGGAAAGAAGGAGGGTACGGAAGACATGCAAAAGAATTTGATACCAGAACTGTATGTGGATTCAGATTTATTTAAGTCAATTTTTGGAGGTGATAAGATAGAAATGGTTCCGCAGGGTTCCGTAGAAATGGATTTGGGTGTGTTATACACAAAGCAAGACAATCCCACTTTTTCACCGCGTAATAGAAGTAATTTTACGTTTGATTTTGATCAACGTATTAGTTTAAGTTTATTGGGTAAAATTGGTACAAGAGTCCAAGTGTCTGCAAATTATGATACACAAGCGACATTTGATTTTCAAAATTTATTGAATTTGAACTATACATCTACAGAAGATGATATTGTTAAAAAAATAGAATTGGGTAATGTAAGTATGCCTCTAAATAGTGCTTTGATAACTGGAGCACAAAGTTTATTTGGGATTAAGACCGAATTGCAATTTGGAAAGTTAAAACTTACTGGAGTGTTCTCTGAGCAACGTTCGCAATCGAGAACAGTAGTCTCAGAAGGTGGCGGTACTGTAGAGGAATTTGATTTTTTTGGATTGGATTATGATGAGAATAGACACTTTTTCTTAGCGCAGTACTTTAGAGATCATTATGATGAAGCTTTGGAGACTTATCCGTACATCAATAGTAGAGTTCAAATTACAAGAATTGAAGTTTGGGTAACCAATACGAGTAATCAAACCGATAATGTTAGAAACATTGTCGCATTTCAAGATTTAGGGGAATCTTCTGTTTTAGGTTCTTCAGTTACAGTTACAGCAGATCCAAGTGCGTTTCCTGATAATGATAACAACGCATTTAATCCTGGTATAATTGGAACAGGTAGCTCACAATTAACAAGTGCAGTTAGAGATATAGCTACTGTATCACAAGGTATTTTAGTGTCAGGTGTTGCAGAAGGCTTTGATTATGGAAAACTAGAAAATGCAAGGAAACTTACCCAAGGCAATGAATATACCTTAAATACACAACTGGGGTATATCTCTTTAAATCAACGTCTTCAAAACGACGAAGTTCTTGCCGTAGCTTATCAATATACAGTAGTTGGAAATATAGATACATCCACTGGTGATCAACGTGTTTACCAAGTTGGAGAATTTGCTAATGATGGTGTAGATTCGACCCAAGTAGATGAATCAGGTGATGGCGAAAGTATTACTAATCAGAGTTTGGTTGTAAAAATGTTGAAAAGTACAGTTACTAGTGTAGAGCAGCCAATTTGGGATTTGATGATGAAAAACATTTATAATACGGGTGCATTTCAATTATCAGAAGAAGATTTTAGACTTAATATTTTTTACACGGAAACCTCACCTTTAAATTATATTACACCAGTTGAAGGTACACCGTTTCCAACTCCAACAGGTAATGAAGATCCGCTTCAAGAGACCACATTATTAAGAGTCTTTAATCTAGATAAGTTAAATTTTAATGGAGATCCACAAGCAAAAGGTGATGGGTTTTTTGATTATGTGTCAGGAATCACGATAATTCCAGAAAATGGTAAAATTATTTTCACAAAAGTAGAGCCTTTTGGTAGCTATTTATTTGAAAAGTTAAGATTGGATGCTACGGAAGATTACGAGCAAGATGAAACAATACCTGGGTTTTATAATGCAAATCAAAGCAAATATGTGTTTAAAAAGCTTTATAAAGAAACCAAAACTGCTGCGTTAGAAGATGGTGAAAAGAACAAATTCCAAATCAAAGGACGATACAAGTCCTCTGGTGGTTCAGGTATTCCTATTGGTGCATTTAATGTGCCAAAAGGCTCTGTAAAAGTAACTGCTGGTGGCCGCGTATTAGTTGAGGGTGTCGATTATACCGTAAATTATCAATTAGGTACGGTACAGATTTTAGATCCTGCCTTGCAAGCTTCTAATACGCCAGTTCAAGTTTCTGTAGAAAATAATGCCGTGTTTGGACAACAAAACAAGCGTTTTATGGGCTTTAACGCAGAGTATCAATTTAATGAAAATTTCTTGTTAGGAGGAACCTTACTGAATCTTAGAGAGCGTCCAATTACACAAAAAGCAAATTATGGTACAGAGCCTATAAATAATACCATTTTTGGGGTTTATGGGAATTATTCTACAGAAGTTCCTTTCTTAACACGATTGGTTAATAAATTACCTAATATCGACACTGATGTAGCTTCAAATATTTCTGTTAGAGGAGAGGCAGCATTTTTAAAACCTGGCGCATCCAACGGTGCGGATTTTGAAGGTGAAGCAACCTCTTACGTTGACGATTTTGAGGGCACACAAAACGCCATAGATTTATTGTCTCCGCAATCTTGGTTCTTATCTAGTAGACCTCTGGATGTAAGTCCTCGTGGTAATGACGGTATAGGGCAAGAGACTGGTTACGGTAGAGCAATGTTAAACTGGTACACCGTTGATCCTATTTTTTATAGTAGTCAAAGGCCAAGTGACATTAGTGATGACGATATTTCGGATCTTTATACGAGACGTATTTTTATTGATGAAATTTTCCCTGAAATAGATGTGGTTCAAGGACAAAATACATTAATTAATTCATTAGATTTAGTATACTATCCGGAAGAAAGAGGACCTTATAATTTTGACCCGTTAGTGACTGACAGTAATGTTTTAGATGACCCAGCTCAAAATAGTTGGGCAGGTATTACTAGACAATTAACCTCTACAGATTTTGAACAAGCTAATGTGGAGTATATTGAGTTTTGGTTATTAGATCCCTTTATAGATAATACAACAAACCCAGGAGGGAAATTAACCATAAACTTGGGTAATATTTCAGAAGATGTATTAAGTGATGGTAGAAAATTTTATGAAAATGGCATGCCAGAAGATGGGAGTAATGATGGATTAGCGGAACCTGGAGCTTACGGTACAGTATATCCTCAAAGTCAATCTTTAATTTATGCATTTTCCACATCGGGTGAACAACGTACCAACCAAGATGTAGGTCTAGACGGCTATAATGATGCAAAGGAAGCAGAAACATTTTTAGATTTTGCCGACCAAGATGATCCAGCCCGCGATAATTACACCTACTTTTTAAATACAGATGGGGATATCTTTGAGCGTTACAAGCAGTATAATGGTTTAGATGGGAATAGTCCAGATATATTTTCAGACACCAATAGAGGTTCAACAACGCAACCAGATGTTGAAGATATTAATAGAGACAATACGATGAATACCATTAATAGTTATTATGAGTATGAATTGGATATTACACCAACAGAATTGGATGTTGATAATTCATTTATTGTAGACGAAAAAAACCGAACTGTTGGATTGCCAAATGGGCAAACAGCAGAAACCAGATGGTTGCAGTTCAGAATTCCTTTAAGCGAATTCACTAATGCTCAAGGCGGCATATCAGACTTTAGGTCCATACGTTTTGCACGTATGTATTTGACGGATTTTTCTGAAAAAACAGTCTTACGTTTTGGAACCTTAGATTTAGTAAGAAGTGATTGGAGACGTTACGAATTGGCCTTAGATGATGAGGCAAATAATGATAATGATGTTACAGAATTTACAGTTGGTATTGTAGGTATACAAGAAAATGATGGGAGTTACGTTTCTCCTCCAGGCGTTGAGGTTGAACAGCTAAACAATAACAATACTATAGTAAACCAAAATGAGCAATCTTTAGTACTGAATGCTTGTGATTTGGAGCCAGAAGATTCTAGAGCTGTATTTAAAAACATCAATGTTGACATGCGTCAGTATAAAAAACTGAGAATGTTTATGCATGCCGAGCAAGGGGAAGATGCTTCTGGCTTATCAGACGATCAAGCCGTTGGATTTATAAGAATGGGTAATGATTTTACACAGAATTTTTACCAAATTGAAATTCCTTTAAAAGTAACTATTGGAGAATCTTCAGACCCAGAGACGGTATGGCCAAATGCAAATGAAATCAATTTGCCTATTGCTATTTTATCAAAGATAAAGTCTTTGGGTATTGCCAATGGTACTTTAGGAAATATTGATCCTACCTTTTACAATGTGATTAATGGCGAATTGAATGAAACAGCGGTAGACGAATTTTCGGATTATCCAGAAGGGACGCAGCGTATTGCCGTAAAAGGTAATCCAAATTTTGGAGATATTAGAACTTTAATGGTTGGTATTAAAAATCCCGACTATAATAACGCTAATTTAGATATATGTACAGAAGTTTGGTTCAATGAGTTGCGCTTATCAGATTTGGATAATGAAGGTGGTTGGGCAGCTATACTTAGTGTAGATTCTAATGTCGCAGACTTTATGAATGTTAGTGCAACAGGAAGAAGATCAACAGCAGGTTTTGGAACTATTGAGCAGGGACCAAATGAAAGAAGTAGAGAGGATATAAAGCAATATGATGTTGTAACCAATGTCAATTTGGGCCAGTTATTACCAAAGAAGTGGGGGTTACAAGTTCCGTTTAACTACGGGCAAAGTGAGGAGTTAATTACGCCAGAATACGATCAACAATATAAAGATATCAAATTGCAGGATCGTCTGGACGCTGCCACTTCCTCAGAAGAAGAGGATAGAATAAGAGAACAATCTGAAGATTATACCAAGCGAAAGAGTATTAATTTTATAGGTGTTAGAAAACAAAGAACAGGAGATAAAAAAGCACGCTTTTATGATGTAGAAAACTTAACCTTAAATTACTCTTATAATCAAACAGAACATAGAGATTTTGAGATTGAACGTTCATTAGATCAAAATGTGCGTGTTGGTGGTAATTATAACTTCAGTTTTGAACCCTTAAAACTGGAGCCTTTCAAAAAAAACGATTCGATATTTAGAAGCAAATATTGGAAAATTATGAAAGATTTTAATCTCAATTTATTGCCAAGTAGTTTTAGTGTTAAGGCAGATTACATAAGACAGTATAACCAGCAAAAATTTAGAGATTTTGATTTAGGATCAGAGAATATTGGAATTGAAGAACTCTTTAGAAGAAATTATACCTTTGATTTGCAATATACAGTAAACTATAATCTTACGGATGCCTTGCAATTGAATTTTACAACATCTAAAAATAATATTGTACGCAATTATTTTATTAATGACCAGATTGATGGCGAACAAGATCCAAGTTTAGACGTTTGGGATGGTTTCTTTGATATTGGAGATCCAAACCGTCAATTTCAACAATTGGGTATTAATTATGAGATTCCAATACATAAAATCCCAACCTTTAGTTTCTTAAAAGCGAACTATGCTTATACTGGAGATTTTCAATGGCAAAAGGGGTCTGATTTATATGGTAATTTTACCGTAGATGGACAAACCTATGATTTAGGAAATTCTATATCTAATGCCAATACGCACAACATTAACGCTACCTTAGATTTCCAAAAATTGTATCGTTATGTTGGATTAACAAAGAAAAGAAAGCGATCTCCAAGAGGCGGTAGTAATAGAAATAGAGATGCGTCAAAAGGTGTTAGCATTCCAACTAATAAAAGTGCTAAAGACCGTAAGACATCTAAACCATCTAAACTGCTTAATTTTGGTATTGATCTATTAACAACTGTAAAAAGAGCTCAATTTAATTATTCTGAGAACAATGGTACATTTTTACCGGGTTATATAGAAACACCTGGGTTTATTGGAACATTTAAACCCACTTTTGGATATACTTTCGGAAGTCAAAGAGATGTAAGGCATACTGCTGCAAGAAATGGTTGGCTAACCGTCTATCCAGACTTTAACCAGCAATTTACGCAAGTGCACACTCAAAATCTGGATTATTCGATTAATTTGGAACCTGTAAAAAGTTTAAAAATAGATTTGACAGGAGGAAGATCCTATTCAAAGAATAGTGCCGAGAATTTTAATACAATAGATCAGGATGCAGATGGTCTTAGTGATGCGTATAATCTTTTAACAAGGAACTCTTTTGGAAATTTTAACATTTCTACAGTATTAATTAAAACAGCCTTTAGCCAAAGTGATGAGTTTGGCTCAGAAGCTTTTGATGCATTTAGAGCAAATAGATTGACTATTGCAAGGCGATTGGCACAGCGTAATGGTGTTTCATTAGATGATACCGATGCTGATGGTTATCCTAAAGGTTATGGAAAAACAAATCAGGCGGTGTTAATACCAGCTTTTCTTTCGGCATATTCTGGTCAGAAAGTAGAAAAAACAAAACTAGACGCTTTTAGAGATATTGCTATGCCAAACTGGAATCTAAAGTATACCGGGTTTATGAAGATGAAATGGTTTAAAAAGCGTTTTAGTAGATTCTCAATTTCTCATGGCTATAATTCTACATATACCATCAATCAGTTTACCAAAAATCTAGATTATGTAGCAAGAGACCCAGATTTAGATTATGAAGATCAAGGAGACGCCTTAGATCAAGGTGGAAATTATAAAAACGAGAGGTTATTCAATAATATCAATCTTATGGAACAGTTTAGTCCCTTGGTAAGATTAGATATGGAAATGAAAAGCTCACTAAAAATTCTTGCTGAGCTAAAGAAAGATCGATTATTAGCATTGAGTTTTGATAATAATTTATTAACTGAAATTCAAGGCTATGAATATATTTTAGGATTAGGGTTTAGATTTAAAGATGTGAAAATTAAATCTAAGCTTGCTGGCCCAAGAAATATAATTAAGAGTGATTTAAATATGAAAGCCGATTTATCGCTTAGAAATAATAAAACCATAATACGCTATTTAGATTTAGACAATACGCAAGTGACATCAGGGCAGACGGTATGGAACTTAAAATACACAGCAGATTATGCTTTTAGTAGAAATCTAACAGGAATTTTTTACTTTGACTATATGTTCTCTGAGTATGCGATTTCAACAGCATTCCCGCAAACAACAATACGAAGTGGAATTACACTTAGATATAATTTTGGAAACTAATAACTAACAAAATATTTATAAAATTTATTACAATGAATTTACCAGAAGATTTAAAATACACTAAAGACCACGAATGGATTAAAGTAGATGGAGATGTTATAACGGTGGGAATTACAGATTTTGCACAGGGCGAATTAGGAGATATTGTATATGTTGAAGTTGAAACTTTAGATGAAACCTTGGAGGCAGAAGAAGTGTTTGGAACAGTAGAAGCTGTTAAAACCGTATCAGACTTATTTTTACCTGTGGATGGAGAGATCATTGCATTTAATGACGCACTTGAAGATGAACCAGAGTTAGTAAATTCTGATCCCTATGGTGAAGGATGGATGGTTAAGGTAAAATGTTCAGATCTAAGTCAATTGGATGAATTGATGTCTGTAGAAGCTTATAAAGCGTTAATTGGTGCTTAGCAAAAGCAAAGTATTAGCATTAACACTAATATATACTCTAGCACTTACTGTTTTAAGTCTAATCTCTTTAGATGCTAAGTTGACAATAGATGTGACATTTGGAGATAAAGTGTTTCATCTTGGAGCATATGCTGCGCTTGTCATTTTATTATTTTGCACATTATACAAATGCGACTTTAGACAGGCATTACCAGCTGCAGCAATTGCTGCGATAATTTATGGTATAATTATTGAAGTGTTACAGGGTGAATTAACAGTAGATAGAGAATTTGATGTATTTGATATCATTGCCAACTGTATTGGAGTGCTAATTTCTGTTGTTATAATAAGGGTTTTCAACAAATCAATCGTTAAATATTTATAATCCCTTGCTTTTTTTACAAATTATTGGTTATTTTACCAATCTTGAAACACAATTAATATTATGGAGCCAAAAAAAAATCCAAAAGCAGATGTTGGTAGAAATGGATCGCTTTATTTCTCAATAGGACTTGCATTAATGTTAGCGTTAACATATGCAACTATAAACTTTAAGACATACGATAAAGAAGCTATTGATATTGGACAGTTAAATATGGAAGAAGAATTGGATGAAGAAATTCCAATTACAGAACAAATTAAAACGCCACCACCACCACCACCGCCACCAGCAGCGCCAGAGGTAATAGAGATTGTAGAAGATGAGGAAGAGATAGAAGAAACAGTTATTGAGTCTTCCGAAACAGATCAAGAAGAAGAGATCATAGAAGTAGAAGAAGTAGAGGTTGAAGAAGAAGAAGAAGACATTGAAGTTCCGTTTTCTGTAATAGAAAATGTACCTGTGTTTCCAGGATGTGAAAAAGGGAATAATGATGCAAAAAGAAAATGTATGTCCGAAAAAATTCAAAAATTTGTACAGAAGAAGTTTAATACAGACTTAGCTGGAGATTTAGGATTAACTGGAAGACAGCGTATCAATGTAATCTTTAAAATTGATAAAACAGGAAATGTGGTTGGTGTACGCTCTAGAGCACCACACCCAAGACTAGAAAAAGAAGCTGCACGTGTAATTAACTTATTGCCAAAAATGAAGCCAGGTAAACAGAGAGGAAAGCCTGTAACAGTGCCTTATTCATTACCAATTATTTTCCAAGTGAACGATTAAGACACGAATTGAAATAAATAATTAAAATCCCATTACAAATGTAATGGGATTTTTTTTGGTATGCTTATTGTGACCAATTCATAACATTAACATTTAAAAATAGAATTATGAATTTCTTAAAAAAAAGTCACAGTAACGTTGGTCAGAACGATACAACTGTGAAAACATCACACAAGCATGATGTAAATTTACAAAAAAACTCTACTTTATATTTTCAAGTTGGGTTGATTTTAACATTACTTGCGGTTTATGGTATGTTTGAAATGCAATTTCAATCTAAAACCTATACCCCAGAACCAATCGCATTGGTTCAAGAACCACCCTTGATATATGTCAATTATATACCCGAACCGGTAGTAGAACCTGTCTTAGAAAAAAAAGTACAATCAAAATCGAAAGAACTACTTGCTGTAAAATTAACCCTAATTGACGATAATTCTGGACGTAATGATAATGCTTTGGAGGATGTCATTGTAGAATTGCCAATAGATCCAACACTAACACCTGGTGATATTCCAGATGTTGTGGATCTTGATGATGATGTGCCAGTACATTTTATTGCAGTAGAACAAGTTCCAATTTATCCAGGTTGTGAAGGCTTGGATACCAATGCAGAACGAAGGGCTTGTATGTCTGCAAAGATTTCTAAACTCATAAACAGAAAATTTGATGCAGATTTGGCATCGGATTTAGGTTTATCTGGAAGACAAAATATTTATGTACAATTTAAAATTGACAAAATAGGAAACGTCGTAGATATAAAAGCAAAAGCACCACATTACAGACTGCAACGTGAGGCGGTAAGAACGGTTAGCAATATACCGCAAATGATTCCGGGCAAACAACGAGAGCGCAATGTAGAGGTTATTTATATGCTGCCCATACGACTTCAAGTCCAATAGCATACAATTATATGGATATAGAACCGTTATCTTACAAATGATAGCGGTTTTTTAATATGTGTATATAAAAAACAGTATCTTTAAACCGTTAAATTTAAACACTTTGATGAAATATTATTTTTTATACTTAACACTGTTTATTTGTGCAAGTAATTACAGTCAGAATTTAGCTGAATATGAAAAACCTCCAGTATTCCCAAATTGCGAATCAGAAGCTATAGCAGCGCTTAAATCCTGTTTCTATAAAGAACTCACAAGTTTTGTATATGACAACTTTCAAATGCCTGCTATTGTCTCGGAGGAGCGTTATAGTGGGAAAATGGTAGTTTTATTTGAAGTAGATGCCCAAGGTAGTTTTGTGGTATTATATGTGGATGCAGTTTATGAAGCATTAAAAATAGAGGCAAAACAAGTGTTTTCAAAATTGCCAAAAATAGATCCCGCAACCTATAATGGTAAACCTACTTACAAGCAATATACTTACGAAATTAATATTCCTTTAGAAAAGCCTTCTGAAGTAAAAAGTGTTCGTCCAAATTTACCATCGGACCAACCCAATGCGCTATCCGAAATAGAACGTAAAGCTAAGGCGCAATTAGATAATGTAAAGGCAAAAATGGTGGACTATACCAATAAGGAATTTAAAAGTCAGGTCAATATTCCTTTTACACATCAGTATTATGCGAAGTTTGATAGAAACATAAATTTAGTTGGTGCCAACATGCATACAGCGGCAAAACCATTTGTATATAATGATTTAGCTGATTATTATGATTTTAATGCAGAACAGCAAAACTTGGAAAAACAGGCTCAAGGTTGGTGGAAACGTAAATTATTTAATGAGCACCTCGTAAGCATTCAGGGGAAAGATTATTGGTTTACGATAGATCCAGTTTTTGACCTTCAGGTCGGAAAAGATACCGATGCAGATTTTAGTTCTACCTATAACAATACAAGAGGTTTTTATATACAAGGTGGATTAGGGGAAAAATTGAGCTTTTCAGCATCTTTCTATGAAAGTCAAGGTCGTTTTGCGCAATATTTTAATAGTTATGCAGAAAGTATTAAAGCATGGGGTCCAGATCCAGCAATTATTCCAGGACGAGGTATTGCCAAGCGATTTAAAGAAGATTCCTATGATTATCCTTTAGCAGAATCCTATTTGTCATATGCGCCAACAAAGTTTTTTAATCTTCAGTTTGGTCATGGAAAAAACTTTATTGGAGACGGTTATCGTTCTTTGTTACAAAGTGATGCTTCAAGCCCATACCCATTTTTAAAGCTAAACACCAAATTTTGGAAGATTAAATACACCAATACTTGGATGTGGCTTAAAGATGTGAGGGAAGAAGTAACAGAAGACGGGTCCTTCTTAAGAAAATATATGGCCAATCATTACTTGAGTTGGAATGTGTCTAAACGCTTAAATATTGGACTGTTTGAGTCCGTAATGTGGTCAAATACCAATGATAGAGGCTTTGATGTCAACTATTTAAATCCCATTATTTTTTACCGTGCTATAGAATTTGAGACTGGCCAAGATGCTGGTAATGCTATCATAGGGTTTTCAGGGAAATACAAATGGAATGATAACATTAATCTTTATGGACAATGGATTATTGATGAGTTCTCAATAAGTGATGTAAAAGCTGGTGAGAAAAGTTGGAAAAATAAATTTGGATACCAGATTGGTTTAAAATATTATAATGCCTTTAAGGTTGATAATTTAGTGTTGCAAGCCGAATATAATCGCGTAAGGCCATATACCTATTCCCACAATACTATCACATTAAACTATGGACATAATAACCAGTCTATGGCGCACCTTTGGGGTGCCAATTTTAATGAAGCGATACTTATTGCACGTTATCATTATCAGCGTTGGTTTGCGGATGCTAAATTTATTTATGGAACGCGTGGACTAGATTTTAACACAGATGAAGATAGTTTAAACTATGGAGGTAATATTTATACTAGTGAAAATGCGCGTCCTTCAGATACTGGAATTACCGTCGGACAGGGTAATACAACAAAAGTGTTACATGCAGAATTTCAAGGGGGATATCTTGTAAATCCATTGACCAATATGAAGTTGTTTGCCTATGTAAGCTATCGCGATTTTAATCCCAATGCAACCACAACGGAAACGTTTAAGTCAAATACAGTTTGGTTTAGCTTAGGATTAAGAACCGACCTGTTTAATTGGTATTTTGATTTTTAATACGCTGACAATTTCTGCGAAGACGCCATGGAAAAATGCTGTTTTTGGCTGTTATGCCATTTTAAACGTATTTCATGCTGCTATAATTTGAGCTACCAGATACATGTACGCAGCAGTACTTCATTTAAGTATTAAAACCATAGAAAAACACCGTGTTATTCTAAAACAAGAAATATTAGTAATACCATTTTTCATTTGAAAGTGCCGTAAAAGCAAAAGATGATTTTTATATAAAGTAGGGTTTGCTGATTTTACTCAATACTGATTTTGAATCAAATTTCACATTAGAAAAATGATAATTTAAGACCATTGCAAAACACCTACGCATAAATTCATTTTTAAAGTTTCACAATTTTTCAGTCTAAATTTCGGAATATTTTACAATTTTAGAGTATATATGGCTGTTTTCAATGCTCATTTTCTATTAATTTTTACAATTAG
>JABSPM010000075.1 GCA_013215095.1 Flavobacteriaceae bacterium | reverse complement strand
CTATAGTTGTATAGAACCCTTCTAGAAGCACATCCATTTGCATTAAGCCTTCTGTTTTCGTATAATTTAACGAGGCTGTAAATGCATTGGAAAACTCAGCATCTAGCTTGTCAGACAAAATTACAAATTGAGGCTCTCCTCCTACACTTGAAATATGCAGGTCTTCATTAAACGCCTGTGGCGCTCTAAAACCTCGCGCATAACCACCACGAAAACGTAGAGATTCAGATAACAAATAAGATAAGGTTAATCTTGGAGAAAATGCTGTTTGATTGATATCTACATTACGCATAATCCCCCCAATACTATAATCGCCTACTACTTTAACATTATCTAATCGCGTTCCTATTAAAGCCGTAAATTTATCTGTTGGCTTCCATTCGTATTGTGCGTAAGCCCCCAAAGAGTTCACACTCTGATCTATGAGTCTATTATATCCAGGGATAATATCTTTTGTATTAGTCACATTATACTCTCCACCAACTGTAAGTACATCATTAGACTTAAATTCTTTGGTATATTGCAGTCCGTTTACCCAAGCCAAATCTTTTGTGTTACCAAAAGCATTATTTGCTGCTATACTATCTTCATAAGTCCGACCTCCACCTAAACCACCATAATAACTATCTCTATTGGTGTAAGACGCCGAAGTGTATAATTGAAATTTACTCGTATTATCCATACTATTAATTTCATAATCCGCACCTCCCATAAAAGTATCATGATCCAACTCTTCTGTAACATCAGTAAATTGTGGTGCTAAATCCAAACGATCTCCACCACGTCTATATTCTCGAATAGCATTAAGATTTACAGACACCCTACTACGATCATTTGGCCTTACAAACGCTTTAGAACCGACAGTTGTATTTCGTAATTTGGTAACCTCTGTAAAACCGTCATTATTGGCATCGTATTCGTCTCTATTACGATAGTTTCCATATAACGTAATCCCACTATTAAGATCATCCGAAACATTAGAAGTGTTAAACGCCACATTCTTATCCATCGCATCACCATCAATTAGGGCAAAATTACTTGAAATTTCCCAAGTATTAAGTATTGGATCTTTAGTAATTACATTAACCGTTCCAGCAATAGCATTAGACCCATAAAGGGCAGAACCTCCACTTCTTACAACCTCAACGCGGTCAATAATACTCGTAGGTATTTGCTCTAAACCATACACCCCTAATAACGACGTAAATACTGGACGACTATTTAACAATACTTGTGTATAACCTCCTTCAAGACCATTAAGACGCACTTGCGTAAAACCACAGTTTTGACAATTGGTTTCTACTCTAACCCCTGGCGCAAAATTTAAACCTTCCGCTAATGAAAGTGACTGGGTAGCAGTTAACAACTCTGGTCTAATAGATGATACCACTACTGGTGCTGTCTTTCTTTCAACACGATTTCTTGTCGCACTCACTACAACTTCTTCAAGTCCTAATAAATCTTCAATAAGTTCAAAATTTACAGTTTGATTTTTACCTTCATCGATACGTATTTGTTTTTGAACCGTTCTGTAGCCTTGGGATTTTACAACCAAAGTAAGGCTTCCTATACCAACATCAAGACTATAGTTACCGTTTCTATCAGTCATTGTACCTTGACTACTATCCTTAACAAATACCGCCGCAAAAGCTACGGCCTCATCGTTTGAAGATACGCTTCCTCTTACTGAAGTCGTTTGCGCGTGCGCTAGCCATCCTACAAGTAGTATCACTGTTAATAATAGCTTCTTATGATTTTTATTTTTCATTGTTATTGTTATAAAATTTTAAATCTATTTGAGACACAAAACTAAAAAGTTAGAATAGGCTAACAAAATTATTTTATTATTATTTTTTAATATTTTACCTTTGCTTTATGAACTCACAAGTAGAAGAGAATTATCTGAAAGCATTATTTTACCTATCAATAGATAATGAAGATGGGGTAAGCGTCAAAGTACTTTCCAAACATTTAGATATTAAGATGCCTACAGTTACTAGTATGATGAAAAAATTGGCGGCTAAACATCTTGTAAACTATGAAAGCTACAAACCTCTAAAACTCACAGAAAAAGGCACAAAAGAAGCAGCTTTAGTTATAAGAAAGCATCGCCTTACCGAAATGTACTTGGTGGAAAAAATGCATCTTGGTTGGGAGCAAGTTCATGATATTGCAGAGCAAATAGAACATATTAAATCACCCGAATTTTTTTCTAAAATGGATGAACTTTTAGGCTATCCTAAAATTGACCCGCATGGCTCGCCCATTCCAGATAAAAATGGAAAGATGGTTTGGAAAGCTTATAATAAATTGAGTGAATGTAAAGTTAATGATACTGTAAAAATTGCTGCAGTTATCAATACTTCTGATGAATTTCTTACATTTTTGAATGGAAGAGACATCAGTCTAGGTCTTGAAATGACAATACAATCTATTGAACAATTTGACAACACCATAGTGGTTAGTTATAACAAGCATTCATCTGAAACTTTAAGCCATAGAGTTTGCGAGCGCTTGCTTGTAGAAAAATACTAAGGTGTCTTTTATTCTAAAAAAGGCCTTATGCAAACATTTACTTCTCAAAAATCGAATTCAATTCTACAAGTCGAGATTTGAGCTCTGCGAGTGATACTGGCTTAAAATCTAATTCTAAGGTTTTAATTTCTGCAGTTATCATTGGTTTTATTGCCAAGTAAAGTTGTTCATCCAATACTTTAATTGCTACTGCGGTTACAGGTTTTCCTTTTGGGACAAACCCAAAATCAACTATATTAAGACCATTGCAAAACACCTACGCATAAATTCATTTTTAAAGTTTCACAATTTTTCAGTCTAAATTTCGGAATATTTTACAATTTTAGAGTATATATGGCTGTTTTCAATGCTCATTTTCTATTAATTTTTACAATTAG
>JABSPM010000074.1 GCA_013215095.1 Flavobacteriaceae bacterium | reverse complement strand
CTAATTGTAAAAATTAATAGAAAATGAGCATTGAAAACAGCCATATATACTCTAAAATTGTAAAATATTCCGAAATTTAGACTGAAAAATTGTGAAACTTTAAAAATGAATTTATGCGTAGGTGTTTTGCAATGGTCTTGTATTATTTCACTAGTAGATGAAAATCACCCTGAACTAATTTGCTCATTAATGAAATAATTGTCTAATAATATTGATGTGTTTTTAGCCATTTTATTTCTTTTACTAAAAAGTGCCAAATCTTGGTATGTTTTCCAAATTTGTTATGACTCTGGGTTCTGACTAGCGTAAAATTACATCACTGATTTTTAGTGATTTAAAAATAATTTTTCGTTAGTCTAAATGTATCAATTTGTTTTCTAATTCTTTTAATAAGTCTTAATTATCTTTTTTCTTTTCTTAGTTCTAAAATCTGGACTCGAATACCCAAAAACAAATGCATCGCAATATGAATAATAGTTGAACTCATGTCAAACGTAAGCAGGGTGTGGGTTTTAGTCAACAAGATGTTTTGATTTTGAGCTGGGAGGAATTGGAGCATTAGTTATTAGCAAAAGTTATTTTAAACTAATTTTCAAATTCATTTTATCTTTCATAATCCAAAGTACTTCAGCATTTCCCATAGCATCATCAACTGGATTATGTGTGTGTTTAGTTTTTCTTAAATGTTTCCATTTGGCAAATGTGTCCTTTTCTATACCACAAAATAAATCAGAAAGTCTTCGAGAAGTCCATCCAAAAGGGTTCTCTTCTATAAAATGGTGAAAATACCAACATATAAACATCCAGTCAAAACCATTATTGTCGCTTATAAATATTGGTCGACCTTTTGAGTTTGTTTTTATCCAATCTTTAAATTCAGACATAACTTTTTTGGGTTCATCAAATCCCAATGTTTCTTCTCTAGTGTGTCCCGAAACATCCAGAGCTTCCTGGATCCACTTTCTAGAAATTGGCTTTAGTTTTCCATAAAATGTTCTATCCAAGTTTTCATCTACAATTACAGCTCCAAAAGAGACCATTGAATAATCTCCAGGTATTGGTCCATCAGATTCAATATCTACCATTATGTAACTCATTCTGTTCTAATTTTTATAACGTTCCTTGTATTTTTAATTTGCCTGCCGAATGCGGCATATGTAATATACAAATTGTGTGTGTCTCGGATGATAAATATAGTGTTTTTACATGAATATTCCATAGGGTTTAAGTTCCGAAGACGAGGCTCAAACTTCTGTGATTGAAGAACAAGTTGTTTGTAGGTGCATGAGCTATTCTTGATAGTGAGAAATGTGTCCTGAGGGTTGTGTATCTTTGTTTATGTGCTAATCAGATATAGGCATTAAGTCACATGTATTACAATCTGCCAAGGTCTTGTGTTTCTATTAAGTTTTTTAAAGTCAATATTTTAATTAAGTTGTGCGTCTCATAGATTGGAAGTTTTTCTTCTTTTGTTGATTAGTTTTTTAATTAGTAATATTTGTCCTAAATGGTAATACGTATGTTCCATCATTACATCAATATTACGTTGATAATTACCATATTTTTCATCAACAAAAATATCTTGAAGCGCACCATCAGTCATTTTCTCGACGAGTGCTATAAATTTTTCAGAATCTACACAAAATTTATGAGTCAAATCTTTCCAGTCTGCTTCTGATTGAATCGGTGGGGCGTTAAAGCTATACGCGTCTCTTATTTCAAGAGGACCTCCTTCAAGCACCTTTGTAACGCCTTCGATATAGTAATGAATGTGAAATGTAAGTTTCGCTATTGAATTTAAACCATCTATAGATACTATTGCATCTTTCCAACTTGTATTTAAGATTTGCGCTTTAAAATTTGTTCCTGTTACCCATTTTCCAGATGTTAGAACTTCTCGAAGTCGATGTGTTAAATATGCTGAAGTGTTCATTTATTTTTGTTTTAAGCAGGGTTAAGTTTTAATTTTTGATATTTAGCAAGTTATGGTGTGTAACGTCTTCGGGATTAATTTTAAAGATGACACTATTTTCTTAATACTGCTAACCAATCTTTGCATGCATGACAACCTTATCCTTAGTCTAAGGTGTTTTTAAATACTGATAAACGTATTTTTATTCTGACTCACATCAAATTTTTATTAATGGTTTTAGTTCTCATACTTCTCTTGAGGTTTGCCAAAGTACTCAGTAACTTTTGAGTTCTATGAGGGATTGTTGTAAACGCTTTTGTAATTAATTTTAAAAAATAAGATGACCTTATTTAAGGTGATCTTGAATATTCGCTGCAAGTTATAAGTATGAAGTGATTTTTTAATAAAACAAACCTGTTTTATAGCTTAAATCTACAATAAAATACACGTAGTAATCTAGCGTTAATGTCTTTACAAATCATTAAGATAACTTTTTTAAAAGGAAATAATAAAGCGAGTTTGATACGATTCGATATCAAGGTATTTTACTCTTTCTTTTGTCCCATCATCATCAGATATGATTTTAGGAAGGCATCAATATCTCCATTCATTACGGCATCAACATTACCAGTTTCATGAGTTGTTCTTACATCTTTAACCAATTTATAAGGATGCATCACGTAATTACGAATTTGACTGCCCCATTCAATTTTCATTTTACTAGCTTCGATATCTTCACGTTTAGCACGTTGTTTTTCTAATTCAATTTCATAAAGTTGAGAACGTAGCATCTGCATTGCACGGGTTCTATTATCATGTTGAGAACGTGTTTCAGAACAAGAAATTTGGATTCCCGTTGGTTTATGAACAAGCTGTACTTTGGTCTCTACTTTGTTTACATTTTGACCGCCTGCACCACTAGAACGTGCGGTTGTAATTTCTATATCTGCAGGATTAATGTCTATTTCTATAGTGTCATCTACTAAGGGATAAACATATACAGAAGCAAAACTTGTATGTCGCTTGGCATTACTATCAAAAGGAGATATACGCACAAGACGATGCACGCCATTTTCGCCCTTTAACCATCCAAAGGCAAAATCGCCATCAATTTCTAAAGTGACCGTTTTAAGTCCAGCAACATCGCCATCTTGTAAATTTAGTTCTTTTACTTTGTATCCGTTTTTTTCAGCATACATGAGGTACATACGCATCAGCATACTTGCCCAATCACAACTTTCTGTGCCTCCAGCCCCAGCTGTAATTTGAAGCACCGCACTTAGCGTATCCGCTTCATCGGATAACATGTTTTTAAATTCGATGTCCTCTATAAAGCCTGAGGTATTTTTAAATTGCATTACAACATCTTCCTCTAGAGCTTCACCTTCTTTGTAAAATTCATATAAGACTTCCAAATCATCAACCATCGCTTTTGCGTCGTTAAAATTAGAAACCCATTTTTTGTTTACTCTTAAGGCCTTCATCACTGCTTCAGCAGCTTTAGAATCATTCCAGAAATTAGGATCGAAGGTTTTCTCTTCTTCGTTTTGTATCTCAATTAACTTAGCATCTAAGTCAAAGATACCTCCTTAACGCACCAAGGCGCTCAACAAGATCCTTAATTTGATCCGATGTTACCATATATATTTGTATTGAAGTTTATGCAAAAATAGAATTAATAGGCTATTTTGAAAATAATATGTAGATTTATCTTATAAAATATTATGCAACGCACAGTTGTTATAGGATTTTGTTCGTAATAACATGACCAAGTTTTGGATAGGGTTTTACTATCAATAGAATTATGCCGAAAATGAAAATTGAAATCATGCTATATTTATGACGTAATATATAATTGTTTAGTTTTTTGATGGAAACGATTAGACTTGGAGAAAGTAGATCGCTATAAATGAGATCGGATTAAGTTTCAAGTCGAACGGATAGATCTATCGGTAAATTGGGTATACGTTTATATAAAATTAAAAATACGAGAATAGTGTCTAGACTAAGATAAAATCAAGAATTTTACCAATCTCTAGAATCTCTAGATGCAGAATGAGTCGGATTTAATTTAGAAGTTTTAGAGCAGATTATGGTATTATATAGGCAATTAACTCTTGATTTAAAAATGCATTTCAAAAAATAGTTTATTAAAAATAAGATCATTCAAAAATGAGTGAAATTGTGATGTGATACTAAGAAAAAGTAGTAATATGTTACACGATTTATACTGTAATGATTAATACATATAATCATAAACCAACTTAATATAATGATAATAGACCTAAGAAGTGATACGGTGACTAAACCAACGGAAGACATGATGGAAGCTATGATGTCGGCTCATGTAGGGGATGATGTATATAAAGAAGATCCAACTGTAAATGCTTTAGAACAAAGAATAGCCGAAATGTTTGGAATGGATGAAGCATTGTTTTTTCCATCAGGAACTATGGCTAATCAAACGGCTTTAAAATTGCATACCAATCCAGGCGATCAAATAATTTGTGACAAATATGCACATATATACAATTATGAGGGTGGAGGCGCTTCTTTCAATAGTGGAGTGTCTTGTAATTTAATTGATGGTGAAAGAGGAATGTTTACTGCACATCAAGTAAAAGCAGCAATCAATCCGCCAGATTTCTACCATAGTCCTTTATCGCGTTTGGTAGAGATTGAAAACACCACTAATAAAGGTGGAGGTGCATGTTGGGATTTTTCAGAACTTGAAAAAATTAAAACAGTTTGTGATACTCATAATTTGGGCTTCCATTTAGATGGCGCACGTTTGTGGAATGCCTTGGTTGCACAACAATATACAGCGCAACACTATGGTGCTTTATTTGATACTATTTCAGTATGCCTAAGCAAAGGTCTGGGCTGTCCTATAGGTTCTGTTTTGGTTGGGAAAAAAGCACTTATGAAAAACGGCATTCGTGTGCGAAAAATTTTGGGAGGAGGAATGCGACAAGTTGGATATTTTGCAGCAGCTGGATTATATGCTTTAGATCATCATTTGGAACGATTATCCGAAGATCATCAAAACGCCAAAGAAATAGGTGCAGTTTTAGAATTAGCGCCCTATGTAAAACGAGTAGAACCTATAGAAACCAATATTGTTATTTTTGAACTTCAAGAAAAGATAGATGTGACGGTTTTTTTGAATCGTTTAAAAGAAAATAACATACATATTATAGAAATGGGAGGAGGAAAGTTACGTATGGTAACACATTTAAATTATACATATACAATGCACAAAACAGTGCTTTATACGTTAAAAACAATAATGATTTAAAGGAGAATTACGAAGGTATAGTTGAATAGTCTATTTTGTAATATGTGACGTTTTGTGAATGTTTGTGTCAAACATATATAACATTTTATATTAAAATTAACATTAATTCATTATGAAAAAACTGCTATTTTGTATAATTTTTTTCGCATATTTAAGTATTAGCTTTTCTCAAGACTTACCAAAAAACCCAGAGCCAGGGAAGTGCTATGTAAGATGTATAACACCAGATTTATGGGAGAACCAAGACGTTAAGGTGCAAGTTTCACCAGAATATAAGAAACTTAAAGTAATACCAGCTACCTTTAATACAGTTAATGAAACTGTTGTTATAGAAAATGAAAGTCAGAAATTAGAGGTAGTACCAGCAAAGTACGATACCGAAACTTTTGAAGTGGTCGTTAAAGAAGCTTCTCAACGTTTAGAAAAAATCCCTTCGCGTACAGAAACGGAATATGAAACCGTTGTAGTTAAAGAGGCGTCGCAACGTTTAGAGATAGTACCAGCAGTTTATGAAACACGTACAATAAAAGTAATCACGCAACCAGCAAGCCATAGATTAGAAATGGTACCCGCAGTTTATGAAACACGCACAGAAACTGTAGTAATCAAAGAGGCGTCGCAACGTTTAGAGGTTATTCCTGCAAAGTATGGAACCGAAACAGTATCCTATCAAAAAAAGCAGTACCCATCTACAATACGGGTTAATGCAGCTAAATTTAATGATGCATATGAAGTTGTAGAAGTAAAACCGGCTACAGCGAAATGGGAGATGAGCGAAGCGGCACCCGACTGTACGTCACCAGATCCAAATGATTGTAGATATTGGTGTTACAAGAGTATTCCATCACAAAATTTAACTGTAGAAACCACTGAACTTTCATCTAAAGCAAATGCTGAAACCACACCAGGATGCGACTATAAAAATAACCCTGAAAATTGTGGACAAGCTACGTTTAAAAGAAAAATTGTTGTGACACCAGCTTCCACTAGGGTCATTGAAATTCCTGCTGAAACTAAAACTGTCACAAAAACAGTAATGGTAAGTCCTCCTTCAACACGAATTATAGAAATTCCAGAAGTAACAAAGACAATGAAACGTGTCGTAATGGTAACGCCGCCATCTACAAAAGTCATTGAAATTCCTGCTGAAACGAAACAAGTAAAGCGAACAATTATTATTCCTGAGACGACAAAAGTTGTTGAAATTCCTGCTGAAACAAAGATGATGAAGCGTACAATAGTGGCAGCCGCTCCAACAACAAAAGTTATTGATTTACCTCAAAAAACTGGTACGATTAAGAAAACGGTTATAGATACAGATACAAGAGTTGCCGAAACAGTTGTTCCTGCAACTTACAAGACTGTAACTAAAGAGGTGTTAACCAAAAAAGGAGGGTTAACCACTTGGAAAGAAGTAGATTGTAAGTTGTTAGAGTATACAGACCTTAATATTACTTGGGATTTAGGAAGTGCAATATTAACGACCCAAGCACGTGCAGAAATTGATTCAAAATTATTACCAGTGATGAAAGATGGAGTTGCTGTAGAAATTGCATCGCATACAGATTCTAGAGGAACAAAACAAAGCAATAGAGCCTTGTCTGAAAGAAGAGCACAAGCTGTAACAAACTACTTAATCGCAAAAGGTATTAACTCTAGTAGAATTGTTTCTAATGGTTACGGCGAATCTAGATTAATCAATCGCTGTGCTGATGGTGTGTCTTGTACAGAACGAGAACATAGAGCCAATCGTAGAACTCAGTTTAGAGTTATTAATCAAAACTAGATTATAGTTAAAAATAAAAAAGGAAACTATTAATACGTTTCCTTTTTTTTTATTTAAACAAATCCATACCAGGAATATTTGGCATGCCTTCTTTGGCAACCGCAGCAACTTCAGATTCATGAACTTTAGTGGCTTGTATAATGGCCTTATTTAAAGTAAGAATGAGATAATCTTCTAGTTGCTCTTTATCTGCTAAAAGCGCATCATCGACTACAATAGATTTTATAGTTCTATTTGCTGTAATACTTATTTTAAGCAAACCATCTTGAGATTGTTCATCTATATAAACACTATCTAAGCGCTGTTTTGTTGCTTCGACTTTTTCTTGGGTTTCTTTAATTTTACCCATCATACCCATAAGGTCTCCAAACATGATTTTAAAATTTAAGTTAAAGCACAAAAGTATAAAAACTATTTATCTAAATTTGTTCATTATTTAAAACAATATGCAAACACAAATAAACCCGCCCAAAGCAAAGAAAATAGCTAAAACATTAAATATACATAATGACATTAGAACAGACGATTATTATTGGTTGAATGATAAGGATAATAGTGAGGTTATAGACTATTTAAACGCCGAAAACACCTATTGTAACACCGTAATGCATCACACCGAAAAGCTACAGACGGATTTGTTTGAGGAGATGAAATCTCGGATTAAAAAGAATGATGAGTCTGTTCCGTATAAGTTTAATGGATATTGGTATGTTATGAAATATGAAGAGGGTAAAGATTATCCAATTTATATTAGAAAAAAAGAAAGTTTAGAAGCAGACGAAGAGTTGTTGTTTGATTGTAATGAAATGGCAAAACCGCACAGTTACTTTAAGATGGTAGGGTTGAGTGTAAGTCCAGATAATACTAAGGTCTCATTTGGTGTTGATATTATAGGAAGACGCCAATATACACTGCGGGTAAAATGTATTACTACTGGTGAAATTTTAGAAGATAAAATAGAAAATACTACAGGCGGATCAACTTGGGCTAATGACAATAAAACGATTTTTTATACCCTAAAAAACCCACAAACGCTAAGAGCTGAGAAAATTTACAAACATACCTTAGATACTGCAGTTTCTAAAGACGTCCTTATCTATGAAGAAGACGACGATACCTTTGGAACAACAGTATATAAATCAAAATCTAGAAAATACATTATCATCTCTTGTTATAACACCTTAACTACAGAATATCGATTTTTGAATGCCAATAATCCAGATGGTGTTTTTAAAGTATTTCAGCCTAGAATAAGAGGTTTGGAATACGGTATTTATCATTATGAAGACCATTTTTATGTGTTAACTAACGCTGATAATGCAACTAATTTCAAATTAATGAAAACGCATGAAAACTATACCGAAAAATCCAATTGGATTGAGGTTATAGGACATAGAGATAATGTACTTATTGAGGATATTGACATTTTTAAAGCGTTTTTAATCATTTCTGAACGTGAAAATGGATTAAATAAAATCAGAGTTAAATCTTGGGACAATACCGAAGAATATTATTTGCCATTTGACAACGAAACCTACACAGCTTACACCACAACAAACGTTGATTTTGATACGACAATATTGCGCTATACCTATAATGCCTTAACAACACCAGCATCGGTAATCGATTTTGATATGATTACAAAATCCAAGACCATCTTGAAAGAACAAGAGGTGCTAGGCGGAAAGTTTGATAAAACGAATTATGTGTCAGAACGTCTTTGGGCTATTGCCAATGATGGCGTTAAAATTCCAATATCTTTAGTAAGGCATAAAGATACACCAAAGACTTCTGAAACGCCACTGTTGCTATATGCCTATGGTTCATATGGCGCAACGATTGATCCTTATTTTTCGTCCATAAGATTAAGTTTGTTAGACCGCGGATTTATATATGCTATAGCACATGTTAGAGGAGGAGAATATCTAGGAAGACATTGGTACGAAAGCGGAAAATTAAAATTAAAAAAGAATACATTTACAGATTTTGTGGCGTGTTCAAAATATTTAATTGAAAACAAATATACCTCTGCAATGCACCATTATGCAATGGGAGGAAGTGCAGGTGGATTATTGATGGGAGTAATCGCTAATACGAATCCAGAATTATACAATGGAATTATTGCACAAGTACCATTTGTAGATGTGGTTACAACAATGCTTGATGAGAGTATTCCTCTAACGACAGGGGAATATGATGAATGGGGGAATCCAAATAATGTTGATTTTTATGAATATATGAAATCATATTCTCCTTATGATAATGTAAAAAACCAGGACTATCCTAATATGTTAATTACCTCTGGTCTGCATGACTCTCAAGTGCAATATTGGGAGCCATCAAAATGGATTGCAAAGCTTAGACAATATAATTCGAGTCAAAATAAACTAATGATGTACACAAATATGGAAGCTGGGCATGGCGGCGCTTCTGGAAGGTTTGAAGCTTTGAAAGAAGATGCGCTAGAATATGCATTCCTATTAGATTTGGAATCTAATGATAATTAATTGAAAAAAATCTCGTATTTTTGCCAAGTTTTAGGTTACATTTAATTAATTTAGTAACGTATCTTACTTTTATGAATAATAAAAAACAAGTATTTGATAATGTGTTAGATCTTATAGGTAATACACCTCTAGTTAGATTGAATACATTAACAGCTGGGTTTAAAGGAAACTATTTAGCAAAAGTTGAAGCTTTTAATCCAGGTCACTCTACTAAAGATAGAATAGCACTTTATATTATAGAAGAAGCCGAAAGAAAAGGTATTTTGAAACCTGGAGATACAATTATAGAAACAACTTCTGGTAACACCGGATTTAGTATTGCTATGGTGGGTATTATTAAAGGTTATGAGTGTATTTTAGCGGTGAGTTCAAAATCTTCTCCAGATAAGATAGACATGTTAAAAACGATGGGGGCAAAAGTTTATGTGTGTCCAGCTCATGTAAGTGCAGATGATCCAAGATCATATTATCAAGTGGCAAAGAGAATGCACGAAGAAATTAAAGGTTCTGTATACATAAATCAATATTTTAATGCCTTAAATATTGAGGCGCACTATAAAAGTACTGGTCCAGAAATTTGGAAACAAACAGAAGGTAAAATCACGCATTTAGTAGCTTGTAGTGGAACAGGAGGAACTATCTCTGGAGCAGCAAAATTTTTAAAGGAACAAAATCCAAATATTAAAGTTATTGGTGTCGATGCTTATGGTTCTGTTTTAAAAAAATATCATGAAACTAGGACTTTTGATACTAATGAAATTTACCCTTACCGTATCGAAGGATTAGGTAAAAATTTAATTCCAACTGCAACAGACTTTGATGTTATAGATGAATTTGTTAAAGTAACTGATGGAGAAAGTGCACATTCTGCACGTCAAATAGCCAGAACCGAAGGCTTATTCCTCGGATATACAAGTGGAGCAGCATTTCAAGCCATAAAACAACTAGAAGAAGAAGGAGAATTTAAGGAAAGTGACACTATAGTTGTTATTTTTCCAGACCATGGTTCGCGCTACATGAGTAAAGTGTATAGTGATGCTTGGATGGAAGAACAGGGCTTTTTTGATAGTGAAAATGAAGTTTCTATTGAGACAGTTCAATACATACAATAAAAAGAATAGTACACTTAACAAGCCTATAATTTTTAATCAATTTATAGGTTTTTTTATGTTTTATAACGTGTGAAATATGTTTTTTAAAATATTATGTTATCATAATAATATTACATAATTTTGCTCGAAACTAACTAAGACGAATAAAATTGATGAAGGATTTATTTGAAAAGATTTATAGAGACAAAGGACCATTAGGAAAATGGGCTTCTCAGGCAGAAGGTTATTTTGTGTTTCCTAAGTTAGAAGGACAGATTTCTAATAGAATGAAATTTCAAGGAAAGGATGTAATTACTTGGAGTATCAACGATTATTTGGGACTTGCGAATCATCCAGAGGTAAGAAAGATAGATGCTGAAGTAGCTCAGAAATATGGTTCTGCGTACCCTATGGGTGCTAGAATGATGTCTGGTCATACAGATTTACATGAAAGACTTCAAAATGAATTGGCTGAATTTGTTAATAAAGAAGCAGCTTACCTTTTAAACTTTGGATACCAAGGTATGGTGTCTACAATTGATGCTTTAGTTGGTAAAGATGATATTATTGTTTATGATGTGGATTCTCATGCTTGTATTCTTGATGGTGTGCGCTTGCACATGGGAAAACGTTTTACTTATAAGCATAACGATGTAGAGAGTTTAGAAAAAAACTTAGAACGTGCGACAAAAATGGCAGAACAAACTGGAGGAGGAATATTAGTAATCTCTGAAGGAGTATTTGGAATGCGCGGTGAGCAAGGCCGTTTAAAAGAAATTGTAGCGCTAAAAAAGAAATTCAATTTTAGATTTTTAGTAGATGATGCGCATGGTTTTGGTACCTTAGGTAAGACAGGAGCAGGAGCAGGAGAAGAGCAGGGCATACAAGATGATATTGATGTATACTTTGCAACTTTTGCAAAGTCTATGGCAAGTACAGGAGCTTTTATTGCTGGTGATAAAGAGATTATGGATTATTTAAAGTATAATTTGAGGTCTCAAATGTTTGCGAAATCTTTGCAAATGCAGTTAGTAGAAGGTGCATTAAAACGTTTAGATATGTTGCGTACAATGCCAGAGCTTAAAAATAACCTTTGGAATATTGTAGATGCATTACAAAGTGGGTTAAAAGACCGTGGATTTGATATTGGAACAACCCAAAGTTGTGTAACTCCAGTATATCTTAAAGGGAGTATTCCAGAAGCCATGGCTTTGGTCAAGGATTTAAGAGAAAATTATGGAATTTTCTGCTCTATTGTTGTGTATCCAGTAATTCCTAAAGGATTGATTTTATTAAGAATGATTCCTACTGCAACACATACGCTAGAGGATGTAGAAATAACTTTAAATGCATTCTCATCTATTAGAGAGCGTTTAGAAAACGGAACTTATAAACGCTTATCAGCTGCTGTATCGGCTGCAATGGGTGAATAATGGTTTGGATAAAAAACAACACATAAAAAAAGTCGCTTCATAAATTAAGCGACTTTTTTTATACAATATCTTTTCTATAGGTAGCACGTCGCTTGTAAACCTCGGGTTTAAAATGACGCCATATTTGTTGTATCGCTTTGTTATTGTCGAGTTCAGGTCCTCTTAAAAATTCTTGAGCACCTTTTTTTGTAAATTCCTTGTAAAATTCATGAAAAATAATTGCAGGCACACCTTTCTTCTGATATTCTGGAAGAATACCAATGAGATAGAACATCACTTTTTTACTTTTCTTTTTGGCACGTAGAATGTGTCTAAAACCAAAAGGCCAAAGTTTTCCCCCATTTTTAAGAAGTGCTTCTGCATATGAAGGCGTAACAATGCCAAATCCAATAAGTTTTTGTTCTTTATTAAAAACAAATTTAACGTATTCTGGATTTAAGAAAGGAATAAATTTTTTCTTAAAATAAGCTCTTTGTCGCGGTGTAATCTCTACATAGGATTCTAAAGCTTCATAAGATTTACCAAACACATCAAACATCTCATCGGTATAAGGTAAAATTTGTTTAGTATCTGTAAATCTTGTGGTAGAAAAACCATAACGTTTCTTGATAATGTTATTGACCTTTATAAATGGTTTAGGATCTATGTTTTTGTGATAAAATTTTGCCTCAGTATATCCTTTTTCAAATTTAAATCCCAATGCCTCTAAATGCGATACATAGTAGGGATGATTTTCCCAAGTAATCATACTTCCTATGTGATCAAAACCTTCATATACCAATCCTACTTTGTCTAGGTTTGAAAAGCCAACAGGTCCTTCTATAAACTCAAGACGATGTGATTGACCTATACTATTCACCTTGTCTAATAGTGCTCTGGAGACCTCAATATCATCAATGACATCATACCAACCAAAACGCATTTTTTTTATTTTCTGATCACGGACTTCTGTCCAGTTAATTATAGCTGCAATACGACCAACAATTTTACCATTTTTATACGCTAGCAAAAAATGAGCATCAGCCGTATCAAAAGCAGGGTTGCTATTCTTGTCAAAAACATCAACTTCTTGGCTAACAATAGGAGGTATCCAAGTCTTTGAGTTTTTGTATAAAGAAAAAGGAAATTTAACAAATTGCTTAATCTCTTTTTTGGAATGTATTTCCTTGATTGTAATCATAATTAATCTAATCCACTATCATCATTAAATTCTTCTTCTTGTTTTTGTTTTTTTCTCTTTTTTCCAACTTTTCTATCTTTTCGTTTAGCCTCTTCTTCAACAGAAGTGCCATCATTAACGTTCTTATCTTTATGAAAATCAAATCGGTATGAAGCACCAACTCCAGCATGAAACACTGAAGGCGTATCCTTTGTGTTAAATGTAACAGAAGTGTCTATTTGAAAGTCTTTTGAAAACAAATAACCTCCCCCAACTCTAAAGAGATTATCGGCGTAAAAATTACCGCTAAATCCATGTGCTTCACCAAAAACAGCAAATCGCTGTCCAATGGATTTTGTTAGTGTTATAATGTACTGGAATGACGAATCATCACTTCCAATTCTATCCATCATTAGGTTAGTTACAAACACCCAACCACCATTAAAATTGTGCTGTGTAGCAATTAAAGCCTTAAAACTCATGCCTTCAACTGTAGGAGCCGTATAAGGGTTGTTTTTAGAATCATAATTGACACCAACATAAGCAGAAATCGCAGGAATTAAATAGTGCCATTTAAATTTTCTATTCGCATGATAGCTATATAAGTTAGGTTTTTCCTCTTCTGAATTTTTGAAGGGATCAAAAAATAAATACTTAGCACCCAAACTCAGGTTTCTAAAATTACTTCTACTAGATTCTGCTGTAATATCAGAACTATATGCTGTATAAGTGTCGTTTTGATAAATACCATCTAAACTTAATTCTAATTCGTCAAGCAATAGGCCATAACGTGCAGCAAAATCTACCGCATATCCACTTACCTCATAATTTGTTAGGGCATGTTTTTCTTTTACCATATAAGGTCCAGCTTCCAATTGTATGACATTTGTACCAACAGAAAAAGCACCTTTTGAGGCTCCTGGTCGATTAGAATTAATAACCTCGGTATATTGTGCGAAAGCAGTAGAGGTTATGAAAAGTGCTAGTGAACAGAAGTGGGTAAGCTTTAATTTCATAATAATCGTCTTAAGGTTCAAAGATATAATTTTATTATTTTTTTATGAGGTATAAACGTGTTTTTAAATCCTAAGAATTGTATTTTTGAGCAAATTAATTTTTTATGTTGCAGTACGCTTCTATAACAGGGTTGGTTAAAACGATCCTAATCATATTGTTAATATGGTATGGTGTAAAAATTTTATTGCGCCTTTTTGCACCTTTTTTGGTAAAATATGTAGCTAAAAAAGCAGAACAAAAATTCGGACAGCAGTTTGGGCAATCTCAAAACCAGCAAACAAAGCAGTATGCGCGAAAAAAAGAAGGTGAAATAAGTATCGATAAAATGCCGAAACAAAGTAAATCTTCAAACAATAATGTAGGTGAGTATGTCGATTTTGAAGAAATTGAATAACTTTTAATAGTTTTTCATTACGTACTATTTCAGAGTTCGTGATTTAATGTTTATTTTTCCAAAACAATTTTAGTTAAAAAATATGTCAGTTCCTATTAAAAAAATCCTACCACATGTCTTGATGGTTTTGGGGTTTGTAGTTGTTTCATTATTATATTTTAATCCTGTTTTAAAAGGAAAACAAATTTTTCAAAGCGATATCATGCAATATAATGGTATGGCAAAACAACAAAATGATTTTAGAGCACAAACAGGACAGGAAACCTACTGGACCAATAGTGCTTTTGGAGGTATGCCAACCTATCAGTTAGGTGCACATTATCCGCATAATTATATAAAAATGTTGGATCATACAATTCGGTTTTTACCTCGACCAGCAGATTATTTGTTCCTGTACTTTATAGGCTTTTACGTTCTAATGTTGTTGTTGAAAGTCGATTTTAAACTTGCTGCAATAGGTGCGATAGCATTTGGGTTTTCAACTTATTTAATCATACTTTTAGGGGTTGGTCATAATGCAAAAGCACATGCTATTGCTTACATGCCATTGGTGTTATCAGGAATACTACTGACTTTTAGAAAAAAGTATATTTATGGATTTTTACTCACTGCATTGGCAATGGGTCTTGAGCTATCAGCTAATCATTTTCAGATGACCTATTACCTATTAATTTTAGTTATAATTTTAGGAATAGTATACTTAATAGATGCTGTTAAAAACAAAGAACTTCCTCATTATTTCAAATCCGTTGGCATTCTGACTGTTGCGGTTTTACTGTCTGTAGGAATGAATGGTACCAATATTTTGGCAACCCAAGAATATAAAAGTGAAAGTACACGAAGTAAAAGTGAATTGACAATACATCCAGATGGCTCTGAAAAAGAGATAACAGATGGTTTGAGTAGAGATTATATCACGGAATATAGTTATGGCATTACTGAAAGTTTCAATTTGTTCATACCTCGTTTTATGGGAGGAGGAACTTTTGATGATGTTGGTAAAGATTCTGAAACTTTTGCGTTTTATAAAAGCTTAGGAGCTACATCTGCACAAGCTGCAAAAGAAGCAAAACAAACACCAGTATATTGGGGGAAACAACCTATTGTTGAAGCACCAGCATATGTAGGTGCAGTAATTATGTTCTTATTTGTTTTAGCATTATTCTTAGTTAAGGGACGCTTAAAAGTATGGTTATTAGCAGGTACCATTGTGTCGTTATTACTGTCATTTGGTAAAAACCTACCTTGGTTGACCGATTTATTTATAAATGTTGTACCAATGTATAACAAGTTTAGAGCAGTGAGCTCAATACAGGTCATTTTAGAATTATGTATTCCGGTTTTGGGAATTTTTGGTTTGGTAAGGCTATTTGATAAGGAGATAAATACAACGCAAAAATTGGAGGCTTTAAAATGGACAACTATCATTACGGCTGGATTGTGTGTCACATTTTTAATGTTGAAGAATACCTTATTTGATTTTGTAGGTATTAGAGATGGACAATATTTACAAGCGTATGGTCAGGCGGCAGTAGATGCGTTTAAAGCCGACAGGCGAAGCATTTTTACAGCAGATACGTTTAGAACATTGGGGCTTGTTTTAGTGGCATCTGGATTGATTTGGATGTACTTAAAGGAAAAACTGTCTCAAAACATTGTAACTTTAGGATTTTTGGCATTGATAGCTTTTGATTTGGTAGCTATAGATAGACATTACGTTAACAATGACGATTTTGTACCCGCAATAAATATCCAAAAACCTTATCAGGCTAATCCAGCAGATTTAGAAATATTAAAGGATGATGGACATTTTAGAGTGTTTGATATGACTACTGGAAATACAAGACCTAATTATTTCCATAATTCGTTAAACGGGTATCATGCAGCCAAAATGCGTCGCTATAATGAACTATTTGATTTTCATATTGTAAAAAATAATATGGAAGTCTTAAATATGTTGAACACAAAATATATTATTGCTGAAGACAAAGGACAGGTATTCCCATATGTAAATGAAGACGCTAATGGAAATGCATGGTTTGTATCCAAAGTGAAAAATGTAGCTAATGCAAATGAAGAAATTAAAGCGTTAGATGTTATAAATACAAAGGAGGAAGTCATTTTTAATGCACCAAAATCTATAAAAATGCAAGATTTTCCAGAGCATTTTGAGAAGGATTCATTAGCGTCTATACAACTTGTAGCGTACAAGCCAAATTATCTTAAATACAATTCGAATAGTACCAATAATGGATTTGGAGTATTCTCGGAAAACTATTATGGACAAGGATGGCAGGCATATATAGACGGAAACGAAGTTCCACATTATAGAGTAAATTATGTTTTAAGAGGTATGGAAATTCCGGCTGGAACGCATACTATAGAATTTAAATTTGAACCAGAGGTCATTACAACAGGAAGTACTATTGCTTTGGGAAGTTCAATTGTGTTTGTATTGTTAAGTATTGGTGGGATATTCTGGGATAACAAAAAAGTAAAACAAAGTGCGTAAAAAAGCACTTATTATCGCATATTATTGGCCGCCAGCAGGAGGTCCTGGCGTACAGCGCTGGTTAAAATTTGTCAAGTATTTAAGGCATTTTGGAGTAGAACCTATAGTCTATGTTCCAGAAAATCCAAGTTACCCAATTGTTGATGATAACTTGCTTTCTGAAGTACCTAAGGACATAAGCATTTTGAAACAACCAATTAAAGAGCCTTATAGGGTAGCACGTTTGTTTTCTAAGAAAAGTGCAAAAACCATTAGTCGAGGAATTATTCATAAAACAAAACAACAATCGTTAATAGAACGAACGATGTTGTATGTTAGAGGGAACTTTTTTATTCCAGATGCACGAAAAAATTGGGTAAACCCTTCTGTAAATTTTCTGTATAATTATATAGTTGAAAATGATATAGACACCATAATTACTACTGGACCACCACATAGTTTGCACCTCATAGGTATGGAACTAAAGATAAGGCTTAAATTGAGATGGTTTGCAGATTTTAGAGACCCTTGGACAACCATAGGTTATCATAAGAAATTAAAATTAACAAAAACTTCCCTTCAAAAGCATAAAACTTTGGAAAAAAAGGTTTTAATGACTGCAGACCAAATTATTGTAACGAGTCCAACGACAAAAGTAGAATTTGAAGCAATTACCAATCAGCCTATTGAAGTTATTACCAATGGTTATGATTATGAACACATAACCCCACCAAAATTAGATACCGTATTTTCCATAGCACACATTGGCTCTTTACTTTCAGATAGAAATCCAAAAGTATTATGGCAAGTATTAAAAGATTTAATCGTCGAGAATACCGCTTTTAGGCAGGACTTTAAATTGGATTTGGTTGGAGCCGTAAGTGAAGAAATAGTGGCGACTATTAAGGATTTTAATTTAGAATCACATTTAAATTTAGTAGGATACGTGTCTCATGAAGACGCTATTATATACCAAAGGAAGTCGCAAGTATTACTATTAATTGAAATAGACTCGGATGAAACAAAATGTATTATTCCTGGGAAATTATTCGAATACATGATATCTAATAGACCAATTATTGCGATTGGACCAAAAGATGCAGATATCAAAAGCCTTGTAAAGGATACGAATACAGGGAAATATTTTTCATATAATGATTATGATTGTCTAAAGTTCACAATTTTAGAGTATTTTAATGCCTTTAAAGCAGGTCATCTTAAAAGTTTCCCTGTTGGATTACAGCGCTATAGTAGAAAAACTTTAACCGAAAAACTAGCTAGACTTATTTTAAAAGAGTAATGGGAGTTGTACAAAGTCAATCATTAAAAAATACCATTATTACCTATTTGGGGTTTGGATTTGGTGCCATTAATACCTTGTTTTTGTATACCAATGAAGCCTTCATTACTGAGCAATATTACGGTTTAATGGCTTATATTTTATCTACAGCAAATATGTTGATGCCATTATTCGCCTTTGGCGTGCATAATACCTTAATCAAGTTTTATTCGTCTTATAAATCCAAAACTAAGATAAATAGTTTTTTGACCTTAATGCTTTTTTTACCCCTTTTAATGATTATACCAATAGGGTTTTTTGGACATTTCATATATGAACTTATTGCAAATTATTTGTCTCAAAGAAATATTATAATTAAAGACTATGTTTGGTTGATATATATCGCTGCAATAGCATTTGCCTATTTTGAAATTTTTTATGCATGGACAAAAGTTCACCTCAATAGTGTTTTTGGAAACTTCATGAAAGAAGTCTTTCACAGAATAGGAATATCTATTTTATTGGTTTGTTTATACTTTAAATGGCTTACTGTAAATCAATTCATATATTCAGTTGTCGGTGTTTATTTTTTACGAATGTTACTGATGAAACTCTACGCCTATTATGTAAGAAAGCCAGTTTTTCAATGGAGCAGATTGCATAATTTTGTAGAAATCATAAAATATTCGGCATTAATTATTATTGCTGGTTCAATAGCAACTGTAATATTGGATGTAGATAAGTTTATGTTGGGACAGTTTATAGAAATAGAAAAAGTAGCCTACTATTCAGTGGCCATATTTATTGCGACTGTGATTAGTGTTCCTGCACGATCGATGTATCAAATTACAAACCCATTGACGGCACAATTACTCAATGAAAATAAATACGCAGAATTAGATACATTGTATAAAAAAAGCTCACTTAATTTATTTATAATTAGTGGTTTTATATTCTTATTAATCATGGTTAATATTAACCAGTTGTATGTGTTGATACCAGAACAATATACAGGGGGGTTAATAGTTGTTCTGTTGGTCGGAATAGCGAAATTATCAGATAACTTGATGGGAAATAATAATGCTATTTTATTTAATAGTAATTATTATAAAATGGCATTGTTCTTTGGTGTGCTTATAGCTCTAACCGCTGTAGTATTAAATTTATGGCTCATTCCTATTTATGAATATGAGGGTGCTGCTTTAGCTACGTTTATCTCTATTCTGACTTATAATGTTATCAAACTTAGTTTTGTGTATTTTAAATTTGGGATGATACCTTTTACAGCAGCAACTTTTAAGGCCTTTATTCTGATTTTTGTTTTTCTTGGATTATTTTATTTCTGGGAGTTATCATTTCACCCTATTTTAAATATTACTCTAAAATCTTTTGCAATAGGATTGTGTTATTTGTTTGTTGTTTATAAAATGAATTTTAGTGAAGATATATCTAAACTTATAGATACACAACTAAAGCGTTTCTAGAAAAAAATCCTGCAAGTGTGAAGAAGCACTTAACAGGATTTTGAACTAACCAACTAAATTATAAATTACATTCTACTTCGTTTTGAAGTTCTCTATCTTGAAGAACTTCGAGTTAAAGTTTGTTTTCGTTTTGATGGCGAGGTTGCCATACGTCTTTGAGAATTTGTAGAACGTCTTGTGCGTGTCGTCTTTGTTGAGCTTTGGGGTTGCCTACTTATAGTTCTTTTTGTTTTTCTGCGCTCGCTTTGCGTTATTTTTTGGCGTTGTTGAGCATTTACATGAGGTTTTATACGATTATTTCGTTCTGTTCTACTAATCATAGGTTTGCTATGTATGCCTCTGTTTCTATCATTTCTTACCATTGGTCTTGACTGAGAATTAACCCCATCTCTACGCGTAAATTTTGTATCTCTTTCATGTCTAACTTTAGGTCTGCTAGTGCTCGCAACACTATTACTGCGTCTTGTTGGTGATTGCTGTCTGTACCTGTCGCTGCGTCTTGTCCTTGAGGTTATGCGTCGGTCTCTACGTGCCGTATGAGAACTTATTCTTGGACGAAAGTTGTTTCTATAAGGTCTATAATAAGTATGTCTTATTGGGGTATAATATTGTCTGTATGGTGTTCCAAAAAGCACACATAAATCTACTCTAGGAATCACATAATAGCTATGCCAAGGTCTATAAACGTAATGTCTATTATAGATGTTTATAAATCCTGTAGAATGCGAATAATTGTTATAACGATTATAGTGTATGTAAAGTCCACCAACATTTCTAATATAACCGTTGCGGTTGTATCTGATACGAACATCACCAGCCTGAGTTATACGACCAAAATAGTCATAGTAAATCGGAACGTTTTCAATCTGAATTACGGCTCCAAAATCATCATATTGAACGTAAGCATCATAACTATGTCCAGTATTAAAACTAATGCTTGCACCATTAAAATTAAGGTTAGCAGAATAGTTAGGCGCATAGCACTCTACGTTGAAATCAAATTGTCCATCAGGAAATACTGCAAATTCAACACCTTGTTCAACAAAAATAAAAGAATTGCCATAATCTGTAACAAATGATGTTTTAGAATGAGTAGTACTCGGTTGAGTTGAAGCAAAAGAAAGGCTCCCTATGCTACAGAACACTGATAATATGTAAATGAAATGTCTCATAATTGTTCGTTTTTGAATAGATATGTTTATAACAACAAGCATCATGCCAAAAAAAATGACCAACACACAAACAGTAACTTAAAGTTTTAGAGAGAGAACTTATAAAGTCTTTCTAAGATAGGTGTATAGTACTCTGTATTAAAATTATATTACAGGTGAATAAATGGGGCAGAACTCAAGGTCTGGTATCATAAAAATAAGGCTACCATAGCTCATAAACGAAGATGTTACAAAATGGCTTTAGTGTTGTCATCATCAGAATTAGGATTTCGATATTAGCCAGATAATTGTTTAAACCACTTTTAATTTTAAATCAGCAATAATCATCTCTTTTAAATATCGTGATTAGGTTCTTTACTTTTGAAAAGTAAAAAAATAGGAGCACTAAAGCCATTTTGTATCTTCTTTATTAGTATCTTTTCATCACGCTGTTGTTAGAGTAGTCTTGTTTTTTTGTACTTAGAACATTCAAAATTTCAAGCAGTTTTAGTTATTTATACATTAAAAACTTATTGTTTTTATCCCTTTAGAAGAGATAGTTGATAATTTTAAGGTGATAGCCAACTTATGACAAATGCTTTTTTACTACTTTTGAAATACTCTTAAAATACTTCATGAAAGATTTTATAAATAAGCTATATAGAAATCACTCACTGATTTATAAGGTTTTATTATTTATAGCAACGACATTTTTAATTGTATATTTCTTTCCCACTAGTGGAAAGTTTAGATACAGTTTTGAGAAAGGAAAACCTTGGCAATCAGAACACCTCTATGCACCTTTTGATTTCGCAATAAAAAAAACGACTTCGGAAATTGAAAATGAGAAACGACAAATAGAGCAAAATTCTACACTCTATTTCAATTCTAATACAGAGGTTTATACGCAGATAAAGAACAGTTATACGGATAAGTTTAATACCGTTTTTGAGGATACTATTCCAAGTATACAAAGGCATGTTTTATACAAAAGTGGTGCAACGATTTTAAATGATATTTATCAATTTGGTGTTTTAGATAAGAATTATAACTATGACAAACACAAACAAGTTGTTATTCTTGAAAATCGGTCGGAAAAGCTAAGGACAACTTATGGTAATTTATTACGTCCAGAACAATTAAGATCTTTTATAGAACGTAAAACGGGTGTGCTTAATGTGCAATTGTATGCGAATGAATTTATAGAGTTGTTTTTTGATTTGGTCTCAGACAATCTTGTTTTGGATCAAGATTTCACCCAAGGCTCATTGGAGGAAGAACTTGGGAAAGTCTCTGCGGTAAGAGGAAGTATTAGTAGAGAAACCTTAATTATATCTAAAGGAGAAATTGTAGAGGGGGATAAGTATAAAATTTTACAATCTTTAGAGTCTGAATACAAATCACAAGTTTGGAGTGCTGCAAATTATAATTGGATACTAGGAGCTTATACCTTGTTGGTAGCTTTAGCTTTATTAATGTTACTATTGTTCTTAAGAAAGTATAGAAATTCAGTTTTTGAAAATAATACTAAGGTGACCTTTATATTCTTCAATATTATTTTAATGGTGTTGTTAACTACCTTGGTTGTAAATTACGATTCAAACTACATTTACATTGTACCGCTTTGTATTTTACCTTTAGTTTTAAAGGCATTTTTTGATGCAAGGCTAGGTTTGTTTGCACACGTAATTACCGTTTTACTTTTGGGTTTTGTGGTACCCAATAACTATGAATACATGTTTTTGCAAATTATAGCAGGAATTGTAACCATTTTAACTGTATCTGAACTATATAAGCGTGCCAACCTTTTTATTTCTGTAGGTCAAATTACTGTGGTATATATCGTTGCGTATTTTGCGTTTTTTGTAATACATGAAGGAAGTATCGACAGTTTAAATTGGGAAACGTTCTTGTTATTTGTTTTATGCGGATTAGCAACGTTATTTGTTCAGCCATTGATATATGCCTACGAAAAGATATTTGGATTGGTTTCTGATGTATCTTTACTTGAGCTTTCTGATACCAATACGAAACTATTGAAAGAATTATCTAATAGAGCACCAGGAACTTTTCATCATTCTTTAAATGTTGCTAATTTGGCAGAAGCAGCAGCTAATGAAATTGATGCGAATGCGATGTTGGTAAGAGTTGGTGCTTTGTATCATGACATTGGTAAAATGAATAATCCAACCTTTTTTATAGAAAATCAATCTACAGGTATCAATCCTCATGATGAATTATCTTCAAAGGAAAGTACAGATATTATAATTAGTCATGTTATCGAAGGCATTGAGATTGCTAAGAAAAATAATTTACCAGATCGTGTTATAGATTTTATAAGAACGCACCATGGAACAAGTGTAGTATATTATTTTTATAATGCAGCACGTAATATTTATGATGATGTAGATCCTAAAGATTTTATGTATCCTGGACCAGCACCATTTAGTAAAGAGACAGCTATATTAATGATGTGCGATAGTGTAGAAGCGGCGTCAAAGAGTTTAAAAGAGCCATCGTCTATAAAAATAGACAGCTTAGTTGAAAATACCATAAATAAGCAAATTGAGAATCATCAATTTTTAAATGCCGACATCACTTTTAAAGAAATTGAATCAATAAAAAAAGTACTAAAGCACAAGTTAGCAAACATATACCATTTGAGAATTGAATATCCAGAATAAAAAGTAAAAAAAGTCTAAATTTCATTTGTTTCATTTGATTTGATAGTTTACATTTGCATCCGCATTTGAGAAACAATGTGATGTTCTTTAAAAGAAAATAGGAGAGGTGCCAGAGTGGTAATGGAGCAGATTGCTAATCTGTCAACGCGTAAGTGTTGCCGGGGTTCGAATCCCCGTCTCTCCGCAAAATAGAGATAACCAGTTTCGGGGTGTAGCGTAGCCCGGTTATCGCGCCGCGTTTGGGACGCGGAGGTCGCAGGTTCGAATCCTGCCACCCCGACACAATGGTCGCGTAGCTCAGCTGGATAGAGCATCTGCCTTCTAAGCAGACGGTCACAGGTTCGAATCCTGTCGCGATCACGAATAAATCAACAAAAAGTTGAATAGAAGCGAGTTTCAAAAATGAAGCTCGCTTCTTTTTTGGAACAAAGTGAAGTATTCTTTTGTTGATTTTAAGCACGGAATGCTGTCAGGATCATTCGATTTGAAAGAATCCATTATTTTCAAAGAGGAACGCTTTGGATTATAAAATAATCCTGTCGCGATCACAAAAAGCCTTACTAGAAATAGCGAGGCTTTTTTGTTGTGTGTATTATACTATCTCTACACCTAAATTACTCAATTAAAATACCCTTTTCTCCTTTCTCTTTCCGAATAAAAAGAAAGATAGTTGTGGCTATGCCTCCATTTTTTGGTTTATGTAAAGCAAAAAATCATCTTTTTATTTTACGGTGCTTTCAAATGGAAAATAATATTGTTTTCTAGAAATGGAACTAGGAGCTTATGTGTTGCTGATTTTAGAAGCATAGACACTAAATCGCCTTTTATTAAAGTATAGAATAGTCTAGTATGGTGTAAAGCGCATTCTAGGAGATGGGTAGGAAACCCCCAAGTATAAGACTCGTATGCTTAGTGGTTTGAGAGGCGCATTCCGCTGCTATTTAGTGGCGGAGTCGTCTACTCGATTGTATGTAGTTTTTTTATTTCGTATTTAAATTCAAGAACTTTTAAATTCCATAATGTCAAAGTTTGAATAGCTGTAATTCTATCATTTTCGCAGCTGACGACTAACTTGTCCTTGAATGACCTAATGAATTTGGTCCATAATTGACCTTTTGAATCCCTGAGTAAAAAGTAAAATCCGCTATCACCAATTTTTTGTCCCGATGAATCCAAAATGAGTTCACCTTTCTCACCAATTTTAGGAGATAAGATTATTGTGGCATTTCCATTTGGTAAAGGAAAAATAGCTTTAATACAAATCTGTTTGTTTGGTAATGAACAAGTTTCATAAACTCCTGAGTAAACTACTTGGCCTGTTGATTTAAAGGTTCTAAGCCAAATTGTTCTTTTGACTTCATTTGTTTTAGAATCATGTAGTTTAATTATTTCGTTGGTGAGGCCTGATCCTTCTTCTAGGTTTTGAATTGGAACATTTAGTTGTTCAATTCTTCTACTGAAAATCATTCTCACTAACAAGCCAAAACTTTTGAATATAGAATTCCATCTTGCTTTTAGCTGTAGATCATAATTTGATGTGTTTTCATAGAAGTCAATTACTTCTGGAGATAGTCTCTTTAGTTCAGTTTCTGGCAGTCCTAGATTTAGAATTGAATCAAGTAGCCCTCTGTTTTTTCTTTGGCTATCAAGGACTAAACTCTCATCTTTAGCTAATTGCTCAATGAATTTTGTCCCGATTCCATTTGTTCCGCCAAATGGTCCTAAAAGCCATTGATAATTCTTATTGTCAATCCGCTGCCCAAACAGTATGACCCATTGTTGAGTAATCCAATCTTGAATGCTTTGATTTTTTCTAGCTATTCCCATTTCCACAATCAAGGTTTAATTACTGGGAATAAAATTCGATTGACCTTTCCATTTTCCGAACTCTGCTAAAGGCTTAAATCGAAGAGTGGTAAACTCAAAATGAAAGTTCTTTCTTTCCCTTTCTTTCATTGCGTTTGAATGCCTTTTCGGTTTTTCTACTTTACTGTGACCATGTACCATATTGGTCATTTCTTTTTCAGATTTCCAAATTGAAAAGGTTGATACTGTGTTAGGGAACTTAACTGAGGCTAAAGATAGAGTTGTTCCTGGATGGTCTCTAACCAGCTTTTCAACGGGTCTTCCCCAATGTATAAATCTAGGAACTGCCAAAGGTTTCATTCTTGCTATTGTAACAGCAACAACACGAGAATATGAGCTTTCTAATTGGTTTTTATCATTTGGTATTTTGAATCCGCTAAACTTTCCCCATTCTCTAATAAAAGACAAACGCACATGCCAACCTTTTGCTAAAATTCTTCCAAAACTGTCCTGCTCTAAATAGTTTTCAAGTACATTTTCATTTTCCCATTGCATAAAAACTGCTACTTGACCTATTAAAACTCTTGAGGGAGAAAAAATTGGAGAACCTAGGGTCATTGCCGTCATATATTCAGAGTGTATCAGTCCTTTTGTATTCTTAGAAATTGGATTCGAGAACATTCCTTTCACCGCAACAAAAAAAGGAAGTTTGACTAAATGATAAGAGAATATGCTCACTTTGATTTTGATTGAATTATTTGTTCTATGCGGTTCTTCTAATCTAATTACACACAGCATTTAGTATATGAGGCGTAGCTAGCAGTTAGGCAGCTATGATTTCATATAATATACAGTGTGTGTGCCTCGAATGGTAAATATAGTTCTTTTTAGAATAATATCCCATAGGGTTTAAGTCCCAAGCACGAGGGCGTAACATCCCTAAGTGAAGCAAGTGGCAAGGTGGTTTAGGGTGACCTATACATTGAAGTAAGCCATACTGCGTGATTAGTTCCTACGTACAGGAACTGTATATGAGGCTGTAAGGTTGGATGAGTAAGCACATCTTTATGACGTCCAAAATCCTTTTATAATGAATAACCGAAGTATTAGATCCAGAGGGTATTGATCAGACAACGAAATTGGAAAGTATTTAAGTCAAAACTTAAATATCTAACGAAGAAGACAATACTATTGAGTTTTGACCAGCGAATGCAACGAATAAACAGGTTGATACGAGGTTGGATAAATTATTTTAAACTAGCATCCATTAGCAGAAAACTCAAAAAGTAGGAAGAATGATTAAGGAATCGTTTACGCTATTGTATATGGCACCATTGGAAGGATCTTTCTAATTATAGGAAGATTGAGAACGTACAGCGAGAGATTTCCGTTAGTGCGTTGGATAAGATTGCTAGTTTTTTCAATATCACTATTGATGAGCTTGTGCATTTAGATGGCGACTTGCCAAAGGAAGTTGAGATTGAGGACAAAACCAGAATAGAACAGCTAAAACTGATGCAATAGCTGGATGAGGAAGAACGCTCTATGATTTTTAAAATGATTGATTCTTTTCTTACCAAAAAGAAGTTTAAGGACTTTTTTAATAAAAATGTAGCTTCGCTTTAAAGCATAAAAAAACCGTCTCATTTGAGACGGTTTAATAAATACTCTTCTATTACTTGTAAATATAATCTCGATTACTAGGTTTTTCCAGCCATAATAAAGTATTCCAAAGTGACTTCATTGTTGATTTATTTTTTAACCATATTTTTTCATCGCTATTAATCTTCACATATTTGTACTTCGCAAAAATCTTTCCTTTTTTTAAGGCATTATCGTGTAAAACATCTGAAAACTCACTAAGTGTCAGCTTTCCTTTATTCCCATTTAATGTAGAATAAAAGACATATTTCTCACCTAAAATTGTATAAATGTCTACGTTTTTTTGAATACCTAATAAAGCTTTCTTTCCTTCATCTTTTAAAGTATTGACAATTTTCGAAGATTCATCTACAAAATGATTCCTCGCATTTTTTTTCAAGTTATTAAGTTCTATCCTTTTTTTTAAATAGTTTGACATTTTACTTTAGAGTTTTCGTTAATATATCTATTACCTGTAGCCCAAGCTCTCCATCCACTTTGAATATTATATCCCATAAACCCTTGTCCTGATTTTATTCTTTTATTTAATGCATTTACTATAACCTTATCTACAGAAATACCAAAGTTAATTCTCATACTTGAAGCTCCATTAGCTTTAAAATCTTGCTCTACTTTTTGTATATCTCCTGGCTTAAAATTTCTTAAGAACCCAATATTAATATGAGCCACTCCATTTTTTATCTTTGCAAAAGCTGGTAAATTTCCTAATCTTTTAAAAGCAGCAGCAGCTTCATCACTAAACTTTACCGCTCCTTGGGCTACATTCACTCCTTTAGCTAAATTTTTAGCTTTAATAAGGCGAACTACCCAAACACCTCCTTGTAGAACTTTAACAGCAGCCCATTCGCCTGTAAAAAACAATATCGCATTACCTAATGCAGCATCTGCCTCGGCTTCGTCTTCTACTGTTGGATTATAAGGGTCTATACCATCCATTTCATATAAATTCAATCCTAAAGATTCTTCAAGTTCTATTCCTTGAAACTTAAACTTTTGTGCAACACTGTTGGCATTGGAACTCACAACATTGTTGTAACCTTTATGACGTAACCCAAATAGATAGTAGTTAACGCGTTTTTTTCAGTGGTCACCCTTTTTCTAGCGGATACCTTACCACAACTTTTTTTAAAAAGAACGTCCTACCACATTAATCCTCGTAAATATAGTAAAACCAATTTAACCATAATTTTATAAAGCCTTTTAATAGTTGTATAATTTCATCGTTCAATTTTGTTCTAAAGGCAAAAATTATTGTTACGATTACTATTCCTGTTTGCCACCAAGCCCATTTTGGAGTTAGGATTCTTATGTATTTCTCTTTATTTTTAAGACATTACAAATTAGACATACTTCACAGAAGTGCGCCAGAGTAACTGTTATATGTCTCACGAGTGGGTAATACTACCCTTAAAACACTATTTGTCCTCAAAATTATTATCAGTTACTCTATAATATTTCATCAAATTTGCCCCTTTCATATATGGGTTTTTTAAAATCAGAGAATCATTTGAGACATAATCTACTTCTATTACATTATTATCTAAGTTATCTATAAATAGATATTTTCCATCCAAACCTAATTTTAATTTATGAGATTCTTGACACAATTTAATTGAAGAATCGTTAACTTTAAAAGAGATGTTCTTTTCATCAATAATAATAGTGTTGGCAAATAAAGAAGAAACATGTTTAGTATCAGGAATGGAAAAGGATTGAATATCAATAATGTCAGGATTCCAATTACCATAAATTAAATTATTTTCATTTGAAGTATATCTTTCAAAGGGTAAACGTTTTGAAGATGTTATATCAAATAAAATAAGCGAGTCAGCTTTTAACTCCTCAACAAAAAATACACCACCTTCAAGATGCATAGATTCAATCGTAAAAAAGTTAAGTTCCTCTGAAAATGAAAATTCACTTACATTGAAAGAAACTATATGTTTAAAATCAAAATTATCCTCATTTTTCAAGCCAAAATATTCATCTCCATCTTTTTCATTATTGTTTATTTTGAAAATTAAAGCAGCTTCCTTATTTTCAGTAATACACTTCCAATACTCATTGGATAAGTCTTCAACTCTAAATGATCCGTTAAACTTAATTTTTACAAATTCTAATTGCTGGCTATGAAAAAAAGTTAAATCGTAATCAAAAAGAGACAAAATCTCATTTTCGAAAGTGTAATTTAGTTCTTCTTCATAATTTTCTATTGAAATTACACCATCTCTTATATTAGAAATTGAATACTCTTTTTTATTGGAAAAATCTAATAAATCATAAATCACAAGGCTAGACTTTTCTAGTGTTATAATTTTTTGATTAACATTATCAATATAATGTCCTGATGGGGAAGGTTCATTAGAACAACTATTAATTAAGAAAATGAGCAACACTAAACTTAAGCTTTGAAGAATTTTTTTCATTAATTTTTATTTGAATTAAGTATGTTATTTCTCATTTCGGACCTAAGTGTTACGCTAAAATATTGTACAAATTTATTTCTTAATTCTTTAGTCCTAAATAATAATTCACCCACCCTTAAATTTTTCAGATGCCCATTAACATTCTCCTCTTTTGAGGTGAAGTTAATATGAGGGTAATCCTTAGAGGAGAATTATACATATCATTTTGTGGTTTTCCTTCTAAATCTAAAATGTCATTTTTAGAGATATAGGTTCCTGAACTATAACAATAGCCATAATCCCCACTTCCTGCTCTCTCGTTTATACTAAGGACACGATAATCGTCAGTAAATTCAATAGAACCATAATTATTATTGCTCCTGAATGAATTTCTGCCTTTAGTATTTCTTGATCGAGCTACATTAGAAGGCAAGAACAAAGTAGATTTAAATGGCGCTTTGTATATATAAACATTACTAGGGTTTTCTTCCATTGCAATCTTATATATTTCATAAAGAAAGATTTGTAATACTACATGTTGCAAATAAGCATTAACAATATAGTAACCAGCTGCACCATCACCTCCTTGCAAATCTCCAGCTTCAACAGTTGCAGTGTTCTTTTTTTGATTTTTCTTGTTAAACTCCTCAAATTCACTAGCAACACTTGTATAATTATTATTTTTTATATAATCTCCAGAAGGACTTCTTAATAAACCATTACTTCCAGAATCTATACAAGTGTAACACTCACCATCGGCACCAGAAGGATCTGCCCAAAACACAGGATTATTGTCAAAAGCGTTATATGTAGAGTATTCATAATGTGTCACAGGATCTATTTCTGTCCATCTTGCAATAGTTGGGTCATATTGACGTAAATCCATTTCATAGAGATTCACACCAAGACTTTCTTCTAGCTCTATACCATTATACTTATATTTACTTGCCACCTGATTGGCATTAGCAGAAACTTGATTATTGTATCCTTTGTGTTTCAGCCCAAAGGGATAGTAGTTGACGCGTTTTTTTCAGCGGTCACCCTTTTTCTAGCGGATACCTTACCACAACTTTTTTTAAAAAGAACGTCCTACCACATTAATCCTCATAAATATAGTAAAATCATTTATCCTAACCATAATTTTATAAAGTCTTTTAATAGTTGTATAATTTCATCGTTCAATTTTGTTCTAAAGGCAAAAATTATTGTTACGATTACTATTCCTGTTTGCCACCAAGCCCATTTTGGAGTTGGGATTCTTATGTATTTCTCTTTATTTTTAAGGCATTACAAATAACATTACAAATTAGACACACTTCACAGAAGTGCGCCAGAGTACCTGTTATATGTCGCACGAGGGGGAGAATTTATACTCGCTTACTCTTACCAATTATTCTAATTATCACCATTGTACTTTGGAGAATTACTATTAGTCATCCTTAAGTATTCAATATTTTCTAAGTTTGAGATATCAATTTTATTATCTAAAAAGAAAACTGAGTTATAATAAGTACAGTCTTTTACCCCATCTACACTTTTATATAATGCTGATATTGTATTATGGAAGGATTTTTCATTTACAATATAATGAGAGGTGTAACAAGTGGTAGGAATATTTGCATCCCTAACTATTATAATTTGATCATAACTAAACACATCCACATCCGTAAATTTCATTTCGTCATTACCTAATTTAAGTGTCAAATCAAACCAAAGAGAAGGTAATAAAAAATAATTCAATTCATTTTTAGTCAAGGTTTGCTTTTTTAGCTTTTTCGACCCTTTATTAGGTTCAATAAAAACTTGAATATTTTCCTCTATGGGTTGTAAATCAGAATTTACTAAATCAACCGAAAGAGCTTGTGAGCTGACTAAATTTGTAACTAACAATGCTAATATTACTATTATATTTCTCATAACTAATTATTTGTATTGTGTTCATTACCATTTCTTAATGGACCTTCACCATTAGTGATGTTGTTTAATGCCTTATTATTAAATTGTACGTATTATATGTTACAATAGAAGATTTTTCTTTCTTGACAATATATCAACGAACGAAGAAAAACAGTAATTAATATTTCTGTTAGCTACTGTTTTTTAGATATTTAATATTTACTGTTAGGTTATGGCCTATTTTAAAACACTACCTCAGTTTAGGCTTGTAGTTTATTACGGTTTCAATACATGGTAAAAATTTATTCTTACTTTTTCCTATCCACAACACATCTTCCTCTATACCCCTAAATAAAATAATAGAATCTAATGTTGAAGTTATCTCTTTCCAAGGAATCAAAAATATAGATTTCTCTTTCCTTGCTAATTTTTTATCATCTTCATTTTCATTGTAAATCAATAAAGAAGGTTGCTCATATATAGTCCATAACTCATTTATTATTTCTAAACTTTTGTCATCAATGTTTGAAATTTTCAAATAAAAAGATATTTCAGAAAAACATGAATCATAATTACTCTTTATAAACGTTTCATAATTAATAATTTGCAATAATCTTTTTTGTAAATTACTGTGAAAATATACTAGATTTTTAAACGTAGCTAGTATATTATCATTATTTACGAATATTTTTTTAAGAAGCATTTTAAAAATTATTTTATCTTCCCAAACAGAATTATTTATAGATTTAATGGATAAGAGCTCTGTGTTATGTCTTACTATTTTCTTCATCAATTATAATTTATTAAAAGGTGGATACCATGTTCTTTGAGCAGAACTTCCTATCTTATATTTATCCAAAATAAAATCTGATAGTTGAATGCAATCCAGTGCCACCTTTATGAAGAGCTCCATAATCTAATCGGAATAGCGCTTCTCCTAATTTATTTTGTTTTAGTGAAAAAATAGTTCCTGCATTTAAACCTGCTTTTGGATTAGCATATAACATATCTATTCTATAATTTCCAATCTTTCTTCCATTTTTCCCAAACACTCCATATCCTCCTCTTAACCCAAAAGGGTTTATCTTTATATTTTTAAATGAATTTATATATTTCAGATGTTTTCCGGCACTTAAAAATATTCCAAGTCTAGATCCAATTCCAAGCGTTCCAAAATGCAAAACTAAGCCTAAAGGATCTGTAGGTGCCACTAACTCTTGAACTCTAGAATCTAAAATCATGGTTAGATTGGCCGCTCTTATTTTACTTAGCCTATCATACTCCTTAGATTCTTTATCCATTCCAACCATATCAAAAGCAAGGCTGTGGGCTTTAAACTTTCTTTTTAAATTTCTAAGTTGACATTCTGCATCACAGAATGCAGAGTTTGTATTAGAAGAGCTATTTGATGTTGGCTCTCTCTCAACTAACTCTTCAGCAGTAACACTTGCAGTAACTCCAGATTCAACAGGCATATTAGCTTCGTTAATAGCCTTACTATCTATATTACCTATATTATTTTTATAAGTACCATCTGCATTAGAATCTATGTATTTAAAACACTCACCATCAGCGCTATAAGGATCATCATAATAAATAGGATTATTGTCAAAAGCACTATACGTAGAAAAATCCAAATGTGTTACAGGATCAATTCCTATCCATCTTGCAATAGTAGGATCATACTGTCTAAGTGGCATTTCGTATAAATCAATATCTAAAGCTTGTTCAAATTCTGTTCCATTGTACTTAAACTTGCTTGCTACTTGATTCGCATTAGCAGAAACTTGGTTATTGTGTCCTTTATGACGTAACCCAAAGGGATAGTAACTACCCATCTTTTTTGAGGGCTTTTGCACTTTTTTTGATTGTATTACTCTCAAAGTTGGTACTGGTTCAATATGTAATTTTAGGCATCCCATGCGATTCTCAAATCTAATTCTTTGTCGTGAGTTGAACTAATCTTTTAACTGCAAATCATCCATTTGAAATGATTTATGTATCTTTATTTATAGAAAGATATATATTATGGGAGCGTTAGAATTAAGAGAAAAACTGATAGAGCAATTTAATTTGTTTGATCATTCCCCCATCTTTTAGACAGGTTTTGTGTTAAATTAAGTTCAAGTTATATTTCATTTACGCTGCATTTTGTTGTTTAATCAAATACCTTTTAAAAGGTATTTGATTGTCAATTCCTTGGTGTCTTCTTTCATTG
>JABSPM010000073.1 GCA_013215095.1 Flavobacteriaceae bacterium | reverse complement strand
CTAATTGTAAAAATTAATAGAAAATGAGCATTGAAAACAGCCATATATACTCTAAAATTGTAAAATATTCCGAAATTTAGACTGAAAAATTGTGAAACTTTAAAAATGAATTTATGCGTAGGTGTTTTGCAATGGTCTTGTTTTGTGTAATCTGAATATGTTATAATTGTGCGATTATAATTCTTTTCTAAAACACACATTATTAACCATTGCAATATAAGAGGTGTAATTCGTAGAGATGTGATAGCTGTTTTTGAGTTATAATGCAATAGCATCGGGTTGGCGTTTGCCAGTTTCTATGATGCTATGTGTATAACCTAAATCTTTTGCCTTAACTTCTAAAGCGATTGATATTTGAGTAGCAATATCTTTACCTCGTGCTTTTAGTTGAGTAAACATACGTTTAATATCAACTGAAGTGGTGTCTAACATTTAAGCGCACGGCAGCCTAAAAGTTGGTTGTATTCATAAGCCAAAACAACATGTTTACGCGTATCAATACCATAAAGATTGATAGTAAAAATCATGGTCATCACCGTCCTTTACCGCTAAGTCGGCGTCTAAAAGTTTAACCAAATTATGAAAATTTGCATTGCAATTATTGGTTTTGATTAATCGTATCATGATTAAAAATATTCAGCGTGTATTAAAAAATCGTTATTTCCATTTAATATTACACCCAATACTTGGTTTTTGGACAGCGGTATTGGGTTTACCATGGATTAAGCAGTCTAAAGCGTGTTTAAGGTCTTTACCTGTAACTGGTTTACCATTTTCAGGGCGACTATCATCTAATTGTCCGCGATAAGTCAAGCTCAATTTTTTGTCAAATACAAATAAATCTGGTGTACAAGCAGCATCATAAGCTTTGGCAACTTCTTGATTTTCATCGTATAAATAAGGAAACGGATAGCTGTTAGCCTTAGCATGAATTTTCATTTTATCTGGACTGTCTTGCGGATAATTCTCAACATCATTACTAGATATGGCTACAAAACCAATGCCTTTGGATTTGTAGTGATTGGCAACTTCTACCAACATTAAATTTACATGAATAACAAAAGGACAATGGTTGCATATAAACATAACAACGGTGCCGTGTGTTCCAACAATATCATGTAATGAAATGAATTGATTAGAAATGGTATTTATAAGTTTAAAATCTGGAGCTGTTGTACTCAAAGGGAGCATATTTGAAGGTGTTCTTGCCATTTTAATGTATTTATGATTGGTCAAAAATAAAGAAAGTAATGGGATAGCTCATAAGTGAATTAAAATTTATATATTAAAGAACTAATGTTCTAATTTTATGAAGGAGACTATAAGCTTTGAAGATTTTACAAAAGTAGATATTCGTGTTGGAACTATTGTCCAAGTCAATGATTTTCCAAAGGCACGAAAACCAGCCTATCAACTTACTATTGATTTCGGGGATTTGGGTATCAAGAAGTCATCGGCTCAGATTACAAGAGACTATGCTCCAGAAGAGTTGTTAGAGCGGCAAATTATAGCAATAGTGAATTTTCCAAAAAAGCAAATCGCTAATTTTAGAAGTGCATGTTTGGTTATGGGCGCTGTACAAGGGAAGAATGTAATGTTATTAAGTCCTGAAATTAAAGTTAAAAACGGAACTATAGTGTCTTAGCTTATGAAAGAATTAGATGCTATTACTATTAATTTTGATACCAATGTACTTGGAGTGTTAAACACTGCATTGGCATTGGTAATGTTTGGAGTGACTTTGTCTATAAGTACTGAAGATTTTAAACATGTAATTAAGCATCTAAAGACCGTATTAATAGGAGTTCTATCGTAATTTATATTACTTCTGTTTATAACGTTTTGTAGGTCATTTTTATTAAACTACAACCAAGTATTGCCTCAGGAATGATGATGGTTGCTTCATGTCCAGGAGGTGATATCTCTAATATTTTTAAGTTCATCATTAACTGTCTCAATAATTGAACGTTTTCTAAGTAAAATTTAGTATTTCTTCTTTATCATTTATAACTAAATGAAGTTTGAATTCGAGAAACCACTCCATGGTTGATTTCCCTGTGGTTGCAATACGTTTGAATACTTTATTATTTTTTATTCGCTTGGGTTTACAAACTCTAATTGGTGTAGAATCTCCAAATGAAATTCCAGGACATTCTCCTAAGCAACAAGTCTTTAAAAACAAATGCTTTGCCATTAAATTTTGACCTATTAATTCTGTAAATCTATTGTAAGAAACTGTTGTTGGAAAATCATCTTTCATATGTTTTTGAACATAGAAGATATAGAAATGTTTAAAGGTCCTAAAACCGCTTAATTGAAATAGAATACAACGTGTAATTACTTCTCTTTTTGACATTTTTGAAGGTCGTTTTGATGGGTTACCCAAAAGCGCTTTATCATCTATTTGTTCATATTATTTGCAAAAATCATCAACTAAATAGAAAATTTCAGTAGATTATCAAGGATATGTTTTTAGATTAATAAATTGAATTTCAATACTTTAATTTGCTTAAAATCTATCTTTTTTACTAGTGAAATCTGTCTAAATATTAATCAAACTCAGGTTTATAAGGTGTTTGCAATAATCACCGAAAGTATTAAAACCTTTATCTATACTTGTTTTTGTAATTATAGTTGTGATGGCATTTTTTTAAAATATAGACGTCTTTATGTCTTATATACATGATGTGCTAGTTATAGGTATATGACATAATATATTAGTATAGGATTAGGTTTTATGCTAGCAAAACTATTTAAGTTATCTTTTGGTGATTACCATGATATTGGGCCTATTGGTGGGTTTTAAATGGGCTTTGCTTTATCTTTGTTTGGTTTTAGTTATTAGTTTATTACCTACAAAACTATAGTTCCTCTCTAAAGAAAATAGCATTCATTAAAAGTTTATTGGTGCCATACCAAAACGCTCTAAAATTAGTGTTATCGGTAAATGCAACTACAGTCCCTTGTCCTAAATTTTTAATCTGTAAAGGCACGGTTTTTGCTAAGCTATCTAAATTAGGTTTAGAGATGTACCCACTTAATAAAGGCGTCTTTGTATAAGTTATAGGGTTGTTGTAGCTACTCTTATCTGGTATCATGAATAGAGTTGTGTTTCTAAACATGGCCAATGCCTCATTTTTGTAACCAAAGTTGATAGGATGCGATCGGTCAATTGCAGTATTGAATATTGCACCACCAATAATTTGAGCACCTTTAAAGTCGCCCCGCTCCTCAAAAGTTATATGCTTTGCAGGCACCTCTACTTTTTTAAAATCAATCGCAGCGAGCTTTTTAGACTTTAACCATTTTAATGAGTTTCTATATGCAATCAAAGTACCTCCATTTTGAACCCAAGTTTTGATTTTTTGAGTGTTGACATCGTTAATACTTCCTCTAGTATTTGGAACTATAATCGTATTATAACGGCTTAAGTCGGCAAATTTAATGTGTTTTGTGTCTAACTTGGTTACTGTGATATCATAGCGCGTATCAAATAGGTGCCAAATTTCTCCAGCGTCATAAGATGCGATGCCATCTCCAACGATTAGCGCAATTTTTGGTTGGGTTAATGCTGCAAAATTTCTGCTGCCTAAATCAATTCCCTCTGTAAGTCCTGTAGAAACCGCATCAATTTGCACATGATTGTCTGTAGCTAAATCAGATAAGAACTTATGAAGGTCAGTACTGTTTAAATTTTGATTTTGAACTGGAATTAAAATTGTTCCATAGTCATAAGCTTTATTCTGCATACTAAAACGCTTCATCGCTACTTTTGCTCTCAACCCTTTTCCTAGAATTTTATGCAATACTCTTGGTGTATAATATTCATGCCATTCCATTAAATAGGCATAATCACTTATGGCTTGCACTCTACCTTGTTTATGTTGAAGTTTTGTCACTTCGGCACCAGCATTGTTGGTAGATATATCTTCAGCATAATCTAAATTGAATGCCAATGGAAATGTCCAAGCTGAAATATCATAGAACAAACTGTCTTGAAATTTAGTACGCTTTTCAAACATAGCGTCTATCAATCTTGTGTTCTTTTGTTCTTTTGGAACAATATAACTATAGCCTTTTTTAAAGTGCTTTCCGTTGATAGTAAAGTCCTGTTTTACTTCATGAAATTTAATGTTATGTCTTTTTAGTATTTCAGCTAAATGATAGGTTTTTGCAGCATCTTTTTCGTCACCAAACACGATTGCTTTTCCGCTTTGCTTACTTGCTTCTTCTCGGGCGTTTTTGTAAAAGTTATGTTGGTAAGTTAAAATTTCCTTACGCATGTTATGTGCGGCGTCAAGAGTCGATAAAATTGTAGTAAATTGATTTTTTATGGTAAAAGGAAAGGTTAAAAGACCATTTTCACTTTCTTGAATATGTCCGCGAGAACTTCCTTGTTCAAATAAAATACCAATACTACCATTGATATCTGGAAAGGTAGAACCTTTACCGTAATAGAAGTCGTCAAAGCTTTCTTCGGTATAGTATAAAGAACCAATTTTATCTAAAGCTTTTGCGTGATAATTAGCAATGCTTTTGGTTAATTCTTGGTTGAGTTTAGGTGTTAAAGGATGTGTTCTTGAAGGGATTCCTGGTTGAAAGAAAAACGTGGAATTTGTTCCCATTTCATGATGATCTGTTAAGATATTTGGTAGCCACTTATGAAATGTTTTTATGCGTGCTTTAGATTCTGGTAATTGCACAGGTAGCCAATCTCTATTCATATCAAACCAATAATGATTGGTTCTGCCTCCTGGCCATACTTCAGAATATTCTCTATCGTTTGGATCGGGATTGAGATTTATACTTTTATTGGTATTTACCCAGTAGGCAAAACGTTGTAAACCATCAGGGTTAAAACAAGGATCAAATAAGATAACCGTATGTTCTAAAAGTTCTTTAACTTCATTGCTTTCTGCAGCTGCCAAATAATAAGCAGCAGCTAAGGCGGCATTAGATCCACTTGCCTCATTACCATGAATAGAAAATCCTTGATAGACTACAATAGGCCGATTAGAAACATCAGTCTTATTACTTTCGGTCGCAGTAATATGGGTTTTCCTAATAGTTTCAATGCGCTTATGATTGTTAGGAGAGGTGATAGTTAACAATAATAAAGGTCTGTCTTCAAACGTAGTACCTCTGTTTTCGATGGTAATTCTATCGGAAGCATTGGCTAAGGCATACATATATTGAACCAATTTATCATGTGTGACGTGCCAGGTGCCAACCTCGTGTCCAATACTACTTTTTGGAGTTGGAATATTGGGGTTGTAAGTTGTGTTTTGTGGTAAATAATAATCAAGATTAATAGGGTTTTGAGCGTGCAGTAATCCTAATGAGATAAAGCAGCATAAAAATAATTTTTTCATACTAAATTGGAGTTAAACGTATAAATATAAAAAAACCGTTACTATGCAGTAACGGTTTTACGTGTTTTTTTTTGATGTTTTTGAGGTGTTTATATGTCTTCAAAATTTAAATCTGTAAAACTTTCAGTTGAGGCTGAAGGTGTTTCTTCGCTCGTGTTAGAGTATTCTTCTCTTTTAAAATCTTTTTGATGACGCTCGCTAATGACTTCTTCACCCTTTTTATCAATGATATAATTTGTCATTTCTTGTAAAATGGCGTTAAATTCAGTGAAATCTTCTTTGTATAAGTAGATTTTATGTTTTTTGTAATGGAACGAACCATCGTCATTTGTGAACTTTTTACTTTCTGTGATAGTAAGATAATAATCTCCAGCTTTAGTCGCTCTTACGTCAAAGAAGTACGTACGTCTTCCTGCTCTTAAAACTTTTGAATAAATCTCCTCTTTCTCCATCATATCATTGTTACTCATAGTCGTATCGTTATGTGTATATTTTTAAATTAGTTGTTTCAAAAGTCTAAAAAAAAAGAATAGCAGCCAACAAATCGGAGCTTTTTTTTTAAGTTATTAGAAAAGCATGGCTTATATGTTTTGTGCACGGGCTTGCTTAAAGTTTGTTCTAAATTTTAGTGTTTTTATGAGTCCTAGATTCATAAAGTTGTTTAATGTAGAGTTCCTTGTAGTATCCTTCTTGCTGCGTCAATTCTTTATGAGTGCCTTCTTGAACAATGGTACCTTTGTCAATAACGATTATACGATCTGCGTGTTTTGTAGAAGAGATTCTATGGCTTACAATTAATGTTGTTTTACCTTTTGAGATGGCTTTTAAATTGTTTAGAATGCGCTCTTCTGTTTCTGTGTCTACAGCGGATAAGCAGTCGTCTAATAATAGTATTTTGGGGTCTTTAACAATGGCTCTAGCTATTGAAACACGTTGTTTTTGCCCTCCCGATAATGTAATACCACGCTCTCCAAGTACGGTGTTATAACCGTTGTTAAATTGTATGATGTTTTCATGGACTGCCGCATTTTTAGCTGCATTAATCACATCGTTGTCACTCGTTTCTATTGCTCCAAATTTTATGTTGTTTTTAATACTGTCCGAAAACAAGAACGCATCTTGCGGTACATAGCCCATATGGGTTCTTAGACTTTTTAAGTGGATTGTTTTAATAGGTTTGTCATCTATAAGTATATCTCCATCATCAACATCATAAAGTCGAGCAATAAGGTCTAAGACTGTTGATTTTCCCGAGCCTGTTTTACCTAATATTGCTAGGGTTTCTCCAGTATTTACCTTAAAACTTAGAGTGTTTAATGCAGTAATATTAGTGTTTTTAAAGGTGAAAGAGACATTCTTAAATTCAATGCTGCCAGAAATACTATGGGCTTTTTTGCAGGTGTTTTTAATTTCTGGTTCCTCGCTTAAAAATGCATTAATCCGACTTTGAGATGCCTCTGCTTCTTGGACCAAAGACGTTACCCAACCAATTGAGACTACTGGCCATGTTAGCATATTTACATAGATAATAAATTCAGCAATAGTGCCAATGTTTTCAATTTGGCCATTGATATATTGCATTCCTCCAACATAGATAACGAGTAAATTGCTAGTTCCAATTAATAAAATCATTAAAGGAAAAAAGAACGCTTGAATTTTAGTAAGGTCTATATGCTTTTGGCGTTGGTCTTGAGCCAAATGTTGAAACGCAAGATGGGTTTGTGATTCTATGCTATAGGATTTTATTACTAAAATACCACTAAAAGCTTCCTGGGTAAATGTAGATAATTTAGAAAGATACTCTTGTACTAAGGTGCTGCGTTGATGGATAGCCTTACTTAAAAAATAAATAAAAATAGAAAGGATGGGCAATGGTATAATGGTGTAAAGGGTAAGAGATGGTGCTGTTTTATACATGGAAACAAAAGCAATTACAAATAAGGTAATCATATTTAGGGTGTACATAATAGCTGGTCCAAAATACATTCTTACTTTACTTACATCTTCACTAATTCTACTCATTAAATCTCCAGTACTATTGTTTTTGTAAAAGTTTAACGAAAGGCGCTGGTAGTGCTCATAAATTTCATTTTTGAGGTCAAACTCAACATAGCGCGAAACATTGATAATGGTTTGACGCATTAGAAATGTAAATGCTCCTCCTAAGAGAGCGGCTCCAATGAGATAAAAAATATTTAACCCTAATTCTGTTTTGAAAACTTCAGCGGAGATTTGATTATCCAGCCTGTTAGAAATAATGTTTATAGACTCACCAATGAAATGCGGTGTGAATAATGCGAAAATTTTTGCTGTAATTGTAATCACAACTCCAAGTAATAATCTAAATCGGTATTTGAAAAAGTATGTGTTAAGATATTTTAATTCTTTCATTTACATGTTTTTAGAAAGTCGTGTTTTTTAGTGTTTTAATAATTAAAAGCTTGCTTTTTTGTTTAATCTATAATATTAGGCTATTTTTGCACCGTCTAATTATCAATTTGACAAAATAACATAAATTTAACCAAAACAGTTCATAGTATATGATATCTGAAGTTATAGAATCAAAAGACCTAAAAAAAGTGGCTCCAGTTTTTGGGCAACTTTCATTTGATAATCACGAACAAATCGTGTTTTGTAATGACAAAGATACAGGTTTAAAAGCAATAATAGGAATACACAATACAGTTTTAGGGCCAGCTTTAGGTGGTACCAGAATGTGGAATTATAATACAGAATGGGATGCACTTAATGATGTGCTAAGACTATCTCGTGGTATGACGTTTAAATCTGCAATTACTGGATTGAATTTAGGGGGTGGTAAAGCCGTAATTATTGGGGATGCAAAAACCCAAAAAACACCTGAGTTAATGAAGCGCTTTGGTGAATTTGTCCATGGATTGAGCGGAAAGTACATTACAGCGGAAGATGTTGGAATGGAAACATCAGATATGGATCTGGTACGTTCAGTAACACCGCACGTTACTGGGATTTCTGAAAGCTTAGGAGGTGCAGGTAACCCGTCTCCAATAACGGCTTATGGTGTCTATATGGGAATGAAAGCTGCAGCAAAATTTCAATTTGGGACAGATAAATTAGAAGGGAAAAAAATACTTGTTCAAGGGATTGGGCATGTAGGTGAAACTTTGGTAGATTATTTAACTAAAGAGGATGCTAATGTTATAATTTCAGATATTAACGACGAGCGTTTACAGTATATTAATAAAACTTACGGCGCTCAAATCTATAATGGCGATAATGTTTATGCTGCAGATATGGATATCTATGCACCATGTGCTTTAGGGGCTACTGTTAACGATACGACCATTCATGAAATAAAAGCTAAAGTTATTGCTGGAGCTGCAAATAATCAATTAGCAGATGAGGTACGACATGGATATGAGCTACAAGAAAAAGGTATTGTATATGCACCAGATTTCTTAATTAATGCAGGAGGAATTATTAATGTATATGCGGAATTGGAAGGTTACGGTAAAGATGAAATTAATCGTAAAACAGAAAATATTTATAACACAACTTTAGAAATTTTAGATAATGCAAATGCAAATGGAATAACCACTCATCAAGCGGCATTAAATATTGCTCAAAATAGAATTGAAACTAGAAAAAATGAGAATTCTAAATAATCTCTAAAAAATAATGCTATTTTTGCAGGGCGAAAGAATTTATCTTTCGCCTTTTTTAATTGTAATAACAAGGTTTAACCATAAAAGAAAAAACTTATAAAAAAGTTCTTTGAAGTATGCTGAATAGAAGACACATTCGTATTAAAGTCATGCAAATTATTTACGCTTTTAAAGGGAATGAAAGTGATGATTTAGGCGCGCAGCAGCGTTTTTTGCTGAAAAGTATGAATAGCATGTATGATTTATATTTACTATCATTAGCGCTTTTAATGGAAGTTCAGGTCAAAGCTAAAGATCATTTGGAGAAAAAACAGAAAAAGCATTTAGCAACTTCAGAGGATAAAAATCCAAATAGAAAATTTATAAATAACGAAGTTTTAATGCAGTTAAGCCAAAACAAGGCCTTGCAACAAGAACTTGCAGACAGAAGAATAAACAACTGGAGTTTAGATGATGAGTATGTAGAGATTGTTTATAAATCAATGCTAGAAAGTGATATTTATAAGGAGTACATGAGCACAGAGTTATCTACTTATAAAGAAGATAAGGCATTTGTGATTGATCTCTTTAAGAATATTGTAGCACCTAATGATAAGATTTATGAGTATATAGAAGACAAAAACATCACTTGGATTGATGATCTTCCAGCTGTAAATACAACAATCGTAAAACTCTTTAGAAAAATAAAACCTACTGTAAACGAAGCATTCTTTACACCAAATTTATTTAAAGATACCGACGATAGAGATTATGCCATAGATTTATTGAAAAAAACCATTTTGAATCTGTCTAATTTTAGCAACGAGATTAGTTCAAAAACTGCAAATTGGGATAAGGATCGTATTGCTAATACCGATTTTGTATTGTTACAAATGGCAATTTGTGAATTTAATAAATTTCCATCTATTCCTGTAAAGGTAACAATTAATGAATATTTGGAAATTGCTAAAGAGTACTCTACACCAAAGAGTAGTGTCTTTATTAATGGTATATTAGATAAGTTAATAAAAGAATACGAAACTAAAGGAACGTTAAATAAAATAGGTCGCGGATTGATGTAATAAAAAAATTATTATTTTTACGCGGAAAAAATCAATTAATAACCAATATCGTTTATCTTCGATAGATAACAAAAAACACAAAAAAATGAAAAAAATAATTTTAGGTTTAAGTGCATTATGTATGTTAGTAAGTACTTCATGTAAAGAGGAGTCAGCTGTAGCGAAAGTAAATACTGAAAATGTAACTAAAGCTGCTGAAAGAGATGCTGTAGTTGGAGATTTTCCTGTGATAACATTTGACAAAACGGAGCATGACTTTGGTGAAATTCAAAATGGAACTCCAGTAGAAACTACATTTTCTTACACAAATACAGGAAAAGCACCGTTAGTAGTAACTAATATTAAGAGTACTTGTGGGTGTACAGTGCCTCAAGGATGGAGTAAAGAACCTTTACAACCAGGAGAGTCTTCTCAGTTTACTGTGAAATTTAATGGAAAGGGTAAAAACAAAATTTCTAAAACTGTAACTGTAACTGCCAATACAGAAAAAGGAAAAGAGCAAGTAAAGATTACAGCTATGATTAAGCCAGATCCAAATGCGCCAGTTAAGGCTACAAATGGAAGTGGACCAGTAGTAACGAAAAAGAGTTAATTTTTTTAACCGATTTAAATAATTAACTTTTGGAAGGATTAGGACAATTTGCACCTTTTATTTTGATGATTGTTATCGTGTATTTTTTCATGATAGCACCACAAATGAAACGTGCAAAAAAAGAAAAGAAGTTTGCAGCTGAGCTTAAGAAAGGCGATAAAGTTATCACCAAAAGTGGAATGCATGGTAAGGTTGTTGAATTGAACGATAAAGAAGCTTCATGTGTTATTGAAACAGGGGCTGGGAAAATTAAATTCGAAAGATCTGCCATTTCTATGGAGATGAGTATGAAATTCAATCCACCACCTGCAAAAAAGTAAGCATAAAAAAAGGCTTCCAATTGGAAGCCTTTTTTTTTGTGTTTATCATTGAATTTAATTACTTTAAGCCATACAAAATCGCTTGAAATTAGGCGTTGGTGTTTATCATGTCAAACGGTACTTGACTTTACAAATCAAAATATTAATAATGCGAACAAAAACACGAAAGAAAAATAAAATCAATGTAGTTACTTTGGGTTGTAGTAAAAATGTTTATGACAGTGAAGTGCTAATGGGACAATTAAAAGCCAATGGGAAAGAGGTTGTCCATGAAGAAGAGGGAAATGTCGTAGTAATAAATACATGTGGTTTTATCAATAATGCAAAGGAAGAAAGTGTAAATACGATTTTGGAGTATATGCATAAAAAGGAAGAAGGAGAAGTCGATAGAGTTTTTGTTACAGGATGTTTGAGTGAGCGTTATAAGCCAGATCTACAAAAGGAAATACCAAATGTTGATGCCTATTTTGGAACTACAGAATTACCATTTCTTCTAAAAGCATTAGGCGCAGATTATAGACATGAATTAATTGGAGAGCGACTTACCACAACGCCTAAGAATTACGCCTATTTAAAGATTTCTGAAGGTTGTGATAGGCCATGTAGTTTTTGTGCCATTCCTTTAATGCGAGGTAAACATAAGTCAACACCTATAGAACAGTTGGTGATTGAGGCTCAAAAATTAGCGGTAAATGGAGTTAAGGAGTTAATTTTGATTGCTCAAGACTTGACATATTATGGTTTAGATTTGTATAAAAAACGTAATCTTGCAGAACTGCTAAAAGCCTTGGTTAAAGTGGAAGGTATAGAATGGATACGTTTGCACTACGCATTTCCAACAGGGTTTCCAATAGACGTATTACAGGTTATGAAAAACGAACCAAAGGTGTGCTATTATATAGATATCCCGTTACAACATGTTTCGGATCGTATTTTAAAATCGATGAAACGAGCAACAACCAAAGCTAAAACAACCAAGCTGATTGATATGTTTAGAGCGACTGTTCCAGAGATGGCGATTAGAACGACGTTAATCGTGGGATATCCAGGAGAAACCAAAGAAGATTTTCAAGAACTAAAGCAATGGGTAAAAGACATGCGCTTTGAGCGTCTAGGATGTTTTGCCTATTCTCATGAAGAAAACACACATGCATATACTTTAGAAGATGATGTGCCAGATGAGGTTAAGCAAGAACGTGCCAATGAAATTATGGAGCTCCAATCTCAAATTTCTTGGGAACTTAATCAAGAGAAAATTGGCAAATGCTATAAAGTAGTTATCGATAGAAAAGAAGGTGGTTATTTTGTGGGTCGTACTGAGTTTGATTCACCGGATGTAGATAATGAAGTGTTAATTGAAGCTAAAGATACTTATTTGAAAACAGGTGAATTTTATACGATTAAAATTACGGACGCAGCGGATTTTGATTTGTATGGCGTTGTTGTTAACCAAAAATGGTATAGAGAAAGGTAAAAAAGCTCCAATGAAAATTGGAGCTTTTTTAGTCATGAATTATACCATTTTCCATTTTAAAAGTACTGTAAAAGAAAAAGATGATTTTTTTCTTTTTATACTGAAAGAGAAAAGCGCATTTTAATTGAGTAATTTAGGCGTGGAGATGGTGTTAAAAAGAATTAAAGTTCAAAAGCATTGTTGTTGATAAAGAAAATAGCATTTACTAAGAAGAGTTTCCCATGTTCCCAAAAACTCCTAAACATAGTGTTGTCAACCATGTAAATAACGCTTCCGTTTCCTATGCGTTCTTCGCCAAATACCAAAGAATTGTTTAACTCTTTTATTGCTTCACTGCCTGCAAAACCAGATGCTTTTTCAACAGTGTCACCGATGTAAGCAATGTTGTAACCATTATCTAATAACTGATACGAAGCACTACCAAGTTTTAATGTAAAGTAGCTGTCGTCATATCCAAATGCCATAGGATGGGTAGCATCAACTTTAGTTTTAAAGATGGCTCCCGTAATCATATGCTTCGCATATTGACGCTCTCTTTCGGCATAAGGTATAAGATTGTTTGTTTCATCATGTGTTGATACGTTGTATTTTAAACCAAATCCATCCCTATCTGCAAACGCGTTTAAGGCAGCGTCAATAGCAATAAGTTTACCACCAGATCTAACCCAAGATTGAAGTTTTTTTATAGCCTTATCATTGAGGATATTACCATAATAGCCACTTGGGATAATAAGTACATTATATATGTTTAGATTTATATTATTGATATCTTTTGAGTTGATAGAAGTTACAGGATAATGTAGTTGCTGCTCAAAGAAATGCCATAAAGCACCGTAGTTTAAAGATGATGTACCTTTACCGGATAGCAGTGCGATTTTTTGCTTGTTTACCAATTTAATATCTGGTGAACCAACATCAGGAATGCGATCTGAAAATCCAGAATTAAAGGCGTCTAAGTTGTGATTGTGTTGCATAGCAATATCGCTCAGTCTCTGACTGAAATTGGCAATATGAGTATTGTCAGCATGTACTATAATTAAACTTCCCCTATTGTATGTTTTTCCGTTTTGATAAAATGGCTTCTCGGTAAAACGAACTTTGAAATTGTACTTTAGTACATCCATTAAGAACCTAGCGTCTTGCATTGAAGACCACTTACTAATGTAGCCATAAGCTTTTGGTAGCGGTTGTATATTGTTGTTTATGACTGTGCTTTTTGATGAATTTACCAAACTTGTAGATGCAATAGTTTCTAAGCCATGCGCATAAGGTAAACTCCAAGCAGTAATATCATAAGTTAGGGAGTCTGAAAGTTTGCCTTCTGGTTCAAATAAAGCTTTGACCATTTTACCTTTTGGTTGGTTAACACTGACAACAAGATCTTCTTGAGAAACCGTCATGCTGCCTTGTTGAAATGTATCATATTTATAGCCAGAAACTTTAGATCCCGTTGGTGTTCCATAGCTAATTTCGTGTTTGTCTAAAAGTAATTTTAAAGTATTGATTTTATCCATTTCACCTTTCATAACGTAGCTTTTGTATTTTAACCCAGAAGTGTTGAAATACTTTTTGAACTCTGAATTAAGTTTAGTGGCGTTTTTTGATGAAATTTCAATAGTGGATAACCCGGCTGTAGTATGGTGTGCAATGCGGTCTTTTAATGTAAGCTCAATACCTTCGTCGTTTAAGATGCCAACACCAGCACGACCATGACCAGCTTGTTCGTAAGTCATACCAATGGCTCCCATATATGTTGGATAGGTGTCTCCATAACTTGGGTAAAATAAGTCAAAACGCTCTCTAGTAAAGAACAACCAACCTTTTTTGTCAAAGTGTTTCGCATGATTTCTACCAATTTGGTCTTGAAAATTGCGCTGCCAATCACTAATGATTTCATGGAAAGGTTCAGCAGCAGGTGCAAAATAATAAGGTTCGTTTATACCTTGTTCATGAAAATCAACATGAATATGAGGCAACCATTTGTTATAAACCGTTAAACGGTATGCAGACTCTATTTGAGAGGCCCAAGCCCAGTCTCTATTTAAATCGAATAAGTAGTGATTTGGTCTTCCGCTAGGCCAAGGCTCATTGTGTTCACTTGCCTGTGGGTCTATATCATGAGGTTGGCTGGCAGTCTCATTATACCAATTAGCATAACGGTCACGACCATCTGGATTAATACATGGGTCAATAATAACCACTGTGTTTTTTAGCCAATCTTGTTTTTCGGTTAACAACCTATACAATGTACTCATAGATGCTTCCGTAGCAGAGGCTTCGTTTCCATGAACGTTATAGCTTAGCCATACTATAGCAATATCAGGATTTCCAGAATCACCTTTTATAATTCCTGTTGATTTTAGATTATTTTGGCGAATGGTTTCTAAGTTTTTTATGTTTTCCTCAGAAGAAATATAAGTCACATAGAGGGGGCGGCGCTCATAGGTTTTTCCATATCGTTCCAGTTTTACCTGTCCTGGAAGTTGTGCTTCTACATGTTTAAAATATTCAATAACTTCATGATGCCTAGAGAATTGAGTTCCTAGTTCATAGCCCAAAAACTCACTTGGAGATTGAATGTCTTGGGCTATTGTAATACTTATAGAACTAAGTACGACCAACAACACGTGATAAATCTTTTGCATTTCCTTAATTTTATGTTTTAATTAATGTGAAGTAAAGATATGAAGCCATGCTGAATTAACTAAAATTTAGGAGATAAAAATTCAAAGAACATTATCTTTACAAAAGATTTCAAGACTTATTATGCCATCAGACTGTATTCCTTTTAAAGACACGAATTATTTCTCGCCTCTAATTTGTGATTATTTAGATCAATCTCAGGAATTAGAACCCTTTTATCATCGTTTTCCGATTTTAGAAAATTTTGAAAATCAAATTACTGAAAAACAAAACTCTTATACGAAAGAAACGCGGTCTGTTTTAGTTGATGCGTTGAAAAAACAATATGCGAAAACGCAGACTTCTCAAGCAACTTTAAAGCATTTAGAGTATTTAGCACAATCCAACACCTTTACGGTAACGACTGGCCATCAACTCAATTTGTTTACTGGACCGTTATACTTCTTGTATAAAATTGTCTCAGCTATTAATCTAGCCAAAGATTTAAGAGAGCGCTATCCAAGTCAAAACATAGTCCCTGTCTATTGGATGGCAACTGAAGACCATGATTTTGAAGAAATTAATTTCTTTAATTTTAAAGGGCAAGTTATACAATGGACAACATCAGCATCTGGGGGTGTTGGACGTTTAAATACCGATGGACTTCAAGACGTATTTAGAGTGTTTGCTGCACAATTAGGACCAGGTCAAAATGCGAATTATATCCAAACCATTTTTGAAGAGGCTTATTTAAAACAAGATAATTTGGCGGACGCTACAAGGTATATTGCTAATGCGCTTTTTGGAGCATATGGCTTGGTTATTATTGATGGGGACGATGTTAATTTAAAACGCGTGTTTATTCCTTATGTAGAACGGGAGTTAAAAGAAAAAATTTCGTACAAAAAAGTGCTTGAAACCAATGCCAAAATTCAAGCTTTAGTAAATAAAGATTACCCCATTCAAGTCAATCCAAGAGCGATTAATCTATTCTATTTAAACCATGGCATTCGCGAGCGTATTATCGAAGAAAATGGTGTGTTTAGAGTTAATAATACCGAAATTTCTTTTTCTGAAAGTGAGCTATTAAAAGTGCTTAATGAATACCCAGATCGGTTTTCACCAAATGTGGTCATGCGTCCATTATATCAAGAAGTTATTTTACCAAACCTCTGCTATATTGGAGGAGGAGGAGAAATAGCGTATTGGTTACAGTTAAAATCGTATTTCAATACCGTAGAAGTGCCTTTTCCAATATTACTATTACGGAATTCAGCTTTAATAATGACGGAAAAACAATCACAAAAACTTCAAAAGTTGGGATTGACTGTAAATGATATGTTTAAAAAGCAATTGAATTTGGTAAATGAGCGTACCAAAGCATTGTCAAACATAAGCATAGATTTTTCTGAGCAGAAAGCTCATCTTCAAAAGCAGTTTAAAAGCTTGTATGCCTTAGCTGAAGAGACAGATTTCTCCTTTTTAAGAGCAGTAGCTGCTCAAGAGCGCAAACAAATTAAGGGTTTAGAGCATTTAGAAAAACGCTTGTTAAAAGCACAAAAACGAAAGCTAGCAGATGTACTAGTAAGAACAAAAGACCTACAAGACGAGTTGTTTCCACGACAAAGTTTACAAGAGCGAAATACCAATTTTTCTGAATTTTATTTGGAGCATGGAGATGTATTAATTGAGCAGTTAGTGTTAAATTTACAACCGCTCTTAGGTGAGTTTTTAATACTAGAAATTTAGCTTAAAATTATGCATAAAATAGATATAGATTTAGTAGAAATGACAATGGATGTTATGAAGTACACCATTGATAGAATTTCACACACAAAACAAAAAATAGGGAAACCTAAAAGAGAAGAAGAACTCAAAGCATTAGTTGGAGAAACCGTGACCTCAGAGGGTATTGGAGGAGAGTATGCGTTTAAATTATGGCGCAAACATTTGGCAAAAGCTAACGTGCAAGTCGATCATCCACGCAATTTGGCATTTGTGCCAGCATCACCGACTAGAGCTGCAATTATGTTTGATTTGGTAACTTCGGTATCAAGTATCCATGGTGCGTATTGGATGGAAGGCGCTGGAGGTATTTTTTGTGAAAATGAAGCAATGCGATGGATTGTGTCTTTAACAGGATTACCAGAAGGTGCTTTTGGCGTGTTTACAAGTGGAGGTACAGCAGCCAACTTATCTGCTATAGTTGCAGGACGCGAATATTGGAGAAGCTTGGACGAACAAAACAAGGTAGAAAAAGGGTTAATTATTACTTCTATAGGTGCACATTCTTCTATTAAAGCTATGGCGAAGGTTGTAGATGTAGATGTACTTTTGGTGGATACAGAAGATGTTTTGGAAGGTAATGCGCTGAAATCTACTATTGCAAAATTGACACAACATCAACGCCAGCGTTTGTTTGCAGTTGTCGCTACAGGAGGAACTACAAATGCAGGAATTATAGATGACTTATCAGGAATTGCCGAAGTTTGTAAAAAAGAACAGTTGTGGTTTCATGTAGATGCTGCTTATGGTGGCGGTGCACTAGCAGCCGATTCGGTAAGACATTTGTTTAATGGAATAGAACATGCAGATAGTATCACTATTGACCCACATAAATGGATGTTTTCACCTTATGATTGTGGCGCTGTAATTTATAAAAATCCAGAATTAGCAAAAAGGGCACACTCGCAGCAAGGTTCATATTTAGATATTTTTAAGGATGAAGGTGCTCATGGATTTAATCCAACAGATTATCAAATACAATTAACGAGACGTGTTAGAGGTTTACCACTGTGGTTTTCTTTAGCTACAAACGGAACAGATCGTTATAAAGCTGCTGTAGAGCGTGGATTGGAATTGGCGCAAATTGCAGGTAGAATGATAGAAAATTCTGAACATTTAGAATTGGTGAGAGCACCAAGTTTGTCTTGTGTGTTGTTTAGAAGAAAAGGTTGGTTGCCAGTGAATTACACCAATTGGACTTATGAAAATCACAAAAAAGGGTTTGCTTTAGTAACACCTACAAAATGGAAACAAGGGGAACATTTCGAAACGGTATCGCGTTTTTGCTTTATTAATCCAGATACAACAGAAAGTGATATCCAATTGATATTGGATTCTATGGTATAGAAAAAGAATGCACTTAGTATGAGTACCTTGTTAAAAACTTCTAGGCAGTCGCTTAAAAAATAGTCAGTTTTTAAGTTGCTAAAAAAATGCAAATTGTTACTTTTGCACATGCAACAACATGACAAAGTACTTATACTAGATTTCGGATCGCAATATACACAGTTAATTGCGCGTAGAGTAAGAGAGCTTAACATCTATTCCGAGATACATCCATTCAATCATTTACCAGAATCTTTAGAGGCTTATAAAGCCGTAATTCTTTCAGGAAGCCCTTGCTCTGTGAGGGGAGAAGATGCCTTACATCCAGATTTATCTGCGATTAGAGGAAAGAAGCCTCTACTTGGCGTTTGCTATGGGGCACAATATTTAGCACATTTTTCTGGTGGTAATGTAGCACCATCAAATACCAGAGAATATGGACGTGCAAACCTTTCTTTTATAAAGGATAATTGTGAGTTTTTTGAAGGAGTAAATGTGGGAAGTCAAGTGTGGATGAGTCATAGCGACACCATTAAAGATTTACCAGAAAATGGAGAGCTTTTAGCAAGTACACATGATGTGCAAAATGCAGCCTACATGATTAAAGGCGAAACAACGTACGCCATTCAATTCCATCCAGAGGTATATCATTCTACGGACGGAAAGCAACTATTAGAGAACTTTTTGGTAAATATAGCGGGTGTTACTGCTGATTGGACACCAGACTCCTTTGTTGAAGAAACAGTTACCGACTTAAAAGCGCAGTTGGGTAATGATAAAGTGGTTCTTGGATTGTCTGGAGGAGTAGATTCTACTGTAGCTGCTGTATTATTGCATAAAGCTATTGGAGATAATTTATATTGTGTATTTGTGAATAACGGATTATTACGTAAAAATGAGTTCGAAAACGTACTGACACAATACGAAGGAATGGGGCTAAATGTAAAAGGTGTAGATGCTTCGGCACGCTTTTTGGATGCTTTAGCGGGGGAATCGGACCCAGAGAAAAAACGAAAAGCTATTGGCCGTGTATTTATTGAAGTTTTTGATGAAGAAGCACATTTAATAGAAGATGTAACTTGGTTAGCACAAGGTACCATTTATCCAGATGTTATAGAGAGCGTATCTGCAACAGGAGGACCGAGTGCAACCATTAAAAGTCATCATAATGTTGGCGGGTTACCAGATTTCATGAAGCTTAAAGTAGTAGAGCCTTTAAAGGCATTGTTTAAAGATGAGGTTAGACGTGTAGGAGCATCTATGGGTATAGATGCGGAATTATTAGGACGCCATCCATTTCCGGGACCAGGATTAGCAATTCGTATCTTGGGAGATATTACGGCAGAGAAAGTGCATATATTACAAGAGGTTGACCATATTTTTATAAGCGGTTTAAAAGAATGGGATTTATATGATAAAGTATGGCAGGCTGGTGCAATGTTGCTACCTGTAAACAGCGTTGGTGTCATGGGCGACGAACGTACCTATGAAAAATGTGTTGCTCTAAGAGCTGTAGAAAGTACAGATGGTATGACAGCAGATTGGGTAAACTTACCTTATGAGTTTTTACAAAAAACGTCTAATGCTATTATAAATAAAGTAAAAGGCGTTAATAGAGTGGTTTATGATATAAGTTCCAAACCACCGGCAACCATTGAGTGGGAATAAAGATGTGACTTGACTGTGTCTAAATCTTTAAAATGCCTTTTAACGTATATAGATTTAAATAATAATAAATGAAGAAGTTTTTAATTGGATTAAGTTTTGCTGTATTAACCATTATGAATGTGAATGGGCAAGATTATAAGACGCACAAGGTAAAAAAAGGTGAAACCATTGAGAGTATAGCTAAATCTTATATGGTGACACCTTATGATATTTATGCATTAAATCCTGATGCTCAAACTAATTTTAAACCCAATATCGTTTTAATTATTCCAAAATCTAAGTTAAGAGAAACACCTATAGAAACAGAAACTAAAAAGTTAATGTCGTACAAAGAGCATAAAGTAAGGCGTAAAGAAACTTTATATAGTATTTCAAAAAAATATAATATTCCTATAGAAGATATAAAGAAGCATAATACACGTTTATATTCTGAAAATCTTAGAAAGGGAGATGAAATTAATATTCCTCAATTTGATATTGTTACCGAAGTCAATACCCTAGAAAACACAATAAGAAAATATACTGTTTTACCAAAAGAGGGAAAATGGCGTGTAGCCTATAAGTTTGGGATTACTTTAGATGAATTAGAAACATTAAATCCAAACCTTGGAGACGTGTTGCAAGAAGGGCAAGAGATTAATGTACCTAATATTGCTAACAATGAAGAACAAGAATTAGACGAAGCTTATGGGTATTACACGGTCTTGCCAAAAGAAGGTTTTTACCGTTTAAAAATAAAGCTTTGGCTAGCACAAGAAGAACTTGAAGCCTTAAACCCCGAACTTAAAGCAAGTGGTTTAAAATCTGGAATGGTATTAAGAATTCCATTAGAGGTTTCCCATAGTTTAACTACAGCAGAAGTTTCTAGTATTTCTTTGATAGATCAACTAAATCACTTTGAAACTAAACAGATGGCATTGTTGCTTCCATTTAGATTAGACCGTATTGAAGCCGATTCTATTGCTGAAGCCAAAAGACTGATGCAAAAAGACCCTTACCTTAGGTTGGCTTTAGACTTTCATACAGGTGTTTTAATGGCATTAGATTCTGCAAAGCAATTAGGACTTTCAACCAAACTCGATGTTTTTGATACCAAAGCAAGAGTATCTGAGGTGATTTCAATACTAAATGATAATGATTTTTCAAATTATGATGCGGTTATTGGACCAATTACATCCGATAATTTTGAACAGGCAGCAAGCATGCTAAAAACGGACAATGTGCCAATCGTTTCTCCGATGACTAAGCCAGAGAATTTATATGATAACGTATTTCAGACTATTCCTTCAAACACGTTGTTGCGACAAAAGATGATTAATTATATAAAAGCAGATAGCTTAGAAAAACATATCATTATTATATCTGATGCTAAACACAAAACTGTAAGTGGAGAACTAAAAACAGCATTTCCGTTAGCAAAACAAATCTTTTCAAGGAAAACTAAAGGCGGTAAGGACGCCTATTATATCATGAAAAATGATGTAGAAAAGGTCTTAGCAGAAGGTAGAAATATTGTGTTTTTGGAAACTGCTAATGAAGGTTTTGTTTCTAATGTTACTAGTGTTCTTAATGCGTTTAATGGAAACTCCCAAAGCGCTAATAGATCAATTCATGTAAAACGAGATATTGTTTTAGCTACCACCAATAAAAATAAAGCTTTTGAAGGGAGTAACATCTCTAATTATGATTTATCTAATTTGAAATTTCATTACCCTTCGGTAAATAAATCTTATGATGTAGAGCACCAGAATGCTTTTATAACAAAATATAAGCACATTTATAATGAGGCTCCAAATAGGTATGCCATTAGAGGTTTTGATGTTGTGATGGATGTCTTGATGCGTTTGGCAATTGAAGCAGATTTATATAAAGGTACTAAGACCGAATTTACCACCGAATATGTAGAAAATAAGTTTCAATATGCCAAAAAACTTTTTGGAGGATACTGTAATGAGGCAGCTTATATTATAAAGTACGAAGACCTAAAATTGATAGAAGCTTCAAATTAATATTAAAACTTTCAGACTAATTATTGAACAATATTAGTTGTAAATTATTCTTTTTTTAACTGTTAATGTAAAACGATTGATGTATAAGGTTTTTGCTTTGATGTTACTACCATTAGTGATGGTTCAAGATGAGCCAAGTCTAAAGTGGTTGCCTAATTTGGAATTAGAGTGGCTAGATTTTCAAGGCAAACCAAGAAGAGGAACAGCTACAGTAGCTTTAACAGCATCTGGGTTGTCATTTTCGTTTTCGGCAGAATATTTCAATAATCAATTATCGGATTATTCTTATGATTTAGAAGTTCAATTCTATCCTAAAAAATCATGGTACATAAAAGAATATGTCAATGATAATACCTTATTTCATGAGCGGTTACATTTTGATATTACCGAGTTACATGCACGAAAGTTACGCAAACGAATACATCAAACTAAATTTACCAATGCAATCAATACAGAAATGAAACTGTTGTATACAGCCATAAATAAAGAGCTAAGCGCAATGCAAAACTTGTATGATATAGAAACCGAGCATTCTCAAAATATAGAAGCCCAACGAGCATGGGAAAGAAAAATATTCTTAGAACTTCAAAGGTTACGTTATTATCGCTCAGAATAACACCTACAAGGATGGTTAATAACTCTTGTAAAAAGAAGAATTTTCAGTAGGTGTTTATACCTTATGTTTCGTTTCAAATTTGTAAATTTGCCTGCGTTTTAAAAGCGCAACATGACAACGACAACCAAATACGTTTTTGTAACCGGAGGTGTAACGTCCTCTCTAGGAAAAGGAATTATAGCAGCTTCATTAGCTAAGTTGCTTCAAGCACAAGGTTATAGAACTACAATTCAGAAATTAGATCCTTATATAAATGTAGATCCAGGAACATTAAATCCATATGAGCATGGAGAATGTTATGTGACTGATGATGGTGCAGAGACCGATTTGGACTTGGGACATTATGAACGATTTTTGAATGTACCAACATCTCAAGCAAATAATGTTACTACAGGTCGCATCTATCAAAGTGTGATTGAAAAAGAACGTCGTGGTGAGTTTTTAGGAAAAACAGTTCAGGTCATTCCTCATATTACAGATGAAATTAAACATAGAATTCAGATTTTAGGCAAATCTGGAGATTATGATATTGTAATTACAGAAATTGGTGGAACTGTAGGCGATATTGAGTCTTTGCCTTATGTTGAAGCTGTGCGCCAGTTGCAATGGGAATTAGGAGACGATAATGCTATTGTAATTCATCTTACCTTAATTCCGTATTTATCGGCTGCAGGCGAATTAAAAACAAAACCCACACAGCATAGTGTAAAAACACTAATGGAAAGCGGGGTACAAGCAGATATTTTAGTGTGTAGAACAGAGCACGAACTTGGAGTGCCCTTAAGAAAAAAAATTGCGCGTTTTTGTAATGTAAAACCAAATGCAGTAATACAGTCTATTGATGCTTCAACTATTTATGATGTACCAAATTTAATGCTAAAAGAAGGTTTAGATAAAGTTGTACTAGACCATTTAAAGCTGCCAAATACAAATCCAGATTTAACAAAATGGAATGAATTTTTAGCAAAACACAAAAATCCTAAAAACGAGGTCCATATTGGATTGATTGGAAAATATGTTGAACTTCAAGATTCTTATAAATCTATTTTAGAAGCCTTTATTCATGCTGGTGCTGAAAACGAAGTGAAGGTTATTATAGAATCTATTCATTCAGAGTATTTAAATGAAGATAACATCGAAATTAAATTATCACATTTAGATGGTGTTTTAGTAGCTCCAGGATTTGGAGAGCGTGGCATCGAAGGAAAGATTGATGCGGTAAAGTATGTTCGTGAACATAACATTCCGTTCTTAGGAATATGTCTAGGTATGCAAATGGCAGTAATTGAATATGCGCGCAATGTTCTCGGATTGGATAATGCAAATTCTACAGAGATGAATCCAGAAACAGCACATCCTGTGATTAACATCATGGAAGACCAAAAAACCATTATTAATAAAGGAGGAACTATGCGTTTAGGATCTTGGGGATGTGATTTAGTTGGAGATAGTATTGTATCTAAAGTATATAGCGCTAATAGAATTGATGAACGACATAGACACCGCTTTGAATATAACAATGTATACAAGGAAAGGTTTGAGGCAGCAGGATTAAAAACCACAGGAATTAACCCCAAAACTGGATTGGTAGAAATTGTTGAAATAGAAGATCATCCTTGGTTTGTTGGTGTACAATATCATCCAGAATATAAGAGTACCGTATCTAATCCGCACCCATTGTTTGTAGGATTTGTAAAGGCAGCCTTGAAACATTTAAAATCAAAATAATGCCACTATGGCATATAACGTAATATGGATAGCTTTTTGCTACCTATATTTAAGGTTTAAAGAACCCCTATAATTTGAAACTATTTACATGGAAGAAAAAAAGTTAGACGTAAAATCAATAATTGGATTTGTATTAATATTCGGAATCCTATTATGGATGTTATATAATAATCAGCCTACACCCGAAGAGTTAGAAGCACAAGAAAAGGCAAAGCAAGAACAGGTTGATGCTGAAAACAAAGCAGAAGACGTCAAAGATGAGTTTAAGGCAACTCCTGAAACTATCGCTGCAGTCTCTGCAACAGATTCAACAAAATATGCTGAGTTACAACGCAAGATAGGTGCGTTTGCTTATGCAGCTTCTTTAGATAATGGACAAGAGTTTACAACTCTCGAAAACGACGTTCTAGCTTTAAAAGTAAGTAATAAAGGGGGATATCTTGTAGAAGTAAAATTGAAACAATTTGTTAACTATGATTCTGTGCCAATTTATTTAATTAAAGACAATAACAATATCTTTAATATTACATTTGGAACTACAGACAATAGAACTTTAAATACCAATCAGTTATATTTTCAGCCACAGTTGACTAAAAATGGTAATAACCAAGTATTGTCAATGAAATTAAAGGTTTCTGAAAATCAATTTTTAGAATACAGATACGAATTAAAACCAGATGATTACATGCTTGGTTTTGCAGTACGTTCACAAGGACTAAGTACTGTTATTAATGCATCTCAAAATGTTACTTTAGATTGGAAACTAAAAGGCTACAGACATGCAAAGAGTATTACCTATGAAAACCGTTATACGCGTTTAACTTATGAGCATGATGATGGAAAAATAAGTAAATTGGCTCAGGCTTCAGATGATGATGAGGTTGAAGAAGATGTGACTTGGCTATCTTATAGACAACACTTCTTTAGTTCTATCTTAACAACAGATACACCATTTAAGAAGGTGTCTTTGTCTTCCAAAGATTTAGTAAAAGATGAAGACGTTGATACATTATATACAAAACGTTATGCAGCGTCCATTCCTTTAAGCTTAAAAGGAGGGGAGCTCAATGAAAGCATGAATATGTATTATGGTCCAACCGATAGTAATACCTTAAAGACTTACGACAAGAATTTAGAGGAAAGTATTCCTTTTGGTTGGGGAATATTTGGATGGATTAATAAGAATTTGTTTATACCATTATTCGGATTCTTAAGCGGAATATTCCCTTATGGAATTGCCATTATCATTATGACTATTGTGGTTAGAATTGTATTGTCTCCAGTATTATACAAATCGTATTTATCTCAGGCTAAAATGAGAGTTTTAAAACCTGAAATTACTGAAATCAACGAGAAGTACAAGGATAATGCTATGAAGAAACAGCAAGAAACAATGGCGTTGTATAGTAAAGCAGGAGCAAGTCCTATGAGTGGATGTCTACCAGCATTACTCCAATTGCCCGTATTCTATGCCTTATTTATGTTTTTTCCAACAGCATTTGAGTTAAGACAAAAGCCATTTCTTTGGGCAGAAGATTTATCTTCATATGATACCATTGCAGAGCTGCCATTTAGAATTCCTATCTATGGAGACCATGTCAGCTTGTTTCCAATTTTGGCGTCTATTGCGATTTTTTTCTATATGAAGCTAACCACAGGGCAACAAGTAGCCTCGCAACCAACGCAAGAGGGAATGCCCGATATGCAAAAGATGATGAAGTACATGATTTACTTCTCTCCAATAATGATGTTATTCTTCTTTAATAACTATGCAAGTGGATTGAGTTTGTATTATTTTATTTCTAACTTAATAACAATTGGAATTATGTTAGTGATTAAGAATTATATCTTAGATGAAACTAAAATTCATGCCAAGATTCAGGAGAATAAGAAAAAACCTAAAAAGCAAAGTAAGTTTCAAAAGAAAATGCAAGAGATGATGGAACAAGCAGAGCAACAAAAACAAGCACAACAAAAACGCAAGAAATAAAAAGAGGCTGTCTGAAAAGACAGCTTTTTTTATAGGACACTAACTAATGATTTTAAAACCCAAATTAGTGATTTATCAATAGTTATTCTAAGTCATAAGTTACATAGGCTTGATTAATAACTCTAAATCCAGATAAATCCGTTATCGCCCCAGTCAGATCCCCAGGAATTGACAACTTTAAATGCATTGTAATCGTCAGAGTAACCAATAACCAACATTGCATGACAGCTGTCCATACTATAGTGTACTTCGTATTCTCTATACGCTGTGAGTTCAAAATGATCAGTTTTTCCAAATTCTGAAGATAAATAGACTGCAATAATTATTGGTGTATTTTCATAAATCAGACCTTTCATCTCACTGACCATATTTTCACCATTCAAACACTTATATAATCATTGATTTTGTTAAGCTGAGCTTGTTCATCCTGCGCTTCTGTTGGCTGTGTATTACAATCTGAGTCTGTATATGGAAAATAGTAATTATATCTCTTTCAAGACTCGGTTGTAATTTGAACCAATTGACTTTTATCTGCAACAAGAAAAGAGACGTGACTTTAGTATAAATTGAAAAGGTAAAAGCCATTTTTAACCAGATAAAAAAAGAAACTTTGGCGCATTTTAAGCCCTTTGATTTAAGACGCTATGTGAAAAAACAAGTAGGTATACATCCTGAGATTATTACAGAGCTAGAAGCTATTATTACGGATTTTAAAAACGGAACACTATGCTTATAAAGCAAATTCCTTTTTACAGATCTAATAACAAAAGTGTAACGTTCTTCAAACCTATTAACTATGTAAATAAGGGTGTTTTTGATGAAAACGACTTTGCTATCTTTGGGAATATCTCCACAGGATTTGACCAACAGTCCATTATTGACAGCTTCGAGCAAAATAATGCATTTAAAGACAGTCGTATGCAAACAGATGTCCAGCATATTTTGTTATCATTCAACGAATTTGATAAAGCCAATATCACCCATGAGATGCTCGTTGATTTAACTGATAAATTCCTAGAAATAAGAGGGTATGATGACTGTGTAGTATGGGATCGTGTTCATTACGGTAAGAACATACATCTGCACCTGATTTGCTCACAAAATTATTATAGATCTTCAAAATCATGCAATATAGGGGCTAAAAAGCGCTATATGGAATAAAATCGAGCATTGGAAACTTATCAGTAAAACCATTATGAAAAGGAACTTTCCAATTCTCTTGTGTATATCAATCACAAGAAAAAAGAGCGTAAACCTCTTAAAAAAACAGCACGGTCCACTACTAAAAATAAAGTGATTGACCTCATAAATACCTTAGAACCGAAAGCTAGAAGTCTAAGTCATACCATTTCCTATTTGATATTACTGTAATGTTAAATAGGAAATGGTATTATAAACTAAAAAAACAGATAGATTATGGAATTAGAACGCTTATGGCACAGCCTTATTAATAAATAGCATAGGAAGCTATATCATTCATATCGCTTCCATTTTGCTTATTCTAAAAATACTTATGGCTGTTTTTGGAATATTATTACCTATAATGTCTTGGTTGAAAAAATGTTACCACTACATCATAACATTTCTAAAATGGTGTGTTGTAAAACTCATTTTTGTTCTAAAAATTAGTTTTAAATGGGTGATATATAGTATTGGAAAACTGGTGATGTTTGTTTTGGATATCAGCAGAAAGTTGATAGAATTCTGTAGATATCCGAATGTTTAATTGTTAGCAGAATCTCTAGCAGCATTTTTCTAAAAAAATGCATTATAAAAGCAAACCGAAACTATACTTTTGCGAGATAACGCAATGGGTATGATTTCGGTTTTCCGATTTTGAGGGTTATTGAAAAGGGATACCTCCTTTTCACAAGTGGGTGTTTATAGTAGGTTATAGAGTTGCAATGAGCGCAGCGGTTGCAACTTTGTAGACTACAAAGACTTACTTGCTACTGAGATATTTATAGTGAATGTGTATTTGGTATTATTTTTAACATTTTTTTAGTAAAAAAATCCTTATTTTAAAAAAAAATACATCATTATAATTCAGCTATGACCTTCAGATCAAATAAATTACATCCTCAATCTCATTTCTATATAAACGGAAGTGATTTTACACAATCAGCAGAACAAGCTTTTGGAGCTGTAAATAATACTCAATTCAGAACTACAACCACGATATCCTTTAATGGTGATAAAAACATTTATGCTTTATGCAATGGTACGGTTTTTCTTCAACCACAATCAAACGATTCAAATAAAGTAAACATTATTTTAAGACCCTTTAAGCAACCCATAAAAGGGATTAATATTAAATATATTATTTACAGAGGACTCAACAAGATTGATTTTATAGATAATGGAAAAATTGCAGGTAGTGAAACGAGTGGCTCAGGATTTGTTAGGTATATTTGGTCAGAATTCAATAGATTTTATGTTGAAGAAGATAGTGAAACAGTACCTGAGTTTTTAGCGAATTTTATAGGATATCCTTTTACATCTGAACAATTATCTCAACAAGATGATTCGCATTTAATAGATCGTTATTTTTTTAAAATCGCTTCTTTTTTTGATGAAGAAGCTACAGAAGAAGACCCAACAACTGCTTATGAGTTTCCAGTTGTACCAAGAGGTTTACACTTGGGGTCGGCTACCGAACAAGTAGGCATTGATATAATTTTAAATAATGGGGATTACTTTATCGAAAATGACCCAAATCCATTTCAATTAAACTTAGCTTATGCTCGTTTAGCATCGTATACATTAGACACTTCAACTGAGTCGGATAATTTTAAAAAGAAATTATTAAAGGAAGCTTCTACTCAATTTATAGACATTGTTGCATTTTATGGGTTACATGCCAATGGAAAAGGTAAATTATTTGTAACAAATGATGACGGTACTGAAACTACACTCACTGATAAATCCGATATTTATCAAAAGCTTGAAAACTTTGTTACCAAAAACAACTTCTATATATACTTACAAGCGAATAGGCAACGTTCTTATAATTTCTATGAAAATTATCAATATTCAGATACGAATCTGAATAATATTAAAGTTGGAGCAGAAGAAGATAATTTGAATGAAGATGTATTTGGGACAAATGAATGACCAATACATGTTTTTAACCAAACACAAAATGCTGCTACAGAAAATAATACTATTGTATTTCAGTTAATTACAGACAATAACGATGAAGCAGCACTGTTTTCTCAAATAGGAGAGTTGGCATCCGCAAATGAGGAAGGGTTTGTTAGGAATGAAAACTTACTTCAACAACCCTCACAAGATCCGGCGGTTATTATTGATACTATTTATACAAAGCCCATTACAATTATAACCCCTGCAATAGGTGAGCATACAATTGCGGCATTTTCTCAATTGATTTATGAAGGCAAGCAGATAACAGCTACAGATGCTGGGAATACAACTCAACAATACATACTTAAGGATATTGACGATTTATTTGGACTGATTGAAGCAAAAAGTGTTTTTGCTTTTGATGAAGGTTATACCACTTCTTAATTAAAAATACCGCAATAAGCATTTACTAGATACTGATAAGAAGTAATGCTTTTAACTTTATGTTTATTTGTGTTTTTAATTAGCTGTATTAGCTTTGCTTCTAATTCGTCTAAAGATTTATAT
>JABSPM010000072.1 GCA_013215095.1 Flavobacteriaceae bacterium | reverse complement strand
GTGATTGTATGCGTAAAAGATTTTTTGGATTCTCTTGTTTACGTAATAAGGTCTTTAGTTCTGAAAGACTCTCTGAAATAATTAAAGTCGATTGTTTTGGCATCCTTAAATATACGAAATATTTATGTTAAATTCGTATTATTCAAAACAAAACCCATCCCTCTTCAAAATCAAAAAACGACAAAAAGTCATTAAAAACAACTCAAAAAGAGACATTTTGTCATTAAAAATAACTTGGTAAGATTGTTGAACACAAAAGGTCAAGTAAGACAAAAAAAATGAGTCGGTTTGATTGATTTTATCAAGAACCTTGAATTAACTCTAAGGTTATCTACCAAAACAAAAGTCATTCAATCAGACAAAAGAGAGATAAGATCACATGAATTTCAACAATTTAACAATAAAAACGCAAGAAGCCTTACAGAAAGCGCAACAAATTGCACAAGGTTACGGACACCAACAGATAGAAAACGAGCATCTTTTCAAAGCTATTTTTGAGGTCGATAAAAATGTATTACCATTCATATTGAAGAAACTAAATGTCAATATTGGATTGGTTCAACAGATTTTAAACCAAGAATTGAATCGATTTTCTAAAGTTTCAGGCGGGGATATTATGCTATCTCGCGAAGCAGGAAAAACTGTTAATGCAGCTGCTATTATAGCCAAAACCATGAACGATGATTTTGCATCTGTTGAGCATTTAGTTTTAAGCATTTTCAAATCTAAAAGCAAAATATCTCAAATATTGAAAGACCAAGGGGTCACAGAGAAAGACTTAAAAACAGCTATTGAGACATTAAGAAAAGGCGACAGAGTAACATCTCAAAACCAAGAAGACACGTATAATGCTTTAAATAAATATGCCAAAAACCTTAATCAATTGGCTAAATCTGGCACATTAGACCCTGTAATTGGCAGAGATGAAGAAATCAGACGCATACTTCAAATTTTATCACGAAGAACCAAAAACAACCCAATTTTGGTTGGAGAACCAGGAACCGGAAAAACAGCCATTGCTGAAGGCTTAGCACATAGAATTATTGATGGTGACATTCCAGAAAATTTGAAAGATAAGCAAATATTTGCCTTAGACATGGGAGCCTTAATTGCTGGCGCCAAATATAAAGGTGAGTTTGAAGAGCGACTCAAAGCGGTAATTAAAGAAATTACAAGTAGCCAAGGAAATATTGTACTTTTTATTGACGAAATACACACTTTAGTTGGCGCTGGAGGCGGTCAAGGTGCCATGGACGCAGCAAACATACTAAAGCCAGCTTTAGCACGTGGCGAACTTAGAGCTATAGGTGCCACCACACTAGATGAGTATCAAAAATACTTTGAAAAAGACAAGGCTTTAGAAAGGCGTTTCCAAAAAGTGATGGTTAGTGAACCAGATACAGAAAGCGCCATTTCAATACTTCGTGGCATCAAAGAAAAATACGAAACACATCACAAAGTACGAATTAAAGATGATGCTATAATTGGTGCTGTAGAACTCTCAAAAAGATATATTGCACATCGTTTTTTACCAGACAAAGCTATTGATTTAATGGACGAAGCAGCAGCAAAATTGCGCATGGAAATAAACTCAAAACCAGAAGAATTAGATGTTTTAGATCGAAAGGTCATGCAGCTAGAAATTGAGATTGAAGCCATTAAACGCGAGAAAGACACCATCAAACTAAAAGCACTGCGTTTAGATTTAGCTAACCTCAAAGAGAAACGCAATGCCCTTAATGCAAAATGGAAAAGTGAAAAAGAAGTTGTTGAAAATATTCAAAACACCAAACAAGCTATTGAGAACTTTAAACTAGAAGCTGAGCGCGCAGAACGTGAAGGTGACTATGGCAAGGTAGCTGAAATTCGTTACGGAAAAATCAAAGATGCAGAAGAAGCACTTAAAGCACATCAAGAAAAACTATCCAAGCAACAGTCTAACGATAACGCTTTAATTAAAGAAGAAGTAACCCATGAAGACATTGCTGAAGTCGTTGCAAAATGGACAGGTATTCCTGTAACTAAAATGATTGCATCTGAACGCAAAAAACTTTTAAATATAGATCACGAACTGCGCAAACGTGTTGTTGGACAAGCTGAAGCCATTATAGCCGTTAGCGATGCTGTGAGACGTAGCCGAGCTGGATTACAAAACCCTAAAAAACCGATTGGAACCTTCTTGTTTTTAGGCACTACTGGCGTTGGTAAAACTGAATTAGCAAAAGCCTTAGCTGAACACCTCTTTAATGATGAAAACGCCTTGACTCGAATTGATATGAGTGAATATCAAGAACGTCATGCCGTCAGCAGATTGGTCGGAGCACCTCCAGGGTACATTGGCTATGATGAAGGCGGACAACTTACAGAAGCTGTGCGCACAAAACCATACTCGGTTGTTTTATTAGACGAAATAGAAAAAGCGCATCCAGACACATTTAACATACTACTGCAAGTTTTAGACGAAGGTCGCTTAACAGACAACAAAGGGCGAATTGCTGACTTTAAAAACACCATCATTATTATGACCTCAAATATGGGAAGCAATATAATACAAGAAAAAATTGAAACGATAAAAGCTACTGAGACCGCAATGGAAACAGCTAAGATTGATGTTTTAGCTTTACTAAAACAAAATCTAAAACCAGAATTTTTAAACAGAATAGATGATACAATTATGTTTAGTCCATTGGCTAAAAACCATATAAAAGACATTGTTAGGATACAACTAAAAGCTGTAACAAAAATGATTGCGCAACAAGGCATTACATTTGATGCAACAAAAGAAGCCATAACACATTTAGCTGAAAAAGGTTACACTCCAGAATACGGTGCAAGACCCGTAAAGCGTGTCATTCAAAAAGAGGTTTTAAACGCTTTAAGCAAAGACATCTTAGCAGGCAAAGTCACAACAGACAGTATTATCCTATTAGATGCCTTTGACGACACATTAGTCTTTAGAAATCAAAGCGAATTGGTCACACAAAAACGTTAAAAACAGCAATATAATTTATAACGCAAGCTATAATGACCCCAAAATATTACCATTGTAATACAGCATTGAACACACAGCTACACCACATAAAAATCATAGATACAAATAGTTAGCTAATTTAAAGCAATCCAAATGTTTCATATTTTAAAATTCATACGTGTTACTTTCCTTTTTTTGGAGGGTTTTGATGTATTGATGGAGAAAAACAAAACAATAAGTAAAGTCACGCAACTTTTGTATAAAAGACGCATCTCATATACGAAGAAAATAAATCATTATCTTGTAAACAATATTAAGTACATTTATACCAATATCGTATGACCATATCTAACACAACACGCAATACAATTCATGCAATTCAAATTCATACTTTCGATGACAACTTATCAACAATTGCATCAAGCTATTACGAAACCCTAAAACCCTATATTAAGCCTTCAGAATTTCTATACGCCCTATTTAAAACCTGTAAAAACAACACCGCAATTAAAATCGCATTATCCATCACTTATTTTTTAGAATCTTTATGTTACAAAGACTTTAAAACTGTTTTGAACAGTCTAAAAGATGACGAACTCACATTCCATTATTTCGCTCACTTTCTAGTAGACAATTGCAATATAGACCCCTTTGAGATAGTATTACATAACCCACAATTAAAACCTGTTTTCCCTTTCGTTCCCGAATATTTTTTACCTGTAACTATAGAACAAACCCATACCAATGACGCAGACATAGAAAGAAACACCCCATTGGATATAATTAAAAACAACTGGATTCATCTCCTAAATTAACACACTCTTAATTAACGCAAAACCATAACAACAAAATTAAGAACCCCCTTATTTCAAAAGGCAAACCATAGCTTTACACAAAATGTTTTAACACACACCATATGCTTCTGAATCAAAATTAACATATGAGACTAAAATAGTCTTTATACACAGCTATACTGCTATAAAATTTTATAATGTTTCACAAAAGCTTAACCTCTATTGTAAGGAAAAATAATGTAATTTTAGACAAACACATTTATGAGCACAAAAATGAAAGATAAAAAAATAGCAATTATTGGTTGCGGGAATTTAGGATTATCTATTTTAAATGGTTTACTAGCCACACAAATCATACCTCCTTCAAATATTACGGTAACCAGAAGAAATATCAATGCTCTAGAGGAGCTTCGTGAAACAGGCGTTAAAATAAGTAATGATAACGCAATAGCTATACGTGATTCTAAAATCATTATTATAGCCCTCAAACCATACAATATACTAGAAGTATTAAAAGAACTAAAAACACATTTTGTTAGCGAAAAACACATCTTGGTTTCATTAGCCACTGGAATCTCATTACAACAAATTCAAAACACAATAAACATTTCCATCCCTTTATTTAGAGCAATGCCAAATACAGGAGCAGATGTTGGCGTATCAATGACTTGTATTTCTTCAAACACAAATGATATTGAAGCACATAATTCTATTAAAAGTTGTTTTAATTCAATTGGAAAGACCATAACTATTGACGAAAGCTTAATGGATTCTGCTACTGTGCTCGGAGCCTGCGGAATTGCATTTGTATTAAGATTCATTAGAGGCATGATACAAGGCGGTATTCAAATCGGATTTGATTCAAATACAGCTACAGAAATTGTTGCACATACGGTCAAAGGAGCAGCAGAACTATTAATTGAAAGAGGCGAACATCCTGAATACGAAATTGACAAAGTAACCACACCCAAAGGCTGCACTATTGTAGGCCTAAACGAAATGGAACATAATGGCTTCAGTTCTTCTCTTATTAAAGGTATTGTAAGTTCATTTGATAAAATTATATAAGACACTTATCAAAAGTTATTTTTCAATGATTTCGGCTAAAATTCTAGAGCACTAACTCTGAAATTAAAGCATTAACTAGACATAAGCAACCATAACACCCGATAAAACCCAGGAAATTTACGAACATCCAATCCAGTGCTTTCAGTAATTCATATATTCACTCAAACTCACACCACGCACTAAAAACAAAACACGATCCCTAAATCGTTTACACAAAAACACATAGAGAAGATAGAATAAAAAAATACAACATCAAGTTTTCGAAATCTGACATAGAAAAGCTAATTTTAAACATTATTTTATCATAGTTGTAACATTTCAAACAATTACACTACTTATTACATAACTAACCAAGTAAGATTGAATAAAGAACTAGAACATAGCTTTGTTAAATTGCTAGAAGAGCACCAAAACATTGTGCATAAGGTATGCCGATTATACACTAATAATCAAGATGCTCACAATGATTTGTTTCAAGAAATCACAATACAACTTTGGAAAGCATATCCAAAGTTTAGAGGCGATTCCAAATTTAGCACATGGATGTATAGAGTAGGATTAAATACAGCCATTACCCTCTATAGAAAAAGCAAACGCAATATCAAAACGCAAGACTATGACGGTGTTCAATTTAAAATTAAAACTGAAGAATACGATGACACTGAAGAACAACAATTAAAATTACTGTATAAAGCTGTTCATCAATTGAATGACATTGAAAAAGCGCTTGTATTCCTATATCTGGAAGACAAGAATTATAAGGAAATAAGTGAAACCCTAGGTATAAGTGAAGTGAATGCAAGAGTCAAAATGAATCGTGTGAAAAAGAAACTTAAAACCATATTAAATCCGTAACCCTATGGATGAATTAGAACTATTAAAAAAGGATTGGCAAAAGCAAGACGAGTACTTCACCAAAAAGTGTTCTGAAGACATTTATAATATGCTACAAAAGAAGTCCTCAAGCATTGTTAAAATGCTATTTTATATAAGTATTGGAGAATTAATATTCTGGAGTATTATCAATAGTATTCCTTTATTTTCCTCTCAGGACTACAATAACAAAATGAACGCTATTTATGAGAACGTCAATATTTTAAATTGGCTTACATTTATAAGCTTTGGAATTATTATTTTATTTGTTTATTTACTCTTTAAAGCTCACAAATCCATTTTGGTTACAGACAATGCCAAGAAACTTATGGAAAGTATCTTAAAAACCCGAAAAATCATAAAATATTACGTGGCTTACAATCTCGTTTTTGCCTTCTTATGTATGGTCATTGGCTTGTTTTACACATCGCAGAACGACCCAAAAATTGCTGCAAAATTAGAAGGCTCAAAAGACACCGAACTCGTAGTAATTTCTGCTATAGCATTTATCACAACCGCAGCTTTTGTAACCGCTATTTGGTTATTTTACAAGCTTCTTTATGGCATTTTAACAAAAAGGCTGAATAATAATTACAACGAACTCAAAAAGTTAGAAATATAGACGCTTGGCTTAAAACTCTCGTTGCTTATTCAACTCCTCTTGCGCCAATAACTCAGACTCTGGGATAACCTTTAAAAATGAAGGATGTTGCTCAATAGCATATTCAATTTTTTCCACAATCTCCTGTACTGTGACGGTATCGTAATCGATATCTAAAGGCTGTTTGATTTCCATAGTTTGTAGAATATTTTTCTTTTTGACACGAATTCCTTTCTTATCAAAAGAACGTCTAAAGCCATCAATAACAATAGGCACAACAATAGGCTTGTAATGTTTGATAATATGAGCCGTTCCTTTTCTAATAGGCTTAAAAGGAGTTGTCGTACCTTGCGGAAACGTAATTACCCAACCATCACCTAAGGCGCGCTTAATATTGGTAATATCACTCATTTTCACCTGCCTATTTACATCTTTTCCGGCAGCTCTCCAAGTTCTATCAATACTTATAGAACCAGCATATGCTAATATTTTTGGAAGCAAGCCTGCTTTCATTGTCTCTTTCGCAGCAACATAATATAGATTCAATTTAGGATTCCATAAATATCCTATATTTTTAATATTATCATCACGTCCGCTCAAGCTCGCATTAAACACATGAAACATGGCTACTACATCCGCAAAATACGTTTGATGATTGGATATAAAAAGCACATTGGTTTCTGGCAAATCACGAAGCACTTGAGAACCTTCAATCTGAAGATCATTAAACCCTCTATAACGCCTATGAGTTATAGCGCCTGCGATACGGATTAGCCATTTTTTTAATATAAGGTAATGACCAAAAGGATTTTTCTTAAATAACCCCATAGAACTTAGTTTGATTAATTAGTTTAGAGAAGGCAAAAGTACATGTTTTTTTTGATTTTGATTCTATTTACTTCAAAGCAGTAATTTCTCTAAAACGTATAATTAACATCACTCAAAAAAGTGATTCAGCAAAACACAAGACAATTGAAGCTTAACGTATCCTTTATAATTTAATTACGCTTATGCTATGATGATGCACCAATAGATATTATGACAGTATCTTGAAGAGATCTTTTATTTCACTCAATATCATTGCAGTTGCTCCCCAAACAATATGACCATTAAGTTCAAAGGCTGGAACTTCAACAATAGCATTATGAGAAGTTTGAACTTCATGAGCGGTAACCGCCTTATCATCTAAAAAATCGGACAGTAACACTTCTACAATTTCACTAACTTCGGTTTCTTGCTTCACAAAATGAGGTGTTTGTCTTATAACCCCAATATAAGGTTGCACATAGAAATTACTAGGAGGAATATAAAGTTCTGTCAATTGTTTTATCACATCAATTTGCTGTATTGGCACTCCAATTTCTTCAAAGGTTTCGCGCAAAGCGGTAGCTTTTAAAGATGTATCAACAGTCTCAAATTTACCTCCAGGAAATCCTATTTGTGCAGAATGCACACCTTTATATGTATTCCTTAAAATTAACGCCAATTTCGTATTTTCATTGGCATCTGGATAAAATAAAGCCATTACACCTGCCTGTTTAGCGCCTTTAATACGTTCTTTTTGCTTTTCTATAAGTTGTGCCCTGAAGGGTGGAGACATTTTAAACTGCGAAACTTGGGCTGGAAGCTTAGCTTTTTCTATTTTTGAAACATCTAATAAAAATGTGTTAAAGTTCATGAATATAAGGTCTACTATTTTAGGTATATTTTGTTTACTAATACTAAGCTGTGAAGATAAAAAATCTTCTACAAAAACACCAACACCTGCAGTACGAAAAGAAACAAAAACCTCTAATAACAAGCAAGCAAAAGAAAAACAATCTCCTGAACGTCAACACCCAGTACTTGATAATAACAAAGCTATAGCGTTCTTTTCAGAATATGAAAAAAAGCATAAAGAGAATAAAGTGCGCATCACTACAGATTTTGGAACCATTGATATTTTATTATTTAATACAACCAAATACCATCGCGCAAACTTTATTTTTTTAACTAAACAAAAGTATTTCAACGACACTCAATTTTATCGTGTAATTGATAATTTCATGATTCAAGCAGGCAATAGTGATGATCGCAAAACGGCACGTAAACGCAAAAAAATTGGCAAATATCTACTTCCAACAGACATCAAAAAAGGCTACAAACACGATAGAGGCGTTATAAGCATGCCGAGCAGCGACATTGATAACCCATATAAATTAGCGTCACCTTTTGAATTTTTTATCGTACAGCAACATCCAGGTGCCTATTACCTAGATGGCGATTATACTATTTTCGGAAAAGTGATTAGAGGTATGGAGGTTGTAGATAGCATTGCAGCCCAAAAAACTGATAATGCCGATTGGCCTCTTCAAAATATATATATTAGAAATGTAGAAATTATTGAATAAACAGTTTACATACAAAACTCTAAAAACTGACTCACTTAACGCAACGTGTCTTGAACCGAATGAGCAAGCCTATATTCAGATTTTTTAGACACCTAAATCTATTGACGGTTTCTTCTAATGGTAGCATTGCTATATCGAAAATGTTACTCCAATGTTTAACACCTAACTCTCGGTTTACATTCCTTTTAAAACAATTACTACTCGTTAAAATTCCTAAAACTATGAGAAATGCATAAGAGTATGTCGTCAAAAGATCTACTCTTGGCATACTAACTAAAAAATTTGATAATGAAAACTCTACTAATTCTGAAAAACAATTCAATAAAGTTAGTTTCTTATAAATCAAGATTATTTTTTCAAAATTAAGGCTATTAAACTGTGCTTGTACTTCCGATTTATGTAATGTACTTTGTCATCAAAACAAATGCGCTTTTCATCCTATTATGTAAATTACTTGTGCAATAAAATGAAAGGCGTTAAGTTTGTATTTCAAATTATATATATGGAAATCGAGATATTTTTTCAAGGCTTACTTTATGCTGTACCTGCACTAATTACTGGAATGATTGCATATTACTTCTTCAAAGAACACACAAAAAACGAAGATGGCAGAAGACGCTTTCTACTACATAAAGACCTGCAGACAAACACCTTACCCACAAGACTTCAGGCCTATGAAAGAATGACGTTATTTTTAGAACGTATTACACCTAGTAAACTTTTAATTCGAGTAGTTCCTAATTCGTCAGATAAAGATAGTTATGAAAGTTTGCTTATTGCTGCAATAGAGCAAGAATTTGAACACAATTTATCACAACAAATATATATGACAGATAAATGTTGGAGTATCATTACTGCTGCAAAAAATGCCACTATTCAACTTATTAGAAAAGCCGGTTTATTAGAAAAAACAGATACTGCTGATAAGTTACGAGAAGTTGTTTTAACTGAAATGATGGAAAAACATGCTCCTAGTGACGCTGCACTTTCTTTTATAAAGGAAGAAGTTAGCAACATATGGAACTAACTCTTATTTGAGTTCATTACTTGGTGGCTCTCCATGTTTATATTTTGCATAATCAAAACCATCTTGCCACCACTTGGTCATTAATCGTTTGCTAAAAATCAAGGAATTCTCGGTAAGCGTTGTTGGCGTATAATAGATATTAAGCTTTACATTGCGATGTTTGGCGGCAAGTTTACCGATTTCAATATCGCTGCGTTCTACTTGATCCAACAAATGTGAAAACAAGCTTAGCATTAATGAAAATGGATTTTTACCCAGCACTTTCTGTCGTTGTATTTGTTCGGACTCTAAAACAATAGCATCAACTTCTGTTGCCCCTCTTAAAATGGCTTCTCTAATAGGAATTACACAACCCAAACCTCCATCAGCATATTCAAATCCATTAACAGTAACTAAAGACATAAACGGTATATAGTTGCATGAAATCCATATCCAATCACAGAATGTTTCATAGTCAAAATCGTTAATAGATTTGTACTCCACTCTATTTTTAGATAAGTTAGACACTGTTACCACAACATCTTTACAGTTTTGTCGAATTAGATCAAACTCTTCTTTAGAAAATTGTTTCTTTATATAACGTCTTAAAGCTTTACTCTCCCCAAAGGTTCTTTTCAATTTTATAAATTGCCAAAGTGAATTCATAAAGTTTATAGATACATATTCTCGATCTCCTTTTTTGCGTTGTACAAATGGATTAACACTAAAAATATCGCGCTGCGTAACATTGGTATAAATCTTATATAGCTTTGCTAAGTTACCTGTTGCCAAATGTGGAATTAATAGGCTACCAGTAGAGGTCCCCAAAAACATATCATAATGGCGATGCTTTTCTTCCATAAGAAATTGTGCAACCCCTCCAGCAAAGGCACCTTTACTTCCACCACCTGATATAACTAATGCTCTCATATCTTATTTTAAATCGTTTAATACCTTTTTCCATCTGAAATGACTTGAATAAAAGGCTCTTTTCTCCATTCTCTTTCAGTAAAAAAAACCGCAGCTACAACTATACTTTTTGCTCTACTTTATTTAAAGAAAAAAAACATCTTTTCTTTTATAGTACCTTCTAATAGAAAGTGGTTTAAATATCCTAATATCCGTGTTAAAAGCAAAATTAATGACATAAAAAAAGCATGTAAAAACACGATTTTGTTATATCTATCTCATTTATAGATATTAATCCGTAATTGTTGGTACAGAAATTGCTATATTACTTTTTTAAGACTACATCAGTAGAGGCTGCGTAATGATCATAACACGCAGATGGACAATCTATCTGCAAATGCATTTTGATGGCTCTAATAGAGCTCATATCAACTGGAAAATTAAAAGTACCCTCAGCAGACTGATTAAAACCAAAACCAAACGCTTGTGCATCAAAAGTTAAACAGTTATTTACAACTGGTGTGGCGGTGCCTGAAAGTGCTACCTCACTATTTTCAGCATCCATATTTTATATATCAAGTGTCCCCGTAATCCACCCATCTGTCATTGGTTCAAATCTAAAGTATATCGTATTCTCAGAATTAACCGCTTCAATTGCAATACTAAAACTATCACTAAACATCTCATCATCTAAAGAAACTTTGAAGTCCTCTTACGCCATAAGATTAATACTAGTTTCTAAATTAGCACCGCTAACAACAATCTGCTAGGATGCGAATGATTCCTTTATTTCGGTAGTATCAAATTGCAATGCATTCTGACTTACAGTAATCATCGGTGCAATACTTACGCCAACTCCCAATAAAAATTTTGTAATTATAGCAGCTTGGTTACTAGAAAAAGTAACGATTCCACTGCTTGTACCAACAGCATTCTCACCTGGAGCAAACCTTATATAAATCGTAAGGGTATCACCAAGTGGCTTCAGGTATAAGATATATATTCGACAAAAATTAAGTGTCATCAAGAGAAACTTCAACATTTTAACTTGCTAAAATATTAAGGTTACCCGTTAAATTTAAGGCTGACACCTCTAGAGTATGTAATGCCGAAAAACTCAGAACATCATTAGCATCAAATGCAGGTATTTCTCCGGCTACTTCTAGCACTGGAGTTTACACTCCTTTTCCTGAATCATCGCTGCTGTCATTATAAATCAAAAGAATTATTAAGGAAAGAAGCAAAGAATTTAAAGCTAGTTTTAATTTAGTTGTTTTCATTAGTTAAGTTTAATAATTTGCACAATATTATTTTTATAAAGCGATAAAGCTCTAGATTAATTAAAAATCCATTGAACATTACACTACAAACTCCTATAGATTATCTCAAAGGCGTTGGTCCAAATCGGGCAGATTTACTGCGTAAAGAACTTGATATACATACATATCAAGACTTAATAAACCTCTTCCCTAACAGATACATCGACCGCACACACTATTATAAAATAAATCAACTACAACGCAATACATCAGAAGTACAAATTGTTGGCGAAATTATAAATCTTAAAGAAGTCGCCCAAAAGCGGGGTAAAAGACTTGTGGCTGAATTTAGAGATGATACAGGAACTATGCAGCTGGTTTGGTTCAGAGGTCAAAAATGGATTAAAGAACAATTGCGTAAAAACAAACCCTATGTGATATTTGGAAAGACCAATTGGTTTAATGGAAAATTCAATATGCCACATCCAGAGTTAGAATTATTGGACGATCATAAAAAAAATTTACGTTCATCAATGCAAGCGGTCTACCCTTCAACAGAGCAACTCTCTAATAAGGGGATTACAAACAAAGTAATATGCAAGATCATGCAGCAATTATTTCTGGACACCAAAGGTCGCTTTGCTGAGACTTTATCAAAAAACATACTTCAAAAACATCAATTACTATCCAAAAGTGATGCACTTTTCAATATACATTTCCCAAAAACACAGGAACTGCTTGGACGTGCTCAATTTCGGTTAAAATTTGAAGAACTCTTTTATATCCAATTGCAGCTTGTTTTAAAAAACATGATTCATAAATCAAAGATAAGAGGCTTTAATTTTGAAAAAGTTGGCGATTACCTTAATACATTCTATAAGCATCATTTACCCTTTGAGTTAACTAACGCACAAAAACGTGTTCTAAGAGAAATTAGAGCCGATTTAGGGAGCAATGCGCAAATGAATCGTCTTTTACAAGGCGATGTAGGCTCTGGAAAAACTATAGTTGCCTTTATGTCAACACTTATGGCTCTTGACAATGATTTTCAAGCCTGCCTAATGGCGCCTACTGAGATTTTAGCCATACAACATTTTAACGGTCTAACCGAGTACTGTAAAACACTAAATATAGAATTAGAAATTCTCACAGGTTCAACTAAGACCTCTAAACGACGAGAACTTCATAAGAGACTTGAAAATGGAGAAATTCAAATCTTAATTGGCACACATGCTCTGCTCGAAGACAAGGTTAAATTTAAAAATTTGGGGCTTGCAATTATTGACGAACAGCACCGTTTTGGGGTAAAACAACGGTCTAAATTATGGCACAAAAATGAACTACCTCCAAATGTTTTAGTCATGACAGCAACACCTATTCCAAGAACTTTAGCCATGTCTGTTTATGGCAATCTAGACCTTTCTATAATTGATGAACTACCAGCAGGCAGAAAACCAATAAAAACAGTGCATCGCTACGACAACAATCGTCTTAAAGTATTTCGGTTTATGAAAGATGAAATTGCAAAAGGCAGACAAATTTATGTTGTGTACCCATTAATTCAAGAAAGTGAAACCATGGATTACAAGGACCTGATGGATGGTTACGAAAGTATTTCTCGAGAATTTCCTACGCCAAACTATCAAATTTCTATTGTGCATGGCAAAATGAAACCAGCAGACAAAGATTACGAGATGCAGCGTTTTTTTGACCATAAAACCAATATCATGGTTGCCACAACAGTAATAGAAGTTGGGGTTAACGTTCCGAATGCTTCGGTAATGATTATAGAAAGTGCAGAACGCTTTGGCTTATCACAATTGCATCAACTTAGAGGACGTGTAGGTCGAGGCGCAGAGCAAAGTTATTGCATTTTAATGACCAGTCATAAACTGAGTAATGATAGTAAAACAAGATTAGAGACCATGGTGCGCTCTAGTGATGGTTTTGAAATTGCAGAAGTAGACCTTAAGCTTCGCGGCCCAGGTGATATTATGGGCACACAACAAAGTGGTGTACTCAATTTACGTATAGCCGACATTATAAAAGACAGGGACATTTTAGAACAGGCAAGACATGATGCCAAATCTATCTTAAAACTAGACCCTAGTCTCAGTTTATCAGAACATAAAGCGATTTTAAATACCTACCGAGAAATGAATAAATATCGTAATATTTGGAACTATATTAGTTAATCAATAGCAGTAACACAGCTTTCACTAAAATCAAATTTCCTTTAAGTAAAGACATTATCACTAAAGGATACATACCAACACAAAACTTATGAGCTACTTACAGAACATAAAACTATATTTAGGTAGAACATAAGTACCAGAAAAACATGATAAACTAAGAGTTAATTATTACTTTTGTGCTAAATGTAAGATGCATATATCCATAATAATTCTTATATACGATTAAGCAAACATGTTAAACTAAATTTACAAACAATTAACAAATATGAAAAAGTACACATTATTTATTTTATTATTTATAGGAGCTTTTACTATTGATGCGCAAGATATTTCAATGGTAAAAAGTGAAATTTTTAAAGATTCTAAAAAGAATAGTTACTTAGAGTATTCATTAGAAGATAGTAATGGAGGACTTATTACAATTAGATCATTTTATGGAGGAATAGGTAAAAAACTTCAAGGCTATTATATTCAGCATTTTGATCCAAAATTAAAACTTATAAAAGAAACAGAATATGAGGTAGATAAGAATAATGTGCTAAAAAATGCATTTATTAAAGACAATCAACTACACCTTATCCAATACATTATAAGTAAAAAAGAAGATAAAATTTCTTTTAACGTTTCATCTGCTGATTTAAGTAACTTAAAATTTAGCACTAAAGAAATTTTGACACTTTCAGAAAAAAATCAAAAAAAATACTTTGGAGTAATGATTTTTCCGTTTATAATAAGTAATATTTCTCAATATGATAGTGACCATGCTGGAGAAATTATAATGTCTAAAAACAACAATTTTTTTGCTATAAACTTCGACATAAACAATAAGGATAAAGAAACTCACAAAATTTTTGTTTTTAATAAGAATTTTGAACAAATATATGAGCAATTAATTCAAAAGAACATTAAAGACAAATACTTTGATTATAATAGTATTGATATCGATGACACTGATGGCACAGTTTATTTTTTAGGAAAAGCATTCGAAAATAAATCGAGAAAATCTAAGAAAAATAAAAAAACCAATTATCATTTTGAAATCTATAAAATAGACGCAAATGGACAGACTAATATTAGTTTTAAAAATGACACTAAATTCATTTCATCTTTAGAATTAATAAAGTTTAAAGATAGATTAGCATGCATTGGTTTTTATGGTGACAAAGACGAATCAAAAATAAACGGGGTAAGCCTTTTTAATTTAAACCCAGAAACTCTTGAAATACAAAAGAAAAAATTCACGCCTTTTTCTAAACAATTCCTATCGGATAAATATGGGGATAAAAAAGGTAAGAAAGATAGAAAACAGAAAAATGGAATAAAGAACATTGACTTTAAAAGCCTTAATGTGATGGATAACGGAGATATTGTTTTAAATGCAGAAGAGTTTTATGAAACAACTCACACTTCAATGTCAGCGGGAGGTGGTTCTACCACTTATACAGTTTACCACTTTGACGACATTATGAGCCTTAGGTTAAATAAAGAAGGTGACTTAAAATGGGCTAGAAATATCAATAAAAGACAGACTGGTTTTATCAATAGTTCTTATACATCTATAACAGTTGGCGAAGATTCTTATTTTTTCATAAATTGCTCAGACAATATCAAAAAATTAAGTGCAGGCAGAATTGCTTTCAAACAAACGAAGGCAAAAAAATCTAACTTGTATGTAATTAAAATTAACCAAGAAGGAAATTTTAACTTTAAAAAATTAATCGACGATAAAGAATCTAAAGTTTACTACAAGGTAAATAGTGGAATTATCAATCTTGATAGACAAACTGTAGTTTTGACAGGGAAAAGAAAGAAAAAATCTAGAATTTTAAAACTCAAAATTTAATAAACAATTTGCGAATAATTAGTTCTAGATTGTTCACGGCCTAGAATCCGAACATAGTACTCACTAAAACCATCGTCTAACTTGTTTCTAACAGAAAGTAAAACTTCTTTAGGAATTAGGGAAATTCTATTTAGAATTTGTTCAAACCCATTTAGTCGATGGTTTTTAGTTCATAAGAACTACATCAGGGCTTAGTTTACAAGAATTTAACTTGAATGGAAACGGATTTTTTAGCGGAGAAGAAATTACGCCTGAACAGAAAGAAGCAATGCAAAAAGTAATTTCAGATACTGGACGAAATTTTTCATTTATAACTGGAATTATCTCACTTTTTGTCTTTATTTGCGAAAAATTGATGGAATATAAACATCAAAAAGATAAAAAACACAAAACACGCTGTTTATCGCAAAAAACCCTCTTTTATCGTATAAACAACCCATTCCTTAAAAGAATCGTCCCAAGAGTTATATAATTGATAAAACTCTTCTATATCATACCAATACAATAACAAAACATCTAAGGGTGATATATTTACCAACAACTTCCATATTAAGTCTTGTTGATTGAGTTCTAAAGAAGAATGGGGTCTATGCAAGGCGTAGTAAAAATTATCATCTACTAAGTCATGAATTTTATACGTATTACTGCGCTGTAAACGTTCTAAATAAATTTCCACACCATTAATACGCTTTATCGTCTCTATTTCGAGGGTATTGAGATAGCGTCTTGTGAGGACTTTATCTTCCAAAATTTCTTCAACCTTATGCGCTGTAGTCCCGAGAGCATTTGCAAACATTACTTTCTTGACACGCTCATATTGTTTTGTTTCCACTACTTTATTAAGGTCACATTCAATAATAAGATAATCTTTAAGTTTTTCTACAAGCTCTGGTTGCGACGCGTGATAAATCAAGACATCATGAATGGTATCTTTAATCGCTTCTTTATGTGCTGTTTCATCTTCAAATACTACAATTGGAACTATGAAGTCCTTAAGCACATATATGCCTCCAAAAGCTTTTGTAAAAAACGAATTTGTTTGGAACAGAACAGGCTCCAAATTTAGTTTTCTTTCTCTTAAGTCTCCATAAGTTTCTGCAGATTCTAATATTTTTTCATGAAGATACTCATCAATAAAATTATCGTCTTTATGAAATAACTCAACCAAACTCAACTGTTCTTTCTGTATGGCATCTAAATCATTAATAAGCCTGAAAGCAATGGTTACAGTATCATACTTTAATATATCCAAAGGCTCATAAAACGCATCTATTTCTTGATCAAAAGATAAACATAAGGCACAATCTCTTGTAATGTCATTAATAGCATCTCCATGTACCTTAAACACTTCTTTCATCATATCCCTATCAAAAGAATGTGTTGGCACGTATACTGGTTTTCCTTTTTGTTTAGGTGATACAATAATAGCGTGAGGATTGGCATCTCCATGATTAAGGTAGTGCATGTCTTGCTTTTCTTCAGCAACCTCTGGACTCCAGCCCATCGCATCAATCGAAATGGTTTGCAACTTCGTAGGTGTAAACCCCATTAATACCAAACACGAGTTATAACGTTCTACTAATGTTCCACTAATAATAATTAGTTCATTATAATATAAATTAGCAACCTTTAATTTTTGCATGTTTTTTAATTCTCTACTATTTTTTTAATCAATTTAATATTACCATAATTGGAGCGATAGACACTTCTTTATCATTCGTTGTAATGTAAAAAACGTACAAACTATTTTTATCTAACAGCTTTATATTGAAAGTCTATTGATCGTCGAATATGATTTGATGGGTTAATTCAATCTTTCATTTGTAATTTTTATTAACTTTTTTCTATTTCCATCAAGTATCATTTAAGATTTGTTAAACTGCTCTCTCGCTTCGAGTTCAATATGCATTTGATTAATACGTTGATCTACCTTACGCTTAAAGTCTGTATCAGCAATGGTGGCTACATTATCTAAATAACGCACCACTTCTTGTCTTCTAATATCCGAGAAATTTAACCCTTTCATATTAGCTTTCATTAATTCTTGTAGCATTCTAAATTTAGTATCGTAATCTTGCTTGAAATAAATTTCAGGATTGCTAAACCAATCGTCTTCCAGATCAAAATCTGTTAATCGTAATGAAATTGCAGATTGAATATTACGTACATCTCTCGAAGAAAAGAATGGAAATATCTTTTGAATCTCTTTATACAACGCTGCATAAAACATATGCTCATTACCATCATGCATTTGATCCACCTTTTCAAAAGTTTCCAAAACACGTTCTTCTGATGGTTTTTCTGTTGCACTTAAAACATCTCCAAAATCTTTCGCTAAACCTTGATCTTGAAGATAGTTATAAGCTTTAGGAGTTTTCATATTTACAAAACTAGGCATGGTCTTTTCAAAGTTCTTCCACCAGAGGTAATCTTGATCTAAGAAATCATGTTTGCTCCGTGCTCCATCAATTTTAAATCGACCTTGGACACGAGAAATTACCGCCTTATCTAACGTTTCTGGTAAATTCGTAAATAATCCTATAGCGCTATTTCCGTAATTCACTGCATAAGCTCCTTCTGTATATCTCAAAAATACACCAATCACTTCTTTCACACCTGCAGAAACGCCTTGTGCCGTGCGCTCTTGCAAATTATTCTCTGCATCATCAATAGGTGCAAAAATTAATTTTGAAGGATCTTGTAAAGGTTGCATCCATTGTACCATTTTTTCTGCAGAGCCTCCTTGGAATGTGCTTATTAAGGTATCTGGCATTGGGTGAAACAAAAATGGAATATCCAAATGTTCACAGTGTGTTTTTAGTCGTGTAGCAATAGCTGCAATAAGCATACTTTTTCCTGTACCTGGAATACCATAACCCATAAAAACTGGCATGAATCCACCCAATTCCTGAAATGGGTTTTTCTTAGCTGTAAAGTCATAACTCAGCATGCGTTCGGTTAAGCGACGTGCAAAATGCTTCGCATCCCTATTACCTACAATTTGCTCAAATTGAATTGGATTAAACTCTATACTCTTGGCAGTTCCTGCAAAAACATTATTCCATCCAGAAATCGCAAACTCTGAATGTTCTAACTTATAGCGCCTGTCCAAAATCGTTTGTGTATATTCTAAAGTACTTTTACGCAGTTGAATTTCTTCAACTAAAGCTTCGAAATAAACGACAGTAAAATCAACAACATCTTTATCCGAAGCGATAACTTCTGGATGATTCAAATACTTGTCATAATAGAATAAACTACATGATAATCCTTTTAATGGCGAATGCAACGCTACTTCAGGAATGCCTGCAAATTTCTGTTTCATTACACTTAAATCCTCTGAAGCATGTGGTTTTAAATCGTGCAATATTTTATAAGCAGTAGCAAATAGCATAAACGCTGTTGCTGTATGCATTTTGCTTTGATACTCGCGCTTGGCCGCATGTTCTAAACTAGACTTTCTCTCGATTAAACGTGATAGCCCTGAAGCATCATAATAACTATCTTTTATCCAAATACCAAGTGTTATGGCTTCTTGCACTGCAAACAATGCCCTATTAAGATATAACGGAATAGCTAGAGAATCTGGCTTTAAGCGCTTTTTAAGTTTTAATATGGTTTTAGATATAGAAATTATATCAGAGGCCGTACCATTATTTCCTTTAGCTCTTGATAAATAGAGCAAAATAGAATCTTCCTTAGCATCCTTATCTTTATTTCGAGCTCGTTGACCTTGCTCCCATTGTACGCTTTTTATATACGATGTAGCTTCATCTCGAAGCATATCTAATTCGTTCTGTTTTATGGGAAATGTTGAATTTTGCTCCATTAGCGTTCATTTTTTAAATCTGATAATTGAATTGGAGATTTTGCTAGTTTGTGTATAACTTCTGGCGTTTTGTTATGCAGCATTTGTATCATGCGGTGTGGCGCAAATACGTAACGCTGTTTTAGAATATCATCCCATTTTTGAAAGGTTTGCTTTTTAAAGAAACTCCCCTCTTTAAATTCGCCACTAGTAAAAACCTCATCAATTTTTAATGAAATTGCATAAGACTCTAATGGTAATTCTTTTTTGCTAATACCCTCTAAAAGTGCATGTGTAATTTCATTTTCATCTTTAGCAAAAACATTATGTATTGGTCCAATTTCTATGCGCTTTATATGTTTCGGATAGATCGTCTCCAACTTCCTATCTATAGTGTAAGCCATAGCATCTAAAGTCATTTCTCTATCTGCTGTAGCTTTTAATACTTTGTATAGCGCTTCTTTTTGATCTTCTATGTGTTTTCCTTTGTAGTTAAAATACATATAGCAAATATAAGGTCTATTACTGGCTACATCATAGAAGCTCCAACTGGTTAAATATTTTGAATCCTCCTTACCAACTTCAAGTATCTTACCTTGCACAAAGCGGTTAAAAATATATTTTTGCTGAACCGAATCATAATACACAATCGATGCTGCTTCAAAAAGCTTATCGCGCCTAATAGGTTCTTTTTTTCGAAACAAAGTGTCTAAAAAATCTGTTTTCACCTCATCTCTAGTTTTCAATTTATTGATAAAGGTTTTTTTGAGCTCTAAATCATTAAATAAATACCTAAATTCTAAATAATTTGGGAATCCAGATTCGGTTAAATCTATTTTCATATTATCCTCTTCATCATACATATATTTTATGCGCATCGCTTCAATAGAATATAATAACAAGTCACAATATTGTTTAAAAAGTGTGCTTTCTTTTTGATTACATAAGTGCTGTCGTTGCACCGCTACAATTAATTCTTTTAGCGTAAAATCTATCATTTTATGATAAAAATTATATTGCTTTTTTGAATCTAATTGTGCAGAGTCTAAAGGTGTAACTATATGATTAAAGGACATTTTTATATTGATATTTTAAAAAAACAAAACAATCAAAAAGTTTGATTTCACTAATAATTCAGGACCTAAAAAGAAACTATACTATTTCATTTGCAGACACTCCAAAGCTTAGTTTATCAATTTTGAAACTCAACTAGAAGATTTTATGATAATAAGTCATCTTCGCCCTTAGATTTTGCCTGTAGTTCCACATTTTCACTTTCTGTATTGGATTTTGGCTCTTCATTTTGCGTATTATAATATTCTTCAAAAATCGCTTTCATATCAATACCATAACGTTCGGAAAAATTCTTTTGAATTTCCACATCTTTTGCTCTAATTTCCTGTAAAGCCTCTGCATAGCTACTATAAACCCCTTGCATAACTTTCTCATGAACAGGAATATTATCCATCATATCTTGTCTTGCTTTAGCCGAAGCTGTGTGCATTGCAGCTAAAGTTTCTCCAATATGTTCATCGGTTTTAACGCCTAGATGTTCCAAAATTGCAGCAAATTCTTGATCGGTACGTGCTTTCAATGCCACGACATAGCCATCATAATATTTCAAACGCTCTTCTGTATCTGATTTTAATTTAGCCCTATGAGTTTGTAAATTACTTCTAAGTGAGGTTAGTACCTTAATAGTTAAATTATGCTTATGTACAAAACTATCTTTTGACGCTGCTAATGTTGTATACGCGTTCTTTAAACCTTCTAGCTCTTCAACCTTTTGCTCAAACTCTGTTACTTTTCCAACGGCTTGAGCATATTCGGCAGATTGTTTGTCTGCAATATCTTCTAAGGCTTGTCTCGCTTGTTTTAATAAGGCATAACGTTCTTCTAACTTTGCCTCTACTTCCTTTTTCTTTTCTAGAGCCTTGGTGTGGTTTTTTGTAGCTTCAACAATCGCATCTTGAAGCTTGTCTTCTACCTCTTTGATTTCAACTTCTCTATCCTTTAAACGTTTTACTGCAGCCTGACTTTTAAAGGACAATTCATTCAACAGTGTTTGGATATCTGCGTTTTCTATACGTTGTTGAAACATTGCTTTTGCTTTGTTATCTGAAGCATCACGTAATTGTTGCGCTACTATCAATTCGTCCTTTGCGTCTTTAATCTTGCGCTTTCGCCCCCATAAGTTATTCCACCATGTGTCTGGTTTTTGCTCGGCGTCTTCAAGCATAACTTTGGCACGTTCCAAGCGCTTTATCGCATCGTCTATAATTTTTTGTTCTTCAGCATTTAGGGAAGAAAAGGCCTCAAAAATAATCCCAACCTCATCTTGATAATCGGTTAAGTCTTTAATAGCATCTAAAAGCGATGTTCTATCTTTTTCTGCCATATCCACCACATCATCCAAAGTTGCATTAAGAATTTTTTGGCGTACCTCTGGGTTATCTTCTTGAGCCAATTTCGACTTCATTTGGTCAATCGCCTTTCCCCAGTTGACATCAACTTTCTCTTGCTTTTCGTTAGTATTAGTTTCTAGTAAATCAAAATCATCAGACATATTGTGTTGCATTTATAATGGTTGTACAAATTTAAGAGTAAGCAATTTCGTTAAAATTTAGGAGTTTTAAAATAGAAGTACTCAAAATGTTTGTATATTTTTTTTGAAAATTGTTACAAAATACGATAGAGCAATTGTGCTTAACTTCGAAATTTTTTGCCGTAGCAGGCTATCAATCAAATAAACATAGCCAATACGTTATTTCATAAACTATAAATGTACTTTCCTGAAATAGGTTGAGTGAAGACAATAATTAACAAAGGTAACCCTAACGCCTAATATTACCCCAAGGGTTAGCTCGACAAAAAACAATATTCGCGGCTTTTAACGCTTATCTTACAAACAATTTATAGAAAATGATTCGTCATTTTTGCTTTTTCATCATCTGTACCCCAAGCAATGGACTTCTCGGCTTTATAGAGTTTAGGTACATGTTTTGAACAGTGAATATAAGCCTCATCAATTTTTATAATAACCCAACGCTCTATTGGGATAGCAGTATTTTCTATTTGAGACGCTAATATTGAAGCATATTTTGATGGCAAATCCGCACCCATATAACTATAGGCAACACCGTTAACATGTAAACCTACTGTTGTGTTAAAAAAATCAACAAATACCATTCCTATATGCGGGTTTTCTAGTATATTTCCTAAACTAGCAAATACGCCATTGCCTCTGTATTCGGGGTAAGCCAAAGTCTTATCATCAATTACAGTTATAAATCCTTTCGCTCCAAATCGAGGTGAGCAATCGCAATTACCCTCCGCGTCTGAAGTTGCAATAAAAACCATTTCTTGAGTAGCTATCATATCTTCCATCTTAGCATTAAGCCCGTCTAACATTTGCCTTTTATAAAATCGATTAGCGCGTTTAACACTCCCTTGTTGCTTTTGTACGCTTCTTTCTCCTGCTGTTCCTTTATGCATGGTCTAAATATTTAAAATACTATTAATTGTCAGACCCATCTTATGCCTTAAAAGTTAACTATCACAGCAACTACAAAACTCTAGTACACACTCATTATTTAGTATCTCTAACAAAGGTATTAATTGGTTCTGATGCCAAATTTGGGTTCTAAAAAATTTAAAGTAAAAATAACTATAATCTGAATAGTATGATAGTAAAGCACCAATAATATTAAAATCAGAATTAAGCTTCACACTTAAGAAAAATAGCACTAAATTTAAAGGTAAATACGAAGTTATTGGATTTTGTAAAGCTCTGAATAGAAGCGATTAAACTTTAATAATATCCTAATACTAAAACCTATTACAATAAATATATAACATACTTATCTTTGACCTATAAAGCGGACTGTTGGTTAGAAAATTTTTATGATGAACTAGAAGAATTAATTGACTAAACTTAAAAACAGAAAATACAAAGGAAAAAGTAAAGACGATTAAATAAAGAACAAACCAGCGCAACTCGTCTTATCGCGTTATTGACTCCTGAGAGTATACGCAGCGTATCTCGCTAATTTTTAAGAAGAATAAACTGCGTAAAAACAAGACAACGTAAAGTTTAATTACTACATTTAAGCGAAACAAAACATCCTCATATGTGCAAAGGTAAATGTATTGAGGTGTTAGCACCAATTTGCAAAAACGAATGAAAAAAATATTTAAAATTTTAATTGTGATTTTAACATCACAAATTGGATTTAGTCAAGATTATCAATCGGAATTTCTGAAATACTTTGAAAAAAATGATACAATAAATCAGTTGAAAACTTTAAAAAAATGGCAATCTAAAAACCCGAAAGATGCTGAACTTTTTACGAGTTACTTCAATTATCATTTTATGAAATCTCTTCAAGAAGTTCTTGCCTTGACAACTGAACAACCAAATGGAGAAAGTCTAGTATTAAAGGATAGTTTAAACGAAAATACTGGTTTTTCAGGGAATCAAATACACTACAATCACGTTGAATTAAATAAAGGACTTGACAAAATTGACAAAGGAATTGAAATCTATCCTAACCGACTCGATATGAGATTCGGTAAAATTTATGCTCTTGGACAAATTCCTGATTGGATAAGTTTCACAGCAGAAATTGTGAAAACGATAGAGTATTCCTCTAAAAATAATAATGAATGGACTTGGACAAACCATAAAAAATTTGATGGTAGAGAAAAGGAATTTTTATTAGATATTCAAAATTACCAATTACAATTGTATAATACAGGTAATGATGATTTGCTAAAAAATATGAGAGAAATAGCAAATAAAGTTTTGTAATTTTATCCAAACCACATCGAGAGTTTATCAAATTTATCAATAACTTACTTACTAACTGGAGAATATGATAAAGGAATAGAACCTCTTTTGCGAGCTGAAAAAATAAACCCGAAAGACTATATTGTACTTGGAAATATTGCACAAGGCTACAAACTGAAAGGCGATAATAAAAAGGCTATCGAATATTATGAAAAAACAGCGGAATTCGGAGACGAAAAAGCAAAAAAATATGCTAAACAACAAATAGCCGAATTGAAACAATAAAAACTGGTGCTAATAACTAGAACACTGTGTAAAAATGCATTTTACACTAAACGTTACAAAAAAACACTACTAACCAATTGAAAAAACGATTTTTTCAAATACTAGGAATCCTCCTTTTACTTGTTGCCATTCTTTTTGTGTCAAAAAAAATCAATCTGAAGTCAAATTATAACGCTGGACAAAAAATTGACAGTCTTAATGGAGTAGCTGTTTATTATAATGGTCGAGTGAGAGATTTAGAGGGACGCGCGTTAGCCAAAGATGGTTATAATCTTGGACTCAAATATCAATGTGTCAAATTTGTAAAACGATATTATTACGAAGCACTAAACCATAAAATGCCTAATACTTATGGACACGCAAAAAACTTTTTCAACTCTAAAATTAAGGACGCAAAGATAAATAAACAGCGGAATTTAAAACAGTTCACAAACCCAAGTAAATCTAAACCTAAAATAAATGATTTAGTTATTTATTCTGAAACACTACCTTAATACATATGGTCCCGTTTAAATAATTTCTAATGTAACCGAAAACGAAGTGGAGATAATTCAACAAAACTCTGGACCTTTAGGAAGTTCAAGAGAAAATTACAAATTGACTAACGAAAATGGAAAATGGCGCATTAGAAACAAGCTAATTTTAGATTGGTTAAGGCTATAAATACTATTATAATTAATGAATGAATGAATGGATAAATGAATGAATAGACCACTGAGAACCTAACCAATTCTTAACAAGCTATTACAGCTATGAATTTGAAAAAACAACTCCTACTGAGATTGGAAAAAATACAAACTTACAACTTGCAAATAGTAGAACTGTTTAAAATAGCATACTTTGGTATCGGGTAACCACTTAAACCTATTTTATTGTAAGTATCTGCGTAATGTTTTTTTAGCTGGTCTATTCATTAACAGACCAAAACCTAAAATGAATAATACCCCCTAAAGAACTAGGTTTCGATTCCTCGAAGTTTAAATCTATATATACCGAAGCGCTATAATTTGACAATAAGAATTCTATCGAGAAATAAAAACCCAGATAATAATGTACCTAAAAAAACATACTAAAAATAAGATTTAATTACTACATTTGAGCTACACCTATACTGCGTATTTGTTAACTAGTACACATATTTGATTTAGACGCACTAAAAAATAAATATTAATAATGTTTAAGACAGAGATAAAAAGTCAAATAGATGAAGATATCTGTATCTTAATAAAAGTTAAAAATCACGCGTTTAATTATATATGTGAGTGCGGAGAGGCAAAAAAATTAAGTGTAAAAGAATGTCAAGACACTAAAGCGATTTTTATAAGCCATACGCACATTGATCACTTTGTGAATTTTGACACCATATTGAGACATCAAATTGGTACTGGCAGAAAAGTAATCATTTGTGGACCAAAAGGACTAATAAATCAAGTTCAACATAGAATAAAAAGTTATTGTTGGAATCTCATTGAAGAAGGCGCAATTTCTTATGAAATAAGAGAAATACACGAAAATAATTATATCAAAAAAGTCACCTTGAATCCGCCGTTATGGGAACAAGAAAATGAAGAAAATTTTAGTAGCTTCAAAATATTTGAGCAAAATGAATTTTACGTTGAATTTGAAATACTGGATCACAAGATAGATTCAGTGTCTTATTTATTTAGGGCTAAGGATAAAACCAAAATTGAATTAGATGATGGCTTTAAGGGTGGTAAATGGGTATCAGATTTAAAACGCTCATATGAAATGAACACTCCAAATAAAATTATTCACATAGATGGTATTGATTATTTATCAAAGAATCTATATCACATGATAAATATTGAAAAAGGCAAAAAAGTAGGAATCATAATGGATCATGCCGCAACAAAGGAAAACCATCAAAAAATTAAAACTAAATTTTTTAAATGTGATGAAGTATTTATCGAGTGCTTTTATAAAAATGAGGATAAAGAGTTTGCTAAAAAGAACTATCATAGTTATGCATCAATGTCTGGCAAAATTGTAAAAGAGAGCAAAATTAAAAATGCTACTCCAGTACATTTTTCGCGTAAATATAAAAAAGACGACATCGAAGCGTTACTCAAAGAGTTTGAAACCGCACAAAAAGCGCCTAATTGAGCAGCCAACCAAGACTCTAATAATTACTAATACAAATACCACATCATCAAGTAAGCAAACATTGATTTTGGAATTCAAATTGGTTCTAAAAAACCAACAGATCAATTATTAACAACTCTGACATAGTAATCTCAGTGTTGCATAGCCACACATTAAAAAAATTAAAGTGAAACAAAATCATCCCAAGTTAATCTCAGTCCTTCTCTCACCGAGAACTGCGGCTCGTACCCCAATTTCTTATTTGCTTTAGAAATATCTGCTAAAGAATCTCTCACATCACCTTTACGCACGGGGCCATATAACGGTTGGAGGTGAGAGCCTGCAGCATCCTTTAAGTCATTCCAAAGTTTATTTACACTAATACGCTCTCCACAAGCGATATTATAGACTTCATTACCTGCTTCCTTTGAAGCAAAAAACGATTTTATGTTCGCCTGTACAGCATTATCAACAAAGGTAAAGTCTCTAGTTTGTTCTCCATCGCTGTGTATTGTTGCTGGCTTATTATCCTTAAGAGCCTTCATAAATAATGGAACAACAGCCGCATAAGCCCCATTTGGACTTTGTTTGGGTCCAAAAATATTAAAGTAGCGTAAACCTATAACATCTGTGCCATAGGTTTTTCCAAAAACATCTGCATACAGCTCATTGACATACTTAGTTACAGCATATGGCGACAATGGCTTTCCTATACAATCTTCTACTTTAGGTAAAATTTTACTATCGCCATAGGTTGAACTCGATGCGGCATAAACCATTCGCTTCACAGTTGCCGACTCTTTTAATGCAATCATCATGTTTAAAAATCCAGTAACATTAACTTGATTTGAAGTCATTGGATCATCTATAGAACGAGGCACAGAACCTAAAGCAGCTTGATGCGACACATAGTCTATACCTTCCATAGCACTTTTACAAGATTCTAAATCTCTAATATCACCCTCTACTAATTCAAAATTTGGAAACCCCATGAATTCCAATAAATTTTCTTTATAACCGTTTGAAAAATTATCTAAAACACGCACTAATTTGGCATCATATTTTAATAAATACTCAACGATATTTGAGCCTATAAAACCTGCACCTCCAGTAATTAAAAAGGACAATTCCGAAAGCGGCTGTGGATGATATATATGTGTATACATTATAATCTTGTATCTATTTTCGATCTATCATACAAACCTTTAACATCAAATACAATTCCTATATCTGACTTTAAAGATTCTAAATCTAAATTTAAAAATTCTTTATGAGAAACAGCCAAAACTACTACTTCGTATTTCTTTGTTATATCCTCTGAAGATGTAATTAAATCCAACCCATATTCCTGTTTTACTTCCGCTTTAGAAGCCCAAGGATCATACACATCTACATTAACTTGATAATCTTCAAATTCCCTAATAATATCTATGGCTCTCGAGTTTCTAATATCTGGACAATTTTCTTTAAAGGTAATACCAAGCACTAGCGCATTAGCACCTTTAATTGTTGCGCCTTTCTTAATCATTATCTTTACAGATTCTGATGCTACATAAGACCCCATACTATCGTTCATTTTGCGTCCTGCCAAAATAATCTCGGGCGTATAACCACATTCCATTGCTTTTTGCGCTAAATAATACGGATCTACTCCAATGCAATGCCCACCTACTAGACCAGGTGTAAATTTCAAGAAATTCCACTTGGTTCCCGCTGCTTCTAAAACAGCTTTCGTATCGATATCTAAAAGTCTAAATATTTTAGATAATTCATTTACAAATGCTATGTTAATATCACGCTGGGAGTTCTCGATAACTTTAGCTGCCTCTGCAACCTTAATCGAGGGTGCCAAATGGGTTCCTGCTGTAATGATAGATTTATACAAATTATCTACAACCCTTGCAATCTCTGGTGTCGAACCAGAGGTTACTTTCAAAATTTTGGTAACTGTATGTTTTTTATCTCCTGGATTAATGCGCTCTGGTGAATATCCAACATAAAAATCGCTGTTAAATCTTAAACCAGATTCCTGTTCTAATATGGGTACGCAAATATCTTCTGTAACCCCTGGATAAACCGTAGATTCATAAATAACAACATCCCCTTGCTTTAATACTTTTCCTACTGATTCACTGGCTTTAATTAGCGGTGTAAAGACGGGCTTATTCAAAGCATCCGTTGGCGTTGGCACAGTAACAATATAAATATCTGTATCCGAAATATCTTCTGGCTGATCTGTAATGTAAAGTCCTGTTTCAGCGTTTAAATCCGTTATTAAAACCGACTGTAATGCTTCATCAGAAACCTCAAGCGTACTATCCATACCACATTTAAGTTCCGCAATACGTATTGTATTAATATCAAATCCGACAACTTTATATTTTTTAGCAAATTCTACGGCAAGTGGTAATCCCACATATCCTAAACCTACTATTGTGATGGTATGTTTTTTCGTCATTTGTAATTACATTTTTGTTATAATCAGAACTTCAAATATAAGCTAAGTGCTCATACTTTTCAACACTTATAAGCGGTAATTTTATAAAACATATTATTTCGAGAAAAACGCAACCAAAATAAATCTCAATAAGGTGTAGATGATCTTTGTTTAGCTTTTAATGCCCAATTTCTTTTTGATCTTACCAAAAAAACCTTGCGCTTTATTTTCATGATATGTATTGCCATAAACACCATAACCGTAACCATAGCCATAACCATAACCATAATTATTATTAGAATTATATCTAAAGAAGTTCAGAACAAAGCTGATATTTTTCAACTCTCCAGCTTTATGTTTTGCATTAACTAATTGCAACATTCCTTTTTTAGTATAATCTAATCTAATCATAAAGATTGAAGCATCTGCATACTGCACTAATTCTAAGGCATCTGTAACCAAACCAAGCGGCGCTGTATCCAATACAATCATGTCGTATTCTTTACGCAATTGTTGAATTAACCCTCCCATACGATCACTCATCAATAATTCTGAAGGATTTGGAGGAATTGGCCCTGATAGTATCAGAGACAAATTCTCTATATTAGTCTGATGCGTTATATTTTCTAAAGAATCATCACCTATAAGATAATTAACAACACCTTTATCGTTAGTAATATCAAAATCATCAAAAATCTTAGGCTTTCTTAAATCTAAACCTAATAAAATAGTTTTCTTGCCAGTCAAAGCATAAACCGTAGCCATATTTACAGAACAAAATGTTTTTCCTTCCCCACTCACAGAAGAGGTAATTAGTAAGGTTTTCCCGTCTGAATTTCCGTCCTCTTTTTTAAAAACGAACTGAAGACTTGAACGTATAGCTCTAAACGATTCAGCAACCACAGATTTTGGGTTTTCATAGACGATTAAATTATTATCATGCTTGTACTTACCTAACAATCCTAATATTGGAATTTTTGATAATTGGGTAACGTCTTCCGAACTATGAATAGTGGTATCTAGTAAAAAGATTATCAAAATCACAAGTATTGGCAATAAAAATCCAATCATTAGGGCCAGCATATAATTAAGGGATTTATTTGGCCCAATTAAACCACCTCCTATATCTTTAGCCTCATCTATAACTGTAATATCAGAAACATTAGCAGCCTTCACAATAGCCGCTTCGCTTCGTTTCGCCATGTATACATCATATGCTTCCTGACTTATATCTAGCTTTCGTCGAATTTTTAAATAATTCTGCTGATCCTCTGGTAAACCACGAAGTTTAGATTCAGCATTCGCTATATTTCTATTAATCGTATTCAATTGTAACGAAATAATCGATTTTGTTGCATCTACAGTCTCTAGAAGTACGTTCTTTTCAGCATCGATTCGGCGATCCAAATCTTTAAACAATACATTACCTTCTTTGGTCGTATATTCTAAATTTTGACGTTGTATAGCTAAAGCTGTAATCTTAGATACACTTGCTAAAATATTAGACTCTTCAATTCCAACAGAAGTTGGAGCAGCAATGTTGGTGTAATTCGTTTTAGTATGTAAATAATCCTGAAGACTATTAAGGTAATTCAATTTAGATTGCTCTTCCTGTTTAACAGCATCAAACTCCTTTAATCGTTCAGAAATTTGAGTCATCTCTTCATCAATATTGAAAACTTTATTTTGTTTCCTGAAATTATTCATCTGATCTACCACGTCTTTCAAATTCGTATTAACAGCAGTTAAACTACTATCAATAAATCTAATAGTATTAGTGGCGTAAAGATTTTTACGTTTTAGTTCTGTTGAACTTAATATTGCAGAAGTCGCATTAAGAAAATCAACAATCTTTGACTTATTCGTACCTCTTAAAGATAATTTTAATACCGAAGAAGAAGTCTTTGAATACGGTTCAATATTTATAGCATTCTTATATTGATTTACAACAGTATCAAAATTTAGAAATTTTAAAAAATATACAGTATCGGGTTGGATCTCAAAACCATTTCTGAGCTTCAAAACTCCATTTAAAAACGGAAGATGTATCGGCTCCCCTATCGCATAGGTTTTGCTAAAAGCTCCAACAGGAACTTCAGCATAAGTCTTCGCCTTATCGTTGTAAAACTGAACTTGCGCAGTCGCGTTTTCAAACTCTAAAAAAATCTCAAAAGTGTTTGAACCTAAGAATCTAACGCCTATAGGTACGTTAAGCATTTGACCTTTAGTTTTATCAATTTCAAACTCAAATGGTGCCTTAGTATAAATATCATTTTTACGATATTTCCCCTCTTGCAAATATTCCATATAATATTGAAGGGAATCCACAACAGTTTCATTATGGTTTCTCGTTTTTATTTCTGTTATAATTTCACCGACTTTACCCGAAACACCTCCCCAATTAAAGGAAATACTTGTATTTGCAGTAAAAAAAGGATTTTTTTCATTACCAACAGAAATTAAAGAATCTAAACTATATATATTTTGCTTTCTGTCATTTATAAAATAAGCGGTAAGCAAAGCAAAACCCACACATAACATTAAGGTTTTCCACAAGCTCAAAAGCTTAAATAAAAAACCTCTAAAATCAAAAGTCGCACGAAACGAATCATGATTTTCTATTTCATCAAATTCTCTAGACATACGTAATTTTTAGAATCTATTAATCAAAAGAAGGGAAGTTGTAACCACTCCTAAAAGCGTAATAATTAATGTTAAATTTTCTCCCGCTGTACCTCCTAAGCCCAAAGCCTTTTGCTTTGTTGGCTTAACGTATATAATATCATTGGGTTGGATATAATAATACGGAGAATTCATGACGGCAACATCTGTTAAATCCAAATGATGAATCTCCTGTCCTTGAGGATATTGCCTTATCAACAATACATCTTTTCTATTCCCCGAAGACTTGATATCTCCAACATTAGCTATAGCTTCAAGAATATTAACACGCTCTTGATATAACACATTTGTACCTGGATTCGCCACTTCTCCATTTGCCGTATAACGTAAACCTGTTAGTTTTACCGTAACAAAAATATTAGCCGTTTCTTTAAATTGTTCTTTTAACAAGGTCTCCTCTATCCTATTCTGTATCTCTTCAGTAGTATATCCCAAAACATTAATCTTACCCAAAGTTGGTATTCTAATATTACCATGAACATCGACGGTAAAACCATCAAAGAAAGCCCGTTCTTCTCCACCAGAACTAAGTTCACCATCACCAATAGGATTTAAAATTTGCACCGCTTCTTGATCCAAAGCTTTCACTCTAATATTTAAAATATCGTTGACTTGCACCCTATAAGGTTGCTGCGTCTCCTTTATAGACATCGTATCAACAACCGTACCTTTATCCTGCAAATAAACCATATCTTTGTAAGATACACAAGATGTCGAAAACACAGTTAAAACCACTAGTATAACAAGAAAAAATTTACTCATCTTAGAAGCTAATAAATTGCAAGCAAATATAACTTTATAAACGTAATAATAAAATAAAAGTATGATTTTCTGAGGTTTTATACGTTATTTGCAAACAAAAAACACCTTGAACTATCTTACTGTAGAAAACATTACAAAATCCTTTGGAGAGCTCACACTCTTTGAAAACCTATCATTTAGTGCGCATAAAGAACAAAAGATAGCATTTGTTGCAAAAAACGGCACTGGAAAAACCTCTATTTTAAATATCATCTCTAAAAAAGATGAACCCGATAATGGACAAGTGATCTACAGAAAAGGCATTAAAATTTCATTTTTGGCCCAGGAGCCAGATTTAAATCCTGATTTAACTATTGAAGACACGATTTTTGCTTCAGATAGTGACATTTTAAAAATCATCAATCGCTATCATCAAGCTCTTGAAAACCCAAACGATATAGAGGCCTATCAAAAAGCTTTTGACGGCATGGAACAACACAATGCTTGGGATTTTGAGACACAGTACAAACAGATACTTTACAAACTAAAGCTTGAAAATCTATCTCAAAAAGTCAAGGTATTATCGGGTGGACAACGAAAACGACTTGCTTTAGCTAATGCACTCATTAACAAACCCGATTTCCTCATTCTTGATGAGCCAACAAACCATTTAGATTTAGAAATGATTGAATGGTTAGAACAGTTCTTTGCCAAGGAAAAGATTACGCTTTTTATGGTAACTCATGACCGATATTTCTTGGAGCGTGTATGCAATGAAATTATAGAGCTTGATCATGGAAAACTCTATAATTACAAAGGTAATTATTCGTATTATCTAGAAAAAAAACAGGCACGCATAGAACAAGAGGCAATTGTAACCAATAAAGCCAAACAACTGTTTAAAAAAGAACTTGGTTGGATGCGCAAGCAACCAAAAGCAAGAACCACCAAATCAAAATCTCGTATAGACGACTTTTTTGAAATCAAGAAAAAAGCACATCAAAGGCGTCAAGATCATGAAGTACAGTTAGAAATTAACATGGAGCGCCTGGGAAGTAAGATTCTTGAACTCCATAACGTGTCCAAAGCTTTTGAAGATAACATGATACTTCATAAATTTAATTATGTCTTCCAAAAAGGTGAACGTGTAGGTATAATTGGTAAAAATGGTACTGGAAAATCCACATTTTTAAATATGCTTACCAATACCATCCAACCCGATTCTGGCAAAATCATTCTAGGAGAAACTGTAAAATTTGGCTATTATACACAAAAAGGCATCACAGTAAAACCACAGCAAAAAGTCATTGAGGTGGTTAGAGAATTTGGAGATTATATTCCACTTAAAAAAGGACGCCAAATTAGTGCCCAGCAACTTCTAGAGCGTTTTTTATTCGATCGTAAAAAACAATATGATTATGTTGAAAAATTGAGCGGTGGAGAACGCAAACGCTTGTATTTATGTACAGTTTTGATTCAGAATCCCAATTTTTTAATACTTGATGAACCTACCAACGACCTCGATATTGTAACACTTAATGTCTTAGAAAACTTCCTACTAGATTTCCCAGGATGTTTATTGGTAGTTTCTCATGATCGGTATTTTATGGATAAAATTATCGACCATCTTTTTGTATTTAAAGGCAACGGCATTATTGAGGATTTCCCAGGAAACTACTCTGACTACAGAACTTACGAAGATAGTATAATAAAAAAAGCACAACAAGATACATCTAAGTCTGAAAAAAAATCCTGGAAAAAAGATGACAAAAACAAACTTTCCTATAACGAACAAAAGGAAATTAAAACTATTGAGAGCAAGCTAAAATCTTTAGAATTTGACAAAAAAGAATTGGAAGCAAAATTCCATGACACTTCGCTAAGTACAGAACAAATCAACAAACTTTCTACAGCGCTACAAAATATTATAGACACCATTGAAGCCAAAGAAATGCGCTGGATGGAACTTCTAGAAAAACAAGACGCATGATCAACAAAATTGTTGCTTACATTAAATTTCTTTTATCGTCCACCAATCAACATGGTGTACATTCCCCTTTTGTATATGACTTAGTAACTAAATGCTTTTATGACAGCACCAGATATGATGACTACGCTAAAATTAGTACTTACAAAGACAAACTCTTAAAAGATCAAACAAAAATTAATGTTACAGAACTCGGTGCAGGTTCACGTATACTAAAAACAAATAAGCGTATTGTTGCCAAAATGACAAAAAGTGCAGGTTCTACAACACCTAGAGCCAAACTATTATATCGTTTAATACAGCACTTAGAATCACGTCAAATATTAGAACTAGGAACTTCCATGGGCATTGCCACTTACAGTATGCATTTAGCCCAAAAAACATTTGATATTACAACTATAGAAGGCTGTCCAAACATTTCGGCATTCACAAAAGAAAACTTCAAAAATTATGGTGTAGACAATGTTGAACTAAAAACTGGTAACTTTAAAGATGTGCTCAAAGATTTAACGCACAACACATACGACTTAATATACTTTGACGGCAATCATCAAAAGCAAGCCACAATTGATTATTTTGAGACCCTTTTGCCAACTGCTAACAATAACACACTCTTTATTTTTGATGATATTTATTGGTCTAAAGGGATGACCGAAGCTTGGAATACCATTAAGGATCACCCTCAAGTAACCGTTTCTATAGACACGTTTTTCTGGGGTTTTGTATTTTTCAGAAAGGAACAGCAAAAAGAACATTTTATAATTAGAATTTAACAAAAACACGAAATCCTCGAGTACAATTACTTTAAATCAAAATTTAGACGAAATAAACATTAATAAAAGCTCTAAATATCAAAAATTCTCTCCTAAAATAGTTCAAATGGCACAACACAATGATTTAATTATCTTCAACTCTATTAATATTATAGACCATATTTTATACTTTTATAGTTTTGACAATTCCGTATTAACCATTACCTTGCCCTTATGAAAGTATACACAAAAACAGGAGATCAGGGCACTACAGCACTTTTTGGAGGCACACGTGTTCCAAAACATCATATAAGAATAGACAGTTATGGCACTGTTGACGAACTGAATTCTCATATTGGATTAATTAGAGATCAAGACATTAATCCGCATTACAAAAATGTACTCATAGACATACAAGATAAATTATTCACAGTTGGTGCAATACTGGCTACAGACCCAGAAAAAGCAACATTAAAAAGCGGCAAAAAACGCCTAAACATCCCTGTGATTTCAAAAGAAAACATTGCATTTTTAGAACAAGAAATGGATGCTATGGATGCCGAACTTCCACAAATGACACACTTTGTACTTCCTGGTGGTCATCAAACCGTGTCATTCTGTCACATTGCACGCTGCGTTTGCCGCAGAGCGGAACGTTTAGCAACTGCCTTAAATGCGATAGAACCTTTCGAAATCCATACATTAAAGTACTTAAATCGCCTATCTGACTATCTTTTTGTCTTGGCACGAAAATTGTCTAAAGATTTGTGTGCAGAAGAAGTAAAATGGATTCCGAAAAAGAATTCCTAATATCGTTTTCAGGACATACTGTATCACCGTGCAAACTTAAATTTTGCTAGACACAAAACAGTCAAATAACGTTCATAAATTTAATGGCAATAAAAAAAGCATTTCACTAACAACGAATTACATACTTTTTAGCAGTGTACTGTAACTTCTTTTGCTAGACAATGCGAAATATTTTTATTTATACTTGACTTTTTCAACTAAAAATTTATTTTTGCAAAAAAAACCTTTTAACAAATGTATTGGACATTAGAATTAGCATCGTATTTAAGTGATGCACCTTGGCCTGCAACAAAAGACGAACTCATTGATTATTCGATCAGAACTGGAGCTCCTTTGGAAGTTGTAGAGAACTTACAATCTATAGAAGATGAAGGAGACTCTTATGATTCCATCCAAGAAATATGGCCAGATTATCCTACAGATGAAGATTATCTATGGAATGAAGATGAATATTAAAGCATTTAAATCAAAAAAATAGTTAAAAAGTCTCGTTTGAGACTTTTTTTGTTTCCATTTTTTCTAATAACATTACAACAAATAGTATCTTTGATAGCTAGGAATTAAAGATTATAAAATCACGACATAAATGAGTTTTTTAAATTCAATATTAAAAGTATTTGTAGGCGATAAATCTAAACAGGACGTTAAAACTATTACGCCTATAGTTAATAAGAGTAAAACCTTTGAATCAGCCATTGGAGGCTTATCCCACGATGCATTAAGAGCAAAAACCTTAGAGTTTAAGTCAAAAATTGCCGATGCCTGCGCCAATGTAGAGTCTCAAATTGAAAAATTACAAGCAGAAGCAGATCAAACAGAAGACATTGATCGCAAAGAAGATATCTACCAAGAAATAGATAAATTAAAAGATGAATCTTACCAAATAACAGAAGGTATTCTAAGTGATATTTTACCAGAGGCTTTTGCAGTTGTTAAAGAAACAGCTAAACGTTTTAGAGACAACACCACTTTAACTGTTACCGCAACCACTTACGATAGAGAGTTATCAGGATCCAAATCCTATGTCACACTAGATGGCGATATGGCTACTTGGAAAAATTCTTGGGATGCAGCAGGTAAAGATGTAACTTGGGATATGGTGCATTATGATGTACAGCTGATCGGTGGAGTTGCGTTACACCAAGGCAAAATTGCAGAAATGCAAACGGGAGAAGGTAAAACTTTGGTAGCCACGCTTCCAGTATATCTAAATGCCTTAACAGAAAAAGGTGTGCACTTAGTAACCGTAAATGATTACTTAGCAAAACGTGATAGCGCCTGGATGGCTCCAATATTTGAATTCCATGGCATGACTGTAGATTGTATTGATTACCATCAGCCAAATTCTGAAGCTCGTAAAAAAGCATATAATGCAGATATTACCTATGGTACTAATAACGAATTTGGTTTTGACTATCTGCGTGATAATATGGCACACTCACCAGACGATTTGGTACAACGTCCACACCACTATGCAATAGTTGATGAGGTAGATTCTGTTTTAGTTGATGATGCAAGAACACCATTAATTATTTCTGGTCCAATACCAAAAGGTGATCAACACGAATTTAATGAACTTAAACCAAAAGTTCAAGATATTGTAGGTGTACAACGTCAATATTTAACTGGTGTTTTAGCAGAAGCTAAGAAATTAATTACCTCTGGTGATGAAAAAGAAGGTGGATTCCAATTATTACGTGTATATCGTGGTATGCCAAAAAACAAAGCACTGATTAAGTTTTTAAGTGAAGAAGGTGTAAAACAACTGCTTCAAAAAACGGAAAACTTTTACATGCAGGATAACAATAGAGAAATGCCTAAAGTTGACAAGGAACTCTATTATGTTATAGACGAAAAAAACAATCAGATAGAACTATCCGATAAAGGAGTAGATTACTTATCTGGAAAGGACGACCCCAATTTTTTCGTCATGCCAGAAATAGGAATGGAAATTTCTAAAATTGAAGATCAAGGCTTATCAACTGAGGAAGAAGCTCAACTAAAAGAAGAATTATTTAGGGATTTTGGTGTAAAATCTGAACGCATTCACACCTTAAATCAGCTCCTAAAGGCTTACGCTCTTTTTGAAAAGGACATTCAATACGTTGTAATGGACAACAAAGTAATGATTGTAGATGAGCAAACAGGTCGTATTATGGATGGGCGTCGTTACAGTGATGGCTTGCATCAAGCGATAGAAGCTAAAGAAAATGTAAAAATAGAAGCGGCTACACAAACTTTTGCTACGGTAACATTACAAAATTATTTTCGTATGTATCGTAAGCTCTCAGGCATGACTGGTACCGCTGTTACCGAAGCTGGAGAATTCTGGGAAATTTATGAATTAGATGTTGTAGAAATTCCAACAAATAGACCAATTGCACGATTTGACAGAGAAGATCTTGTTTATAAAACAAAACGTGAAAAATACAATGCAGTCATTGATGAGGTTGTACAACTATCTCAAGCAGGGCGTCCAGTATTAATTGGTACAACTTCAGTAGAAATTAGTGAATTGTTAGGTCGTATGTTATCCATTCGTAAGATTCCGCACAATGTATTAAATGCAAAACGTCATAAAAAAGAAGCTGATATTGTTGCCGAAGCCGGTATTCCAGGACAGGTAACCATTGCTACTAATATGGCAGGTCGTGGAACCGACATCAAGCTCATAGATAAAGTAAAAGATGCTGGTGGTCTGGCCATCATAGGAACTGAGCGTCATGATTCTCGTCGTGTAGATAGACAGTTAAGAGGTCGATCTGGACGTCAAGGAGACCCCGGAAGTTCGCAATTCTACGTCTCATTAGAAGATAATTTAATGCGCTTATTTGGTAGTGAACGTATTGCAAAAATGATGGATAAAATGGGATTAAAAGAAGGCGAGGTTATACAGCATTCTATGATTTCAAAATCTATTGAGCGTGCTCAGAAAAAAGTAGAAGAAAACAACTTTGGGATACGTAAACGTTTATTAGAATATGATGACGTAATGAATGCACAACGTGAAGTTGTTTACAAGCGTCGCTATAACGCGCTATTTGGAGAACGTTTGAGAGTAGATTTGGCAAACATGATTTATGACACTTCTGAAGTTATTGCTGAGAGCAATAAAGTTGCGGATGACTATAAAAATTTTGAGTTTGAATTGATCCGTTATTTCTCTATGAGCTCGCCAATTTCTGAAGACGAATTCAAAAAACTTAGTCCTAAAGATATCGCACCAATTGTTTATAAAGCTGCTTTTGAGCACTATATAAATAAAATGATTCTTAATGCCGAATTAGCATTCCCCGTAATTGAAAATGTTTACGAAACCCAACGTGATCGTTTTAAGCGTATTGTTGTACCTTTCACAGATGGGCTCAAAACACTCCAAGTCGTTACAGATCTTGAAAAAGCTTATAACACTGGTGGTAAACAATTAATAACAGATTTTGAAAAAAATATTTCATTAGCCATTATTGATGATGCATGGAAAACACATCTTCGTAAAATGGATGAATTAAAGCAATCTGTTCAATTAGCAGTTCATGAGCAAAAAGACCCTTTATTAATCTATAAATTTGAATCATTTGAATTATTTAAACAGATGATTGACCAAGTAAATAAAGATGTCATCTCTTTCTTATTCAAAGGAGAAATCCCTCAAGAAACTGCCAATATCATACAAGAAGCGCGTGCTAGACGTAAAGAAAAATTAGAAACATCAAAGGCAGAAATTAAAAATATGGATGAGCGTTCTGCCGAAGCTAGAGAAGCTGGTAACACTCAAAGACAACCGCAAATTGTGGAGACTATTGTTAGAGACAAACCAAAAATTGGTCGTAATGACAAAGTAACTATTAAACATGTGATGAGTGGAGAAAACAAAACCGTAAAATACAAACAAGCAGAACCCTTAATTGCTAAAGGCGAATGGGTTTTAGTGGAGTAATCACTAAAGTATAATAACATACCTTAAGAATCCTGATATAAGTATCAGGATTTTTTCGTTATAAACGATGTCATAGGTCAGCAGAAAGGAATCACTCTTGTCGGTTGTTTGGTGCATGCTAGAAGAAAATTTCATGATGATTTAGATAATGACCCCCAAAGGGCCAAATATACGTTACAAATTTTCTCTAAGATATATCATAAAGAAAAACAAATCAAAGAACAATCAAAAGATGACTTAACGCTCAAACAAGAACTTAGACTCAAAGAAATAGCACCATTGATTAAAGCTATTAAATTATGGATTGAAAAAGAAAACCTAAAAGTACTTTCAAAAAGTGCTATCGGTAAAGCCATGGCATATTATCTCAATCAGTACCATAAACTAGAAGCTGTTACTCTTGACTCTAGATTGGAACTTAATAATAACCTAATAGAAAATTCTATAAGGTAATGAAGTAATGATGTAATGACACAATGAGGTAATGAAGCAATAACTTAATGTGGTAATGACTTAATGTGGTAATGAGGTAATAATGCAATAGGATTTAACTCTATATTTTCAGCTACAAAGCGTTAAGTTCTTAAACATCATTCTCTTTTATTCAAAGAAAAAACAGAACAAAATTAACCTTTTCCAGTCATCATCTTAAATGTAACGAAGTAGGTATTAAAACTTTGTGATGCATATGAAAACCCTAAAAAATTGAAGTGTTATCATTTTATCAGAGCATTACTAAAATTAAGAAGCAACACACTTATATCCTCAGTCATAGAAATTAATACGACATGGATTTAAAGGCATACTAGCAGTCAAACATAACTGTAACAAACTAATTACAAGATCATTATCACAAACCACATCTTTGAGTTACACGTCGCACTATAAAAACCAGCTGATTTACATGTGAACAACTTAACTTGTTAAAAAACTGTTAAACACCTCTTAATCAGGTAACAAAAGTTGAAAACTATCGTCAATTAGACATCAAATTTCAATCAATCAATAATCAAATGAAAAAACTAATCACCCTATGCGCTTTGTTTATAACAATTATTCAAGGTGTACATGCAGTCAATGACGTCGCTGCTTTTAAAGACGGTAGCATTTCTGGAAAAGTTATGGATGACGCATTGAACGTCCCCTTACCCTATGTCAACGTCATTGTAAAAAATGATAAAAACGAAACTGTTACTGGCGGTATTTCACAAGATAACGGTAATTTTAAAATCACTGGAGTTCCAGAAGGTACTTATACCATATCCATACAGTATATTGGATACAAAAGTGTTGAAAAAACTGTAGAGATTAGCAGAAAGAAATCAAGAATAAATCTTGGAATAATTTTGCTAAAGGAAGACACAGCAGAGCTGGATGCCGTCACTGTGGTTGCTGAAGTTTCGACAATCCAACAAAAAGTAGATCGCAAAGTCATTACAGTTGGAAAAGACTTAACGACTAGCGGTGCTACGGCATCTGATATTATGAACAACTTACCTTCTGTAAATATCGATCAGCAGTCTGGAAACATTAGTTTACGAGGGAACCAAAATGTACGTGTAATGGTCGATGGAAAACTCTCCAATATACCAGCATCTCAGTTATTAAAACAGATCCCTTCAACGTCCATTAAAAGTATTGAGCTTATTACAAATCCTTCGGCAAAATACAATCCAGAAGGTATGAGTGGTATTATCAATATTATTTTACACAAAAGCACCAATATTGGTTTTAACGGCAATTTTAATATCGGACTTGGGTATAACGAAGAACCTAAATTCAATAGCGCATTAGATGCAAACTACAGAAACGGTAAATTCAATTTCTATGGCAGTTACAATAATAACGTCTCTAAAAATCTGAATAACGGAAATCTTTACAGAATAGACCAAGACATCAGGCAATCTTTCAGCATCTTAGAGAACACCAAATCTAATTTATTTAAAGTTGGTGTAGATTTTTATTTAAACGATAAGCATACGGTATCTATGTTTACCAACCAAAATATCTTTGAAGGATGGACAAAAGTAAATACACGTGTGGATTATTTTTCCGCCAGTACCTTTGAATTGCAATATATTGATAGTGATAAAGAAAATACATCCCAGCAGTATAACCTGAACTATAAGTTTGCTATTAATGACAAAGGGCATGCCATTGAATTAGAAGCTGATTACAATCAGTATGATGGAGATAATTATGATTTTAATACATTTACATCTAGTAGACCTAACTTTTTTCAAAACAATGATACGGAAAGAAATCGTGTAACTCTTAACTTAGATTATACCAACCCTTTATCAGATTTAGAAAAATTAGAATTCGGGTTACAAGCGCGTTTATTCGATAATTCTATTTTCTACGACTCAAATGCGCGCGAAGTCAATGCTAATGGTCAATTTATTCCTACAACGACAAATTTTGATTATTCTAGAGATATTTATTCGGCCTATGCTACCTATGGTAAGAAATATGAAAAATGGAGTTACCAAGTTGGCTTAAGAGCAGAAACGGTTGAGGTTGCCTCTGATGCGTTTAAAAAGGATTTAGATTCTCAGGAAGAAATTACAACAACATTTGACAACAATTATTTTGAAATTTATCCTTCAGCATTTTTCACATATACGCCTTCTGAAACCCATTCTTACCAATTGAGTTATAGTCGTCGTGTAGATCGCCCAGGTATTGGGCAGGTTAATCCTTTACCAGAATGGAATACAGCATTAATTTCGCAATTTGGGAACCAAGAATTGCGCCCACAATTTACCAACTCTATTGAGTTTAATTACACAAAACAACTTGGTAAAGGCAGTGTAACAGCAGGTACATTCTATCGTGTTATAAAAGATGAAATTCAACAAGCAATTTCTATTGATAGATCTGACTATAACCGATTAATCCTTACAAACTTAAACTTTGATGACACCACGGCTTACGGTCTAGAATTATCTACAAACTATCGTCCAACAAAATGGTGGAGCATAAATAGCAGTTTTGATTTGTATGCTCAAACCCAAAAAAGTATTGGAGAAATATTTACCAACGGAAACCCAGAAACTGCAACAGAAGATGATATTGAACAACGTGTTTTAGAAGTGGATAATGTTGTTTGGAATTTTAGAGTGTTTAATAATTTCAAAGTAAGTAAAACTTTAAGTCTATCTGCATTTGGCATGTATCGTGGTCAGAACAAAAGCATCCAATTTGAAATGGAACCTATGATGATGGTTAATCTTGGCATGCGCTATAGCTTTTTGAAAGGCAAGGCAAACTTTAGCCTAAATTACAATGATATTTTCAATACGATGTTTGCAGAATTTTACAGTAACAACCCACTCCCACAATATGGAGAATTCAATTGGGAAAGTCAACAAATTTCGGCACGTTTATCGTATAGATTTGGTGGTGGAAAATATAAAGCGAAATCTCGTAAACAACGGGATAATGACGAAAAACAAGGGGGCGGAATGTTTTAGTTACCTTCTCAGATAACCTAGTGTGCCTCACATATCAATTGATGGGTAATCGTTATGTTGGGGTATTAAACGAAATCCTGTGGCATTATGCCATGGGGTTTCTGTTTTTTTAAAAGGTATTGTTAAATTTCGTTAAAACATGTTAACACATGCAACAAAACAGAGAATTTCACGTCATATAAATATAACATTTTTAGTGAATGTTAATGTTAATGTTGGTTAGTGTTAAAAATCCGAAACATCATGCGTTTCGGATTTTTTTTTAAATACAATTCAGTCGTAAATTCTCATTGTATATGATACAAGAAGTCCATCATTACAATACACCTCATGCATTAATCTTTTTAAAGAAATATATTACCATTTCAAAAAGACACTACCCCAAGTAAAGCCACTACCAAAAGCCGCCAGTACTACTGTATCCCCTTCTTTGATTTTACCTTGTTCCCAAGCTTCAGTCAATGCAATAGGAATTGATGCCGCTGTCGTGTTACCATATTTCATAATATTATTATACACTTGGTCATCGCTGAGTTTAAATTTCTTTTGAACAAATTGCGCAATACGCAAATTTGCCTGATGTGGAATAAGCATATCTATATCTTCAGAGGTTAAATTATTGGCTTGTAACCCTTCCATAATCGCCTCACTAAAACGCACTACAGCATGTTTAAACACAAATTGTCCATTCATGTATGGATAATATGAGGTATCCTCTGGATCATTTTCTTCCATAATAGTATCTACCCAGCGTCCTGTACTTGGTCCTATTAATGAAAGTTCTTTGGCGTGAACACCTTCAGAATGCAAATGTGTGGATAAAATTCCTCTAGTTTCATCTTCGCTACGCGACACCACAGCTGCTCCAGCACCATCTCCAAATATGACAGTAACACCTCGTCCTCGTGTAGATTTCTCTAAACCTCCTGAATGATTTTCACTACCTATAACCAAAATATTTTTATACATTCCAGTTTTTATAAATTGATCTGCAATAGACATAGCATATACAAAACCAGAGCATTGATTTCTAACATCTAAGGCACCAATTGTTGGCAGTCCTAATAAGTCTTGAATGCGCACACCTCCACCTGGAAAATACATATCAGGACTTAAAGTCGCAAAAAGAATAAAGTCAATATCATCCTTATTTATACCTGATCGCTCAATAGCAATTTTTGCAGCTTTAACCCCCATTACGGAAGTGGTATCTTCTGTGTTGGGATCAATCCAGCGACGCTCTTGTATTCCTGTACGTTCTTGTATCCACTCATCACTAGTGTCCATCCATTGTTTAAGATCATTGTTGGTAACTACACGTTCTGGCACGTAATAACCAAGCCCTGTTATTCTTGCTCTATACATCGTTTTTCGGTTTGAATTGCAATGTAATCATATGAATATTATTCTAAAAATTATCAGCACTATTTTGCTATGCAAGCATAATACACTTTATAGTTTCCGTATGCAAAAATAAAAATGCAAGACCTCTTATTAGGCTAATAAAAAAACTAAAACCCTTAAAAAAACACATTTAGACCGCAACAACTTTGAAACGGCAAAACGTCTTTAATAAAAAACCAATTGCAATATCATTTCCATATTATAAATAAAAGCGCATTTTGTTTTAATGAATTTCAAAACGCTTATATCTACAAAACGTCTCTCCTTTATCAAAACGGTATAAAAAATTTAGAATAGATACGTTTTCAACTTTCTTCCAAGTCATCACCCATCAACTTTAAGTAAATTTGCCATACATTTTACAAAACTCTAAGATATCATAACCTATAAAACATTAAAAATATGTCAAGTTGTCACAAATATTGTCTTGGTATTTTTTTTGCCAAAAGGTTATTTAGAATTTATAACATGAACCAAACGTCAATTCGCGTTGAGACAAAGGCTAAGTATTGAGTATTTCTTAATACCGCATTAAAGCAATTCAAAATCATGCGAAGTGACCGTATAAAAACAAAAACATATGTCAAAAGGAAGTATCAATGTTTCGGTAGAAAATATCTTTCCCTTAATTAAAAAGTTTCTTTATAGCGATCACGAAATTTTTTTACGTGAGTTAATTAGTAATGCTACAGATGCTACATTAAAATTAAAACATCTTACTAGCATTGGAGAAGCCAAAGTTGAATATGGCAATCCACAAATTGAAATTAAAGTAAACAAAGAAGATAAAAAACTTCACATTATTGATCAAGGTCTGGGAATGACAGCAGATGAAGTACAGAAATATATCAATGCAGTTGCTTTTTCTGGTGCAGAAGAGTTTTTGGACAAATACAAAGATAAAGTTGAAGATGCAGGAATCATAGGACACTTTGGTCTTGGTTTTTACTCTTCTTTTATGGTTGCTGACAAAGTAGAAATCATTACAAAATCGTATAAAGACGAACCTGCTGCGCATTGGACCTGTGATGGAAGTCCTGAATACACTTTGGAGACTGCTGAGAAAACAGACCGCGGAACAGAAATCATCTTGCACATTTCCGAGGGTGAAGAAGCCTTTTTAGAAGATGCTAAGATTAATGAATTATTGACGAAGTATAATAAGTTTATGCCTATTCCAATTAAATTTGGAATGCGCACCGAGACTTTACCTAAACCTGAAGATGCTAAAGAAGATGACCCAGCACCTACGCAAGAAGTAGACAATATCATCAACAACCCAAATCCTGCTTGGACAAAACAACCAGCAGATTTAAAAGATGAAGATTACAAAAGTTTCTATAGAGAATTGTATCCAATGCAGTTTGAAGATCCTTTATTTCATATTCACTTAAATGTAGATTATCCATTTAATCTTACGGGAATTTTGTACTTCCCTAAAATGACGAATGACTTGAACATTCAAAAGGATAAAATTCAACTGTACCAAAACCAAGTATTCGTAACAGATAATGTAGAAGGTATTGTACCAGAATTTTTAACGATGCTTAAAGGTGTTATTGATTCTCCAGATATCCCATTAAATGTATCACGTTCTTACTTACAAGCTGATGGTGCTGTTAAAAAAATCTCATCGTATATTACACGCAAAGTTGCTGATAAGTTAAAATCATTATTCAATAACAATCGTGAGGATTTTGAAGCAAAATGGGATGACATTAAAATTGTAATTGAATACGGTATGTTATCTGAAGAGAAATTCTTTGAAAAAGCAGAAGCTTTCAATTTATTTCCAACAGTAGATGGTAAGTATTATACCTATGATGAATTGTACAATGCTATCAAAGCCAAACAAACGGACAAGGACGACAAATTAGTAATCTTATATGCGTCCAACAAAGACGCACAACACAGTTATATTGAAACCGCAAAGGCTAAAGGTTATGAAGTTCTATTATTAGATTCTCCGATTGTATCACATTTAATTCAAAAGTTAGAAGCGTCTAAAGAAAACATCTCATTTGCTCGTGTAGATGCCGATCATATTGATAACTTAATTAAGAAAGACGACACCAAAATTTCTAAGTTATCGGAAGACGAAAAAACAAAGTTAGACGACATACTCAAAGCGGTAATTCCGGGAGAAAAGTTTTCGGTACAATTAGAGACTATGGACAGTACTGCTGCACCATTTATGATTACACAACCAGAGTTTATGCGTCGTATGAAAGAAATGCAACAAACTGGCGGAGGAATGTCAATGTTTGGTAATATGCCAGAAACATATAATTTAATTGTTAATACGAACTCAACTTTAGTTGGAGATATTCTAAACACTGAAGATAAAGACAACCAAGAACGTTTGATTAATCAAAGTTTAGACTTAGCATGTTTATCTCAAGGGCTATTAAAAGGCGAAGCTTTAACTAACTTTATCAAACGCAGTTATGACATGATTAAATAAAAACTAGGCAATTTGCATAGTTTTTGGACGACCAAAAGTTGCATAGGGCGTCATAATTATTAAGATAAGTAAATTTAAAAACCACTTCTTTACGGAGTGGTTTTTGCATAGCCATCTCTCTTTGACAGCTCTATTATGATGCAGTACATCATATCACAATATTACTGTAATACAAGCAACAAAACGTATAGGCACTACAATGCGCTTACTGAATACAAAAACGCAAAAAACCATTTCGTTTTAAACCATTTATCAATTATGACTCATTTCATCATAGATGTTTCATTGCTTTATCCTATTTTTACAAAAAACTAAATCATATGACCTTATTACTTATGGCTGCAGGAAGTGGTAGTCGTTACGGAAAACTCAAACAATTTGATGATCTTGGTCCTGCGGGAGAATTTTTAATGGAATTTAGTATCTCTGATGCCATTACCAATGGATTTGATCATATCGTTATAATTACAAAGGCTGCCAATAAAACTTTTTTAGAAGAGCATTTAACACCAAAATTACCAGAACATATAAAACTAGATGTTTTAGTACAAGACCTTAATGACCTTCCTGAAGGTGTAAACGTTGTAACTGGACGAGAAAAACCTTGGGGAACCGCGCATGCTGTATGGACTGCAAGGCATGTCATCAATTCAGACTTTGTTATTATAAATGCTGATGATTATTACGGTCAAAAAGCACTTAAAGCCGCTTCAGAATTTATAAATAATAGTGCTAATGCTTCTACCTATGGCTTAGTAGGCTATCGTTTAAACGATACGCTCTCTGCACATGGCGCTGTATCTAGAGGAGTCTGCGAAGCAGATAATGGACGTCTTACCTCTATTATTGAACGTACAAAAATTACGGCAAATAATGGCAAAATCATAGATGAAGATTCGGGCGTAGAATTAGAACCAGAAAGTGTAGTTTCTATGAATTTATGGATTTGTAATCCTTCTATATTTAAGTATATAGAAACTTATTTTAAAACATTTTTGGAAAATGAAAAAAATTTAGAAAAAGGCGAAATCTATATTCCGTTTGTAGCTCAGGAAATGATGAGCAATGGTCTTATTGACATCAATGTTATGGATGCACAAAGCCTTTGGTTTGGAGTAACCTATTATGCTGACAAAGCAGAAGCGGTGGCAACACTAGCAAAATTAACAGAAGACGGTAGCTACCCTTCTCCACTGTGGAATTAATACGATTATGCGTCCTAAAGATGTTTTATTAGTATTAAAGCAATTTGATATATCCATACAAAACGTATCGTTTAAGTCAATTCATCAAGGTTTGATTAATGATACGTTTTTGATTTCTGACAATGGGTCGCCTTTGTATATCCTACAACAAATCAATACCCATGTGTTTAAAGATTATATAGGCTTACATCAAAATTTAGAACTTGCTTTACAACAGCTACATGCTGAAGATTATCAAAGCATTAAAATCATAAAAAATCGAGACAACCAACCGTATAGCATTTATAATGGTGAGGTTTGGCGCCTACAATCATATGTTACCAATAGTATCGCCCACGATTTTGCTACCAATGCCAAAATCGCCTTTGAGTCTGGACGTATTTTGGGGCGTTTTCATGGACTATTAAAGAATGAAAACCTAAACGATTATAAGACAACTATCCCAAATTTCAACCATTTACCTTATAGAGTTAAAGAATTTGAAACAGCTCTAATTTCTGCTAAAAAAACACGCCTAATTTCTGCTAAAAATGAAATTCATTTTGCACAACAATTAATACCTAAGCTGCTTACATTTTACAATTTAAATTTACCTTTACGCTTATGTCACAACGATACAAAACTCAACAATTTCTTATTTAGCAAAACAGATAAAGCCTTATGCTTGATAGACTTAGACACTGTAATGCCAGGGTATTTTCATTACGATTTTGGAGACGCCGTAAGAACTATTGTCAGTGAATCTATTGAGGGTGAGTTGAACCGTTCTAAGATTAATTTTAACAGCAATTACTTTGAAGCCTTTATCAAGGGTCTCAAAGCAAGTCATTTGCAGCTATCTAAAAATGAAATAGCACAACTACCGCTGGCCATAAGTCTTATGCCTTTTATGCATGGGCTGCGCGCTTTAACAGCCTATCTTAATGGAAATATTTATTACAAAGTCGCTTATGATTCACAAAATCTCGAACGCTGTACTAGTTTGTTTTATGTCGCAGATTTAGGTGTCATACATTCGGATACAACCAAAACGATTATTGCGACGTATTTACTTTAAAAAAAGATGCTTTATTACTTTATATATTGTGATTACTGCAACGATTTGACCTCAAAGCCATCATAGCGCCATTGGGCAATACCGCCATCTAAATCAAAAATCTGCACAAAACCCTTTTCTTTCAAAACTGCAGCACAATCTGCGCTACGTCCTCCAGATTTACAATATACTATTATCGGCTTGGTCTTATCTAGTTTTTCTACATCTGAATTGAAACTTGCAGATAAATAATCAATATTTTGAAATCCATCGATAAAAGCCGCTTTGTATTCTTCAGGAGTACGAACATCTACCAATTGCACATCTCCCTTTTGTTTAAGTTCTTGTAGCTCTTTTGAAGTTATCAAGCTTATACCGTCTTTTGATGTATTTTGACAGCTAAAAACCAATAAAGTCATCATTAGGCCTGCGAGTACTCCTTTTTTCATAAGAATTGATGTCTTAATTTGCATTCTGACTAACGTCAAGTTTTTTATTACTATTTTTTGTTCTCATACTGCTCTTGACGTTTGCCAAAGTACTCAGTAATTTTTGAGTTCTATTAGGTATTGTGCCAACGTCTCGGCATCCAGTAGGTTAGTGGAAATTAACCCAAAACTTCTTACAGAACCATATGTGATAGTCTCCTATCATACGACCCTTTTTATACAAATATAATTGATTTTGTTGTATTACCTAGAATCTTCCTCATTTAATCTGAGTTGCTAAATGTAATGCAACTGTACAACCTTATCTCATCTTTTCGCTCCAGTTTCACTACAAAACCTTCATCACTAATACGGATTAGTCCGCCTCTGAATATAACATTGGTTTTCATCCTCTAGGGTGTTCCTATTGTGATTTTCCCTTTACATTTATATTCAGATTCCCGAGTTCCATAATTATCCCTAATTAGAATTCATGCCCCCTGAATGACGCCTGCCGTATAACCAGTAAATAGGTTGCCGTTATGCGGTTTAACGCCTTACCATACGCCGTAGCTTTTGACAGAATGTTGAGGGGATCACTTTAGTTCATCTCTTCTAATACTACCTGAATAATTCTCGATTATTCGTTTCCTAAACGGGCAATACAATGGCGCTTTACCAATACACCTTTAGGTGGTTTAACGCCTACTCCTATACATCAAAGTTGGTGGGTCGGGTCCACCATCTTAAATACAGTTCACAAAACCTATTAATTTATAGACTTTGCTTGCTCGGTACACTATGAAAAGTAGGCGATTTATGTGTGCTACTTTTCAGTTTAGAAACAAAGATAGCAGAAAATAACTAAACATTGTGATTAGCTCTTAACTGCTATTTTTCATATAACTTGTTTTTAGTTATTGTAACCAGTTTTATTAACATAAACAACCTTTTTCAAGTTCATAATTTATGGTTCGCTTGAAGTAGTTGTCTTCTATGTTTTCTTTAATTTCTAATTTTTTAAACCTTTTTTTTTCAAAGTCAAATAAATGGTAGTCTTTTCCAATGTCATAATCCAAATCAAAAATTATTTGGTCTTTTAACTGATATAATTCAAATTCAATCTCATAGTTGAATACTATTTTTTCTTGAAGAATATCATAGATTGAGAAGCCACAGTAGCCTATATCACACTCAGCTAAGTTTATCAGGTATTTGTTGTCAATTAATTCAGATACTGAACCTCCAGAAACCTCTGTTATTTGTCCATTTTCGCTAAAAATAATAGTTCTTCCATCATAATCTCCGTGTTTGACAATTAAAATATGATTAGGTACTACATTTTCTAAAAAAGCAATTCCAGCTGAACCACCAAGAGCTTCTATAAATTCATATTTGAACTTTTTAGTTTTATTCGAAGTGATTTCGATGTAAGCATCACAATATGATTTAGGGTTTCTTATTTGAGATATTTTTATTTGAGTGTTACCAATCTTTTTAGTCCTCACTTTTAGCTTTGATTCATTCGATTGGTAGATTTTCCCGTTTATAATGAATTCGCTCAAATTTTCTATTCTGGATTGGTGCATAAATCCAGAACGCCCATTCATATTCGTAACTATACACCAATTTTCAATTTCTGAACTTTCGTAATAAAAGTATTCAGTATCCAAAATTTTAAAAAGAACTTTAGATTTAGTCGTTGGCTGTTCCCTAACATTGGTATAACCGTCAGGGTCATTGATTTGTCCTAATTGTTCATTTCCAAACATATTTAGGGAAATCAAAAATCCAAATATTAATATAATCACTCTCATTTTAATTAATGCTAACGGTTTTGTGTATCATTTCGTTGCGTGTTTAAATACTAGACAATCCAGTCAAAAATCTGCAATTCTTTATTAATTCTATCTTTTTGATAAATCCGGAATGTTAAGCTTTCCTCTTTAAGAGTCCAACCTTCAAGATTTAGTTCTTCTATTTCTGATATGTATTTTGGTTTCATTTAATTGCTTAGAACGTGTTTGTATATGGTTTGTTTCGTGTTTCAAGCACCTAATTTAGTAAATAATTACTTATCAAGAAAGCACGATAGGACTTTCGAAAACAGACAAGAAACTAGCAATAAATTATATAGGGTATTACAAACAGTTTTATTTTTCATACGTCAAAGTAAAAGAAACGTTCTGTAACTGAATAGTCCCACTATTATTAACTGCTACACCTCCATTTATTGTTACTGTTATTGTGTTTTCGCTTATTAGAGCATTAGTATTACTCACAGAAGAATCAAATATGAATGTAATTCCATTGTCATTGACTTGATATTGACCTGAACCTCCAGAAAATATTGCACATTCTAATGGGAAATAGTCGGTAATTCCCATAACACTATTTACAATTTAACTTAAGGCTATAAAATCCCAAGAGAATGAATTATCAGAATTAATAATCATAATAGAATTACAACTGACATTATCAATAATTTCTGTGTCATTAAAATTCCCTGTAACGTCTGGGTCTAATTCAGAACTAGATAAGATAGAGGTCAAAGAGTAAGTTCCAACAAATGTTGGTTCTTCAGAGGAATTATTATCGTCATCAGATGAGCAAGACAAAATTAATAATCCGATTAAAATTGTAAATAATAAATTTAGTTTTTTCATTTCATAATGTTTTGTTTAAACTGTTTGTAACGGTCTCGTATAAGGGAAGTAGCATCTCGTAGGGTGCTATGATTTCATATACAGTGTTATATGCTTTTATTTAATAATTATCTTTTTAACAATAATTCTATTATCGTTGATGATTTTCAGAAAATAGATACCACTTTTATATTGTGAAATATTGAGGTTTTTGGTTTTGTAAATGGACTCTTTAAATATTAATTTCCCTGTAATATCTAACAAGAATAAATCATAGTTTTCGTCTGTTTTGTTAACAAGCGTTATATAATCCAATGCGGGATTAGGATAAATAGAAAAAAACTTGGAAAAATCTTCCGTCTCATTTAAACCAAGGCTACTACAATTATGTATAAGATCGAATTTAGTTTGCAACGAGTCAATTGGTTCTACTCCTGAGTTATTAGTTGTTCTTACTGAAACATTAAAAGAGGGATTCCCAAACACATCTGTAGGTTGTGCTACCTTTACAAAAGCGAATAGAGAGGATGTTCCGTTGGAGGCACATCTTGTATCAGCTCCTATCATATTGGCTCCTTGGAGAGCTGCCATTAGTTTACAAACCAAATCGCCAGATTCATTAAGAAACCTAGATTCCATTGAGTCTAAAACTTCTTGGCCAAGTAATATGTTTCCTTGAATTGAATAATAAGAACCTACAATATGATTCTTGTAGTTATCTGTCGAGGATCCCGTATGAGCTGCTGCTTCAGGAGAGCCATTAATTATTGCAGCTATTCCATATTGTCTAAATTGTGGTAGAGACTGAACATCATTTTCTACCAACCAACTAATAATTTGATTAGGTGTTTCTCCTAAATTCATTCGGTTTGTTGCATTTGTTTGATTTGCAGGCATGTAGTATGCTTGAGTATTGATAGCTCCTACATTTGGAATCAATTGTCCAAGAAAGTCATCATTGGGAAATCCTGCTTGATAAAGATCAACACAAGAAGCCCCCGCACTACCAACTTCACCTGTAACGGAGTCTACAGCAACGATTGAAAAAGTATCTTGAGAATTAGCAAATCGTATGACAAAAGTGGCAAGGAGAATAAGAATTATTAGTTTTTTCATTTCGTAATGTTTTGTTTAAATTGTTTGTAACGGTCTCGTATAAGAGCAGTAGCGGATTTTATGCACTTACTTTTCGATAAGCAATATACTTAAATAAAAGCAAAAATGGTTTGAGTTTGCACCCAAACCACTATTACTTTTATACAATGTTGGGCATAGTTATTCTTTATGTCCGATTGTGTATTGAACTCCAAATGTTGCCATTAAGGTGTTTTTCATTTGTATTCCATCTACTCTTTGGTAAGTTGGGATTTTTATTTCCGCTCCAATTCGCAAATTTTTCAAACTACCTTTTGGAACGAAAAAATTTGTTCCGATACCAACATCAAATTGACTTCTTCCTGAATTATCCGTGTTGAATAATGGCATCATCATTGGGTTTAAATCAGCATCAACACCGTCTATTTTTTGAGTGTTAAAATAGCTTAAACTTGTTGACAAGCTAAAATAGTCTGAAACTTTCATAGCTCCCCAACCAACAATGTCAAAACGATTTCCAAAAGTGTAATTTTCAGAGTTTTCTCCCAATCTAAATTTATACATTGATTGAGCACCCCAAGAAAAATTATCAGATTGTCCTATATAAGTTAAACCCAAATTTGGGTCCCAAGTTCCGCTACCGAGTTGCATTGGATATGCTAATTGTGCATTGTTCATAATTGGTGTTGCATCACGTTGGTCGATATCACCTGTTGGAATTGAAATCCCAACATTTCCGTGTAAAGATTGTCGATTAGTGTTCATTATTTTAATAAGACTCGATACAGTAATATCACCTAATCCACCTGATTTCGTAGTAAAGTCAACTCCCATTCCTGTCCTTAAGTCCATAGAGTTTGAGATATAATTTCCCATAACCATTAGTGTAACTCGGTCGGATGGTGCATACATTAAACCAAGCATATGCATATTCATATTCATTTTCTGTGGTGCAACCATAAAATTTTGATAAATATCGTCATTAGATATATCATCAGTTGACTTTAAGTTATCTTTCATCCACATTGGCATAAACCTATATGAAAACATAAATTCACTTTTTTTATGGTAATGGTCTCCCATTATACTAATAGGTGCGTGTCCATCAGGTCTTGCTGAAGTCCATTGATTTTCCTGTGCTATTGTTACATTAGACCATAGCAAGATTGCGCCCAAAATGGGCGTTAAAATTTTATTGTACATTTTTTACCTTTTGTTAATTTAATATTTAAAAAGTCTCCAATAAATTAGAAACTAAGCTGATGTTCAATTAACATTTTGGTGGTGGTGTAGGTGGCGAAATGGACAAATCTTTTATTGAAAATTGATAAAATCCAGAATATTGTTTAGTCTCTGAAACGTTTAATAAAAATTTTGGAAGTTCAGAATTATAAACAATCATTATAATTCTTTCCTGCTCAACTGTTGGTGTTTTTTTGTCCTGTTTTTCGGTTTCTTGAGCTTCTTTCAGTTGCTGACTTAAGTAGCACTTTCCGTTACAGGTTGACATAGGTTTTTCTTTGTTAATACAAAGCACTTTCGAAACGTATTCGTAATTGACCAAATAATCCAAATAAGGCAATAGTGGTCTTATTTCTGGTAAACAGAAGATAATCAATATTCCTATGGCTATTTTTTGTCTCATTCTAATTCTGAGTAACATTTCTACTATCCCTTGATTTCACTGGCTTTCATGAAGGTTGGACTTTTCTCATTCTGGCATCCAAATTAGCGATTTGTTTTTGAAGTTCACGTACTTTTCTCTTTCTTTTTTGATCTAAATACTCATAAACTGTTGGTGGATTATATTGCTGATTTTTAAATAACATATTCCAAAGTATTGTTGTGAGTTTTCTAGCAGTGGCAGAAACTGCAACGGACCTACCTTTTCGATATGCGATTCGGTTAAAGAAATTAGAAAGATGCGTATCTTTTAAATTTCCAATCGCATTGGCAGCTTGTCTAAGTGCAATTT
>JABSPM010000071.1 GCA_013215095.1 Flavobacteriaceae bacterium | reverse complement strand
TGAATACTCGCAGCGAACTTGAAGAAGAGCGACGTTTATTTTATGTTGCTTTGACAAGAGCAGAAAAAAAGGTGTATTTATCCTATGCCTTATCACGCTATCGTTGGGGGAAATTGATAGATGCAGAACCGAGTCGATTTATAGAAGAAATTGATGAGCAGTATTTAGAACTTATGAGTATAGAGGAATCAAGGTTTAATCCAATGTTAAGTGCTGATATTTTTGATGATGTGGTGCCAGACAAAGTACAAAAGTTTAAGCCTGAGAAAGGGCGTCTGATGTCTGACGCAAAACCAAAATTTAAAACTAAAGATCCTAACGCAATTCGCTTTAAGAAACCTGTAGACAAAAGTATAAGAAAGCAACCAGAAAAGTTTAAGGTTACGCAACCAAAACATCTTAAAAAAATAGTAGTATCCAAATCAAATTCAAGTGAAAATTCTAATCTCTTTGATTCTGGTTTAGTGGTTGGAAATATCGTCAATCATCAACGTTTTGGAAAAGGAGAGGTCGTTAAGATTGAAGGTAAAGGTACAGATATGAAAGCAGAAATTAAATTTGAAGGTTTAGGTGTAAAAAAATTGCTACTACGGTTTGCTAAGTTAGATATTATTAGTTAATTATTCAAAATAGGTGGCAATAAAGGCATTTAGTTTAGTGTAAGAATCATCTAAATTATCACCAGACCAACCATGACCCTCGTCTGGATATAACGTAAATTCATGAGGAACACTTAATTGATTGAGTTTAGCATCTAAATCCACACCTTGTGATGTTGGTACTAAAGGATCCATTCCGCCATAAAATAAAATTGTTGGAGGAGAAGATGCGGTAACATTATGATAAGGACTCATTTCTTCCAAAAGAGCGGTGTCAGTAATAGCAATGCCAAAATTACTTAAGGCCGCAGTCGCTAAAGGATTGTTTAAGTAATTAGGGTCAGTGAAATTAGTAGGTCCAACAATACTACACACCATTTCAACAGCATTATTTGTGTCAAATGCATAACTCCAAAGTAACGATAAATGCCCTCCAGCACTTACACCAACAAAACCATAATCATTGGAAATTGTGTAGTTGTTTTGATGGGTTTCTAGATGCTCAATAACAGCAGTAATATCATTTAATTGCATAGGATAAGGAGATATACCAGAACCAGCTAACCTATAATTAACATTTACAATCGCTATGTTTGGATACTCGGCTCTCATAGCGTCTTTGATGTCATTCATATCGTTTTTATCACCTGAAACCCAGCTTCCTCCATGGACTAAAATCATGACTTTTGTGGTTAGGGTTCTGTTTTCGGGCAAATAAAGGTCAAATACTTGCCGAGAATCATTTCCATAAGAAATATTTAATAATTCTTGATAATCAAGCGTTAATTCGTTATTATTATCGGAATTATTATCATCACTAGTGCAAGACAGAAATACAAAAGTAAAAAGAAGTAAAATGAACTGAGGTTTTAATCCTTTCATGAAAGTTATTTATTTATACGATTATTTTTTTTAAATAGATATGGCACAATTTATAAAATTATATAAAGAAAACCCAAACCCTAGGGAAATTGATAAGATTGTCAAGGTGCTTAAACGCGGTGGTTTGATAATTTATCCAACAGATACAGTTTATGGTTTGGGTTGTGATATTACGAATATTAGAGCTTTAGAACGTGTGGCAAAAATAAAAGGCGTTAAGCTAGAGAAGTCTAATTTTTCTTTTATTTGTCAAGACTTAAGTAATTTAAGTGATTATGTAAAGCAAATAGATAATAGGACATTCAAATTATTAAAACGTGCACTTCCTGGGCCATATACTTTTATTTTGCCAGGGGCAAAGACTTTACCAAACCCATTTAAGAAAAAAAAGACCGTAGGTATTAGAGTCCCAGATAATGCAATTGCTTTAGAAATTGTAAAACAACTTGGAAATCCTATTATTTCTACTTCTATTAGAGATGAGGATGAAGTTTTGGAATACACTACAGATCCAGAGTTGATTTTGGAAAAATGGAAGGATATTGTCGATGTGGTTATAGATGGGGGCTATGGAGATAATGAAGCCTCTACGGTTATTGATGTATCGGATGGTACTATAGACATTATCAGAAAGGGTAAGGGTCGTTTAGATATCCTTTAATACCATCTCTACTTCTAAATTACTCAATTAAAATAGGCTTTTTTGCGTTATTTTTTACCTAATATAAAAAATCATCATTTTTCTAATGTGTAATTTAACAGAAGAACCGGTATAAGACCGTATTTTGTATAACCCTCTTAGGTAAATATAAAAACTGCTAGAAATTACTGTCGTTTTCTAGCAGTTTTTAGTGCGATGCAATATCCAATAACAATTATGATGTTGCCAAGCGTTTGTCTATAGCGTATAAGTTTTCTACATCTTCACCATGTAATTCATAAATTTTCACAGCATGTCTCATTTTTTGTTCTTCTTCAAGTTGCTCGTTGATAAACCATTGTAAAAACAATTCTGAAGCAACATCGTTTTCTTTTCTGCAATTAAGGAAGATTTTTTGAATAGATTTACTCACATTAATTTCTTCATGTAAAGCAGTTTTATACACATCTAAAATAGAGGCGAATTCATGGTTTATTTGCGTTACTTCTGGCGAATAGGCAATGCCACCATTATCTATAATAAATTTAAATATCTTTATCATGTGATCGCGTTCTTCACTAGATTGCTCATAGAAAAAGTTGGCACTATGTTCAAATCCATTTTGGTCACACCATGACGCCATGGCTAGATACATTGCTGATGCTTTTGCTTCTTTCTTTATTTGGTCGTTTAATAAATCAATTGTGTTTACACTTATTGATAAATTTTCTCTAATAATCTGATTCATATATCCGTCGTTTTTAGTTGATACAAATATACATAAACTTAAAGTGTACACTGCTGTTTTTCAGTAGTATGTATTTGGATTGAATAAATATTAGTAAAGGACTTTTTCTGCTTTTTCTGTAAAAATAGAATGCATGATGTCTTTAAGTTTCAGCAGGTCAGAAGTTTCTAAAATTAAAAGGTGCTGCAAATTACAAAGTGTGATGATTTCGATACCAAATGCATTGTGGTCGCTATAAAAATGTGAGACAATATCAATTTGGTCTATTTTATTTCGAAATGAAAGCAACTCACAAAAACTCAGTACAATGACTTTTTCATGGAAGTTAAGTACAAATTGGCTTTTGTTTGAAGATGTTGTTATCGCAATCACAATGCAAAATTATGATTATTTAGATTAAATACAAATAGTTATCCCAACTAATTCCAAAATTCTTCAAATATTAGAATTTTATGATGTTGTAAAGTCGGTAATTCCTGTATTTATAGTGTTAATCGGATAATGTTGAGTTGTGATGGTAAGTTTACAAGGGTATTTAACCACATGCATACCGTAAGCAGATAAAGTCTTTTTGCGTGTTTTACTCAGATATTAGGTGTTGTGAAGCTGTTTAAAGTAAAAAGACTGCGAATGCTAGGTAAAAATACAAATCTGAAACTTAATTTTAGGTATTTGGTCTTAGCTTATAGTTTATGCGTTGCACTGCCCATTGGTATATCACTTAGGCTTAATCGAAGTTCAGCGCAGTTAAAGCAATTCACAACAAATCATTAATCAGTATATTATGTTTACCTCATTTCAATACTATTATAAAACACTCTAAATCATAAAAAAGCCCAATCCTAGGATTGGGCTTTTTAACACTTATTTAAATTAATTACCACTAGCTGATAAGCTTTTCATTTCTTTTTCAATCATGTCATAAAATTGATCAATTTTTGGTAATACAACGATTCGAGTTCTTCGATTTTTTGCTCTATTTAGAGCAGTGTCATTTTCAACTAAAGGTACATAGTGGCTGCGGCCTGCTGCAATTAATTGGGCAGGATTAACACCGAGTTCTTGTAATACTCTAATAATAGAGGTAGAACGTTTTACACTCAGATCCCAATTGTCTAGTAAAGGCGCTTTGAGATAAGGCACATCATCTGTATGCCCTTCTACCATGGCTTCAAAATTTGGTTTACTTTTGATCACCTTAGCAACCTTTGCGAGTACATCCTTAGCTTTAGTAGTAACATTATAACTACCACTTTTAAATAGTAATTTGTCGGCAATAGATATAAAAACCACACCTTTTTCTACATTAACTTCGATATCTGGGTCATTAATACCCACTTCTTTTTTAAGGCTGGTTACCAAGGCAAGCATTACACTATCTTTTTTGTTTACAGCGTCTTGTAAGCGTGTAATCTTAAGATCTTTTTCTTTCATGCTTTCTAAAGTCTTTTCTACGTTTTCAGCGCCTTTAGTAGTTAACATCGTTAAATCCTTATTGCTTTGAATGAGACTCGTATTGGTGTTTCTGAGATCTGTAATCTGACCTTGTAAGGCTTCAGCTCTAGCAGATGCAGATGCTTTTTCTTCCAAACAAGAGTTGAGTTTTACAGTAGCAGAGTTTAATAAATCTTGAGTCTCTTTTTGCTTCGCTTCTAAAGCAGCAAAATCTTTTTTTGAGACACATGAGCTCAATAAGAGCAATGTTGATAGGCTTAATAATAAAACTTTATTCATGAATTTTGACTATTTATTAATCTGAAATATAATGTAAAAGTATATAAAAAACATTGGCTGATACTAGTATTAACAAAACTTTTACAACTCGTTTATAAACGATTAAATTGTTTCTTCTTTTGAATGAAATATGCCCAAACAATTGAGGGTGTTTTGGCATAATTTGACTGTTGTGTTAGGGCTTTTCGTTGTCCAATTAGACCTGGCAAACGTCTATAGAACGCAAAATGTGCCTTAATAATTGCATAACTGTGTTTGGGTTGTAAGGATAACATGTATTTGATGCCAGCAATACCATCCAAAATAAGTCTCATAATAACCAAAAACGCAATATTTCCTTTAGCATTTTTGACAAGCATGGCTAAGCTGTTTCTAAAGTTGAGATAGGTTTTTTGGGAATTGGCGTTGCTTAATGTAGCGCCACCAACATGGTAAACCGTAGATTGGTTATTATATGCTACGCTATATCCCAAGTTTTGTGCTCTCCAACACAAATCGATTTCTTCCATATGTGCAAAAAATGAAGCATCAAAGCCATTAAGTGCCTTAAAAACCGTATTTCTTATAAACAAACAGGCACCAGAAGCCCAAAATATTTCTGAATTATCATATTGATGATTATCCTCTTCAATAGTATTGAAAATACGGCCTCTACAAAAGGGGTATGCATAGTTATCTATAAAACCACCAGCAGCACCTGCATACTCAAAATGCGTTTTCTTTTTGTAGTCTAAAATTTTTGGCTGGACAATAGCAGTGTTGGAGTTGCTAAAAGATTCTATTATTGGAGATAACCAATTTGGAGTTACTTCAATGTCATTATTAAGTAGGCATAATAGATCTTCCTTTAGGTCTTTTAAAGCATCATTATAGCCTTTTGCATAACCACCATTGCTGCGATTTAGTATGAGTTTTACCTCTGGATATTGTGTCTTAACAAAAGTTATAGAGTCATCTGTAGAGGCATTATCTGCAACATATATAGATGCGTGACTAGATGTGTACCTAATGATTGATGGTAAAAATTGTTCTAATAGCGCTTTACCATTCCAATTTAATATAACTATTGCTATCGTCAACTTATTTCACTTTTAAAAAAGATACGCATTCATCTGTAAACTCTGTGCGTTCTTCATTTAAAGGCTTTTTAAAACAAAGTTCAATGTTATTTGGTCCCGTAAAAGTGAGTTTCCCCGTGGCTCTTTGGAGCACACGTTTGGTTTTACAATCTTTAACAAGAATACTTATGGTTCCAATAGTATCCGTATAAGTTGTTTCATAACACATGGACAAATGCTTACCTTCAGAGATATAGTGTTTTCCGCCTAGTGAACGCTTGTTTACAATAAATGTGATAAATCCATCATCATCTAATACCATTTGCATTGGATTTTCGACATCTTTTGATTCCCAAGTGCCAATATGGCTAATTACTTGAGCATCAGAGAGGGAGAGGGTAATGATACCAAAAAGAGTTAAAATGAATCTTAGTTGCATCGCGTAAAGGTAGGGATATCTTTTAAAAAATTAAAACAATTTTTGTTAATATCGAGTTGGCAATAGTAATGATTTATACCATTGGTTACCATTAAATATGTTGCATTCAACTGCAAGTTATACCTAGCAATTTGATCAAATGTAGATTGTGTAATTTTAATTGATGGTGCTTTACACTCTACAATTAAAAGAATGCTCCCATCTGGATTGAAAATTACAATGTCATACCGTTTTTTTAAACCATTAATTTTAATTTCTTTCTCAACGTTAATTAAGGATTTTGGATATTTTTTGTAAGTTGTAAGGTAACGTACGCAATGTTGTCTTACCCACTCTTCGGGTTGTAAAACCATAAATTTTTTGCGTATTTCATCAAAAATAAAAGTTTTATTTTCTGTACTTTTGAATCTGAAGTTGTAAGATGGAAAATTGAGTTTTTGCACGAATAAAAAGCAGCTATTAATTTAGATGGACGAAGTTAAGAAATTAGTTACTGATATTAAAAATGGCAACCTAAAACCTATTTATTTTTTAATGGGCGAGGAGCCTTATTATATTGATAAAATTTCTGAATATATTGAGGCTAATGTGCTGGACGAATCCGAAAAGGGCTTTAACCAAATGGTACTTTATGGAAGAGATATTTCTGTAGATGATATTGTGGCTAATGCCAAGCGTTTTCCTATGATGTCAGAACGCCAGGTGGTTATTGTAAAAGAAGCACAAGACCTTTCTCGTCATATTGAAAAACTGGCAGACTATGCAAAAAATCCACAGCCTTCTACCGTACTTGTTGTAAATTATAAATACAAGAAGATACATAAAAATAAGGCACTTTATAAAGCCCTAAAAAAAGTTGGGGTTGTTTTTGAAAGTAAGAAGCTATATGAAAATCAAGTCGCAGATTGGATTCGTCGTGTATTGGCTCCAAAAGAGTATAGCATAACACCAAAAGCCGCTCAAATGCTTGTTGAGTTCTTAGGAACGGACTTGAGTAAAATTAATAATGAATTAGAAAAATTGAAACTAATAGTACCTAAAAGGAGTCAAATTACACCAGAAATCATAGAGACCAATATAGGTATAAGTAAAGACTATAATAATTTTGAACTGCGCAAAGCGGTGGGAGATAAAAACGTTATAAAGGCTAACCAAATTATTACTTATTTTGCCGAAAATCCAAAGGACAATCCTATGGTGGTTACCGTAGCCTTATTGTATAATTTCTTTTCTCAGTTATTGCAATATCATGGATTACATGATAAATCACCAAGATCTGTTGCTCAAAAGTTAAAAATCAACCCTTATTTTGTAAAAGATTATGTAGTCGCAGCACATAATTATCCTATGCGTAATGTGAGTGAGGCTATTGCGACTTTAAGAATTTTTGATTTAAAGAGTAAAGGTGTTAATTCCAGTGGTATTCCTCAAGGCGATTTGTTAAAAGAATTACTCTATAGGATAATGCATTAAGTGGATTGGCAAGCTATTGGTAAACATTGAAATGTCATATGTGAAATTAATGTCGATTACATGCTGGTTTACAAAAGGAAAATGGCATAATCTCGGACAATCTGAATGCTTGATGCATTTGGAATCTGACTGGCGAAGGCTCAAGATGCTTTAAAATAAAAAAATAGGGGGCAATAAAATTTTAAAGCTTACCTAAAGCCAAAAATCACCCAAGTGATTTGAGTGATTTTTTTTAGATGTTTTATAACGCATTAGTTATCTCAATGCTGGAAAATCTTTTGGGTTGACTTCATGCATTATCTTGTACACGGCCTCAAAAATGTCTTCACTAGACGGCTTACTGAAATAGTCTCCATCAGTGCCATAGGCAGGTCTGTGCGCCTTGGCTGCTAAAGTTAGCGGTGGACTGTCTAAATGTTGGTATGCACCTTGTGTATTTAAAATTTCGTCTAAAATGTATGCAGAAGCTCCTCCAGGTACATCCTCGTCAATTATCATTAAACGATTGGTTTTAGCAACACTTTTTACAATATCATGATTAATGTCAAATGGCAATAGCGATTGCACATCTATAACTTCTGCATCAATGCCAACTTCAAGGAGTTCATTTGCAACTTGTTCTACAATTCGTAAAGTAGATCCATAAGACACTAAAGTAATATCTTGTCCTTCTTTTAAGGTCTCAACAACACCTATTTGAGTTTTAAATTCGCCAATATTTGATGGCATTTTTTCTTTTAATCGGTAACCATTTAGACATTCAACGATTAAAGCTGGCTGATCACTTTCCATCAATGTGTTGTAAAAACCAGCGGCTTTAGTCATGTTTCTTGGAACTAAAACATGGATTCCTCTTACTAAGTTTAAGATGCCTCCCATTTGAGATCCAGAGTGCCATATGCCTTCTAGTCGATGTCCTCTAGTTCTAATAATTAAAGGTGCTTTTTGCTTTCCTTTTGTTCTGTAATGTAACGAGGCTAAATCATCGCTTATAATTTGTAGAGCATATAAAATATAGTCGAGGTATTGAATCTCAGCAATTGGTCTTAAACCTCGCATTGCCATACCAATACCTTGTCCAAGTATCGTAGCTTCTCTAATACCTGCATCGGCAACTCGCAATGCTCCATATTTTTCTTGGAGACCTTCTAGACCTTGATTAACATCTCCAATGTTTCCGGAGTCTTCGCCAAAGATTAAGGCTTCAGGATATTTGGAAAATAATTGATCAAAGTTATCTCTAATAATTAACCTACCATCTACCATTTCTGAATGGTCTTCATAGGCAGGTGCTACTGGATTAATATTGGTAGCATTCTTTGGAGATTCGCTATATAAGTGCGAGCTGTATTTTGGTTGTTCTTTAGCAAAGTAAGCATCAATCCATTGATTGAGTTGTGCTTTTTCTGTAGTGTTTTCAAATGTTAGATAGCGCAAAACTCTTCTAGCAGTAGATAACATGTCCTTTTTTAAAGGTTCATCGATAGCTTCTAGCTTCTGGATAAGCTTGTCTATAAATATGCCGTTTGCACTGCTGGCACTTACAGATTTTAATAAGGTTACGAGTTGTTGTCTTTCTTTTAGGAGTGGATTTATAAAGGCATCCCAAGCTTTCTTTTTGCCTAAACGCACCTCTTTTTTAATAGCTTTTTCAATGGATTTCAAATCCTCTTCAGAAGCAATAGAATTTGAAAGTAACCAGCTGCGCATTTGGCTTAAACAGTCATATTCTTTTTCCCAATTTAGACGTTCTGGACTTTTGTATCTCTCATGAGATCCAGAAGTTGAATGGCCTTGAGGTTGTGTTAATTCTAAGACATGAATAAATACAGGGATATGTTTTTCTCTGGCAATATCCGAGGCACGTTGATAAGTGTCAATTAACTTTGAGTAATCCCAGCCATTAACTTTTAAGATTTCATAACCTTTATTGTTTTCGTCACGTTGGAAACCTTTTAGAATTTCTGAAATATTTTCTTTAGTCGTTTGGTGTTTTGCATGTACGGATATACCGTATTCATCATCCCAAATACTAATAACCATTGGGACTTGAAGTACACCAGCAGCATTAATTGTTTCAAAGAATAAACCTTCACTTGTACTTGCGTTACCAATAGTTCCCCAAGCCACTTCGTTACCGTTTTCAGAAAAATTGGTTGTTTTAATACCTTTAACGTTTCTATAAATTTTAGAGGCTTGTGCCAGTCCTAATAATCGTGGCATCTGACCAGCAGTAGGGGAGATATCTGCGCTAGAATTTTTCTGCGATGTTAAGTCCTTCCAATTGTAATTGTCATCTAAACTATGTGTCGCAAAATGTCCGCCCATTTGACGCCCTGCACTCATAGGGTCATAATTGATATCGGTATGTCCGTAGAGTCCAGCGAAGAATTGCTCAATAGTCAATTGTCCAATAGCCATCATAAAAGTTTGATCCCTATAATATCCAGAACGAAAATCTCCATTTTGGAATGCTTTGGCTAAGGCCAATTGAGGAACTTCTTTTCCATCTCCAAATATGCCAAACTTTGCTTTACCAGTTAAGACTTCGCGGCGTCCAAGGAGGCTACATTCTCTACTTGTAACTGCTAGTTTATAGTCATTTAGGATTTCGGATTTGAAATCATCGAATGAAATGGCGTTTGAAATATCTGGATTTGTATGCATAGAAGTTTTATTTTTAGGGACTGCAAATATAAGCAATTACAGCAATTTTTGCAATTTATAAAACGTTAATAAATTGAATTATATGCAACAAAACATTAATTTATTTGTTTTTAATTTAGTATATATGCTAAATACGAGTTTTGACTGAGAATTTTCTAAAGAAAATCAGCTAAGGTTTAATACCATTTCCTTCTGAAAAGTCCTAAAAGTGTTTTTGGGTCTACAGTAAAGATAAATCGAATTTTTTGATCATAATTTGGCTGTGCAATTTCCCAACCCAAATTTGAGTAAATAGGGAAATACAGTTCAAAGTAATCTGTAACTAGGTTAACACGAACACCAGAGTCATAAACAAATTTTGGATTATCTCCTTTGTTTTTTACCAAACCAATATCTCCATATGCTTGAATATATTTCCAAAGTGTAGTGCTCATATTGCAGGTAGTCATCCAACGGTTGGCAAAAGGTGTGTCAAGTTTAGATTTGAGTCCTCCTTCTGCAATGATAAGCTGTTGACTATAAATTCCAGTGGTTTCCGAGCGGCCCAAATAGTTGTAATCAAATAGGTAATCTTTGGGGCGGTCTAAGGCAAAACTAAAATAATCTAAGTCTTCTGGGTTTTTATTGTATATAAAGGACCCTGCAAAGAAACGAAAGTTTAATTGCCTGTTGCTTTGGTAGAGTTTACGGTACTCATAATTAATTGATAGTTTTCCAAAGTTTTTTGAAAGTTGAAAATCAGTGAACCATCCGAAGTAATTTATCAATCCCGGGTTTGAATTGACATATCGGATATTAAATACTTTATAGTCGGGCTCATTAGTTCCAGAGATGTTAAAAATATCGGGATCTTTTGTGATATCAACATATCTCACGTTTAGAGTACTTCGTTTATTGGATCTAAAATCATCAGCATTTCTAAAGTCAAAGCTAACAAACGGTCTAATTATTTGAGCAAACAAATTTGGCGCATAGGACGAATAACTTCCTGTTAGTCCAATTTTGAATTTATAGAGTTTATTGTTTTCGTAGTTAAAAGTATTGCTAATAGTAGCTGAGCCTGTTAGGCTTTTGGACTTTAACCCGTATAGTGGCGATATTTTATAATAGAAGTTACGTCGCAATAATGTTTTGTTGTAGAATTTACCTCCAAGTGTAAGACCGTCATAGATGTTGTTAAATTCTACAATTGGCATTAAAAAGGTTTGGCTATATCTGCTGTTTTCAAAGTCTTGTAAAAATCTTATTTGCAGGGGTTTATTGATGATATTTAAATGGCGTAAAAATTTCCAATTGTTACGCTGATTTATTTCTGGAATTCTACGGTCATAGTTTAAGACAAGTCTATTAATACGATTATTGGTGTTTGATATTGTATAGGTTTTTTTGTCTTCAATATTAGTCAACCATTGTTTAGACAATACATGATTATCGTTCAAGCTAAATAAAGTAATGGGCACATTACTGGAAGCTTTGTTTTTAACTGTAAAGGTTATTGAGTCTTTACTTCGTTTTACTGCCTTTAATTTGAAATCTATTTTTGATCTAGTCCTTATAAAATCTTTGAAAAACCAGTCAATATCTTTTGAGGTTTGTGATTTGAGATAGGTCTCAAAAGCCAATGGATTAGTGGGGATTATTTTGTGTTTTTCTAAAAAGTTTTTAATGGTGGTTTCTAAAATATTCGAGGCTATAAAATCATCTAAATATGCTAGACCTACACCAGCTTTATATTTGTTGACAATATTTTTATTGAATTTAAGCAAAGAATCTTTTGCCATAGTAAGAGGTTGATCTCTATTGGTTCTTTGCATATGCATTTGGTATAAGTTGTATTGTTCATTGAATCTCAAATCTGAAGCATGAAACCAACGAATACCCCAAAAATTAGCAAAGGATCCTAGCAATTTAGTGTTAGGGTAATAGTCTTCAATGTATTTCATTAAGAAATAAATTTGAATACCGTCTTTTAACCAGTGTTCTTTTCTAGGGTTAAGTAGTAAAGTATTGTCTAAATAGTTGCTTAGAGTGCTTTTTAATAAACTTAATTCAAATTGTAGTGTAGGAGGGAATGGTCTAATGAAATCTGGCAACTGGTTAAGACCATAAACAGGGTCTTTTTTGATATCAATTGTGGTAACTAGTAATTTTTTATGAGGGTAATTGCCTAAATAATTTGAGACAAAGCTAGCAATTCTATCTGTAACTAGGGCTTTGTGTAAATTAGAAATTCCTTTTTTGTTTAGGTTTGTAATTAAAGAAAAATGTTCGGTTTGAGTTGTTATATACGATTGCGATTTCTTTAAGAATAATTTACTATCAACCCGATCGTTACCATTTAAAATTGTGGTTTGTGTCTGTTGATTGATGGTGGTGGTAATACGGTCTAACTCAGAGATTAAGTTGTACGCTATAGGATACTCAACTTCAAGTGTAATATCTGATTTTGGAACGTATAAATCATCTAAGTTTTTATTGCTAAAATAGTGCCACTTGCCATCATAAATGGCAGGGGTGATATACCAATATTTTAGATGATAGTCTTTTGATGCATTAACACCGTATCGTGTAAATTTATCGCTTGGAATTTTAACAATATAATCTAGGTTAATTTTATAAGATTCTTGTGGCAGTAAGGCTTTAGCAAGTTGCACTTTTAAGACATCTGGATGTGTTTCTAGATAATTGTAATCTAAAATGGCATTGCGATCATCTAAAACCGAAGTTAGTACTGTAAAACCACGTTCTTCGTTTTTAGCAAAATGGAAATTGGTGCTGAATTCTTCAGTAAACCGTAATGCTAAAGGTGTATTTTTTGTAGAAAAACTGTTGCTCCAGTCATTCAGATAAATGGTGCTTAGCGTGTCAGTTGAGGTGTTAGTATATTCTACATACTGCTTAATATGGATTTGATCATTTTCAATGTCAAATTTGGCATTAATTTCAATTTTGTTTTGTGCAAAAGAAGTAAAACCGGTAAGCAAAAGTATGGATAAGAGATATTTCAATTAGTCTGTTTTAAATTTTAAACTGGCCATAATAGCAACGTATACAAGGTGCAATTTCGTTTTGAGTTAAATTTAGCAGTGCTGCAAGTACTATAAATAATTTTAGAATTAAAACAATTTACAGTATTATTATTGGCATTACTCATTTCATATATAGATTTTGATTATATCAAAAAGGTGTATTATAAATTAAGCGCTTAAAGAAAATAGAATCCATTCGTCAATCCAATTTTTTTGGTTAGAATAACAGTGTTGTGCATTTCTATAGCATCAAAATAAGCCATGTTGTTTTACTTTATCATATACAAATTATAGGCGTATATTATGATCTCTAATTCTTGCAATAGCTGTCAAAATGTATGTATGGTATTTGAAACACTCATCTTAAGATTTGAGTATTGCAATGGGTTTATGAATAATAATGCTTTTGCCGCAATACTATAGGCGTGATTTTAGAAATTAGGGCTTAGATTATATTGCTTATAGAACCCATCTAAAATCGCTATAACTTCTTCCTTTGTATCCACAAGATGTATTAAATCTAAATCCTTTGCGCTAATGTTTTCAAATTTATCTAATAAGGTTGTTTTAACCCAATCCATTAAGCCTTCCCAAAATTCGCTTCCAACCATAATTATAGGGAACTTTTCAATTTTATTGGTTTGAATAAGGGTTAAGGCCTCAAAAAGTTCATCTAGGGTTCCAAAACCTCCTGGCATAACTACGAAACCTTGAGAGTATTTTACAAACATTACTTTTCTCACAAAAAAGTAATCAAAATTTAAATTCTTATCCGAGTCAATGTATGGGTTGTCGTGTTGCTCAAACGGAAGGTCAATATTTAAACCTACAGATGTACCTCCAGCCAAATGTGCACCTTTATTACCCGCTTCCATAATTCCTGGTCCACCACCTGTAATGACGCCATATCCAGCTTCAACAATGGCTCTAGAAATATCTACTGCTAGTTTATAATTTGGATTGTCTGGTTGGGTTCGTGCAGATCCAAAGAGTGATACACAAGGACCAATTTTACTCATGGTTTCAAAACCATTAACAAACTCTCCCATGATTTTGAATATAGCCCAAGAGTCATTAGTTTTTATTTCATTCCAACCTCTTGCATGTTGTTTTCTCATATTTATAAAACGTTTTTAAGTTAATTAAATTCCAGTTTTAAGAACTGGGCTGTATAGCTTTTATTGTCTTTAATAAGTTGTTCTGGTGTTCCTTTGGCTACAATTTGACCACCACCTTTTCCGCCTTCGTAACCGATGTCTATAATGTAATCTACTGTTTTTATAACATCTAAATTATGTTCTATAATAAGTACGGTATTGCCTTTGTTTGCTAGTTTGTTGAGCACTTCCATAAGTACTCTAATGTCTTCAAAATGTAATCCAGTAGTAGGTTCATCTAAGATGTAGAATGTATTTCCTGTATCTTTTTTTGAGAGTTCTGTAGCTAGTTTTATGCGTTGCGCTTCTCCTCCCGAAAGAGTAGTACTCTGCTGTCCTAGTGTAATGTAACCTAGACCTACATCTTTAATAGTCTTAAGTTTTCTGTATATTTTAGGAATAGGCTCAAAGAAATTTACAGCATCTTCAATGGTCATATTTAAAACATCGCTTATGGATTTTCCTTTATATCGAATTTCTAAAGTTTCTCTATTAAAACGTTTACCTTGACAGGTTTCGCAATCTACATAAACGTCAGGCAAGAAATTCATTTCTATGACACGAAGCCCGCCTCCTTTGCAAGTATCGCATCGACCACCAGTGACATTAAAACTAAAGCGTCCAGGTTTATAGCCGCGTATCATAGCTTCGGGAGTTTTAGCAAATAGACTTCTTATTTCGCTAAACACTCCTGTATAGGTTGCAGGGTTGCTTCGAGGTGTTCTTCCAATTGGTGATTGATTGATGTCTATTACCTTGTCAATGTGCTGTAGTCCCTCAATCTTCTTGTACGGCAAGGGCTCTTTTACGCCGTTAAAATAGTAGTTGTTAAGAATGGGATAGAGCGTTTCGTTAATTAATGTGGATTTTCCACTTCCAGAAACCCCTGTCACACCAATCATCATACCTAGAGGAAATTTGACACTAATATTCTTTAAGTTGTTTCCTGTACAGCCACTAATTTTCAGTGTTTTACCATTTCCTTTTCTGCGTGTTTTTGGGATTTCAATTTTTTTGGTGCCATTGAGATATTCTGCAGTAATTGTATGATGTCCTAAAAGTTCTTTTGGGCTACCTTGGCTTATGATTTTTCCGCCATGACTGCCAGCTTTTGGTCCAATATCAATAACATGATCGGCGCGTTCAATCATATCTTTGTCATGTTCTACGACAATAATTGAGTTGCCAATATCTCTTAGTGATAATAGCGAGTTGATTAATTTTTGGTTATCTCGTTGATGTAAGCCAATGCTTGGTTCGTCTAAAATATAAAGGACGCCAACCAATTGAGAGCCAATTTGCGTAGCCAATCGAATACGTTGGGCTTCTCCTCCCGAAAGCGATTTTGAACTCCTGTTAAGTGTTAAGTAATTCAATCCAACATCTAATAAAAATTGAATACGTGTTTGAATTTCCTTGATAATTTCAGAAGCAATCTTTTGTTGTTGTTTTGATAGGTGTTTGTTAAGGTGTTCAAACCAATGCGCAAGGTCCAAAATATCCATATTTACCAAATCTGAAATATTTTTTTCATGGATTTTAAAGCATAGTGATTCTTTTTTAAGTCGCGACCCCTTGCAAGTAGTACATGTAACATTGTCCATGAAGCCTTTAGCCCAGCGTTTGATAGCGGTAGTGTCTGCCGTTTTGTATTGGTTTTCAATGAAATTCGCAATACCTTCAAAATCAATACTGTAATTTCTATGAACACCAAGTGTTTTACTTTCTATAGTAAACTTCTCATTTCCGCCATATAAAATCATAGTCATGGCTTCCTTAGGAATGGTTTTTATAGGGTCGCTAAGGCTAAAATCAAAGCGTTGTGCAATATGTTCTAACTGCTTAAAAATCCAAGTGTTTTTCTGAGGACCTTGTGGTGCTAAACCACCTTGCTTTATAGAAATATTATCATCTGGTATAATTTTTTTGAGATTAATCTCATATAAGTTTCCTATGCCATTGCATTGCTCACAAGCACCTTTAGGTGAATTAAATGAAAAATTATTTGGTTCAGGATTAGGATAAGAAATTCCAGAAGAGGGGCACATTAAATTTCTACTAAAATACCTTGTTTCATTGGTGTCATGATCAATGACCATTAAGGTATTATCACCGTGATACATTGCGGTTTTTATGGTTTCGGTAAGTCGTTTATCATTGTCCGATGTATTTTCAATCTTCAGACGGTCAATAACAATTTCAATATCATGGGTTTTATAGCGATCGAGTTTCATTCCCTTGACCAAATCCTTAATTTCTCCATCTGTACGCACCTTTACAAAACCTTGCTTTGCAATTTGTTCGAAAAGCTCACGGTAATGTCCTTTTCGAGAGCGAATTACTGGTGCTAATATATTTATTCGTTTCCCGCTAAAATCTGCGGTTATTAAGTCTTTGATTTGATGGTCGGAATAGCTTATCATTTTTTCACCAGTAGTATAGCTATAGGCATCACTTACTCTGGCAAACAATAACCTTAAAAAGTCATAAATTTCAGTAATGGTGCCAACCGTGGAACGTGGTGATTTGCTAGTGGTTTTTTGTTCGATGGCGATTACTGGAGATAAGCCGTCAATTTTATCAACATCAGGGCGTTCCAATCCGCCTAAGAATTGTCTAGCATAAGCCGAAAAGGTTTCAATATAACGACGTTGTCCTTCGGCGTAAATAGTATCAAAAGCTAAAGACGATTTTCCACTTCCCGATAATCCAGTGATGACTACCAGTTTTTCTCTTGGAATAGTAACATCAATGTTTTTTAAGTTGTGAACGCGAGCGCCTTTAACTTCAATATGTTCTTCAAAATTCGTCATAAAAAAGCAAAGTCGCTAATATAAAGCTTTTCGTTTTGAATTTGAAGTATATTTGCTCCCGATTTCTTATAATTGTATCTTAATTTAAATAATTAGAACAATGCGATTATTAGGAATAGGTTCAAGAATTCATCATAATGATTTTGGTAAAGGTGTGGTAACTAATGTAACATCCAGACATTATTGGGTGACATTTATAGAAAATGGACTGGAAACTATACAATTGGATGCCGAATTTGATGTGATTGAGCGTGCGGATGACGCGGTAGATACCGTGAGTTTGTTTGATGTAGAAGATAGTCTTGTTCAAATCCTAAAGCAGTGGAGCGATACGTCAGAAATTGTGCCTATTGCAGATAAGTGGAAAGGTGGGAATTTAGTACTGGAACCGGGTGATGCTAATTTACAATCCAAGACTTTGCCAATTGATAAGTTTTTTCATAAAATCGTTATGGTTAGAGACCGTGTGCGTGTGATGGAACAAAAAATTAACTCAAGTAAGAATTTAGACGCGCAAGAGAAAATTGATTTGCAACAATATATTTCTCGTATTTATGGAAGTTTAACAACGTTTAATGTCTTATTCAAATTGAAAGACCAACAATTTAAAGGGCAAGGCAGTAAATAGCTTATTTGTAAGGTTTAGTGCGCTAGTAGAATACCTTTTCTCTGACTGAAAAATGTTATGAGAAACAGGTGGTTTTTTCGAGAGATGTTTAAATGTCTAATTTACAGTATTTTTATTTTATTATAGTTGCATTATGATATGGGTTATGCACGAAAATAAAATCCATTATTAGCCATCCGCTTATTACTTCAGTGTACCTTTAATATTTCTTAGTTGAATATTAAAAAATAGAATAGTGTGCAGCGTTGGTAATTGCGCGCCACTTTGTGTAGTAGTCCAATGTTGCCAGGATGCTTCTAGCCCTTGAATGGGCGTTAGAGTGTTCCAAATTTTAAAACTTATGGGTTTTCCGTTTTCATCTAATTTCCAAAGGTAGCTGTCTTCAGAGCTTTTGCCTTCAGTAGTGTAAGTCACTAAGAGTGCTTTGCTACCGTCGTTTTGACTTACAACGCGTCGTGTTGTGCCTTTATCAAAAACGGTATACGGTGCTAACAGCCAAAAGGAATCATTTTTGAAGTAAGAAAGTGCGGAGTCTATGAGCTCTTCTTGTTGTTTTCCAACAACTGAAAAGTTATGGACGTAAGTTTTGCTTTTAGAATAATCATTAAGATTTAGAGCTACTTTGTATTGTTTCCAAAATACAGTGCAAATGTGTTTGTCTCTTTCCCACTTGTAGTGACGAGAATTCCTGTAAGTCCATTCCAAATAGCTTGTTTTTTCTAGTGCTTTGTAGTCCAAAGCGTTCAACATGTTTTGTGCCATTTTATCTGCTTCAATAGAAATGACACTTTCTGGTAAGTCTTCGTGATATTTGAAATAAATAACCCCAACAAACAAGGTTGTTGGCAAGGTGAGAAATAAAATTACACCAAATATTATTTTTAGGGTTTTGGGTAGTTTCATTAGTTGATATGTCTTAGGGTTTCTTTTATGCTTAAGTAGTTTAGTTTTGTTGAATTTACAAAATCTAAAACAGAATTCGGATTTGTGTGGCTATAAAATCTGACTGGCCTCATCATAAGTTTATTGTTATTAATTTCCAATAAGATTACGGTCATCTTTGATGTGTTTTTTTCTTTCGTATTTTTTTTAAAGCGCAATGCCACAGCAAGCAGTTTATGTCTTGACTTTTGACACTTCAAACCCAATAGTTTTAGCATTGAATTAATACCGATTACATGTTTGCTTTATGCCGCATTCAAAAACGTTTCTGGCTATAGAAAACAAATCAAATTTAAAACCCTACAGCTGTATCATCACCGCGTCTATCGGCACCACCCTCTAATGTTCCGTTTTCTAAAACCAAAATACCATCTACTTTCCCAATTACAGGAGAGCGTTCTTCGTTAGTTGTATAACCTTTTTGTTTTAAACTATCTATTGTAGATTTAGGAAAAGAGTTTGGTTCAAAAAGGACTACGTCTGGAAGCCATTGATGATGAAATCGAGGCGTGTTAACCGCTTCTTGCATGGTCATATTATGTTCATGGATATTTAAGATGGTTTGTAACACAGAAGTGATTATTGTAGAACCTCCTGGCGTTCCTAAAGTCATTAAAAGCTTACCGTCTTTTTCTACTACAGTTGGCGTCATAGAGCTTAACATACGCTTTTCTGGAGCTATAGCGTTGGCTTCTGCTCCAATTAAGCCAAACATGTTAGGGGTTCCAGGTTTACTGCTAAAATCATCCATTTCATTATTTAAGAAAAACCCTAAATCTGAACAATACAATTTAGAACCATAAGCACCATTGATGGTAGTGGTTACTGCAATGGCGTTTCCAAACGGGTCTATGATTGAGTAGTGCGTTGTTTCATTGCTTTCTACAATACTTACTTTTCCGTGAGACACATCTTCCGATTTGGTAGCTTTGTTAAACGAAAAATTAGACATACGGTCTTTGAGGTAAGCGTCGCTTATAAGTGCTTTGCTAGGAATAGTTATAAAGTCTGGGTCTCCAAGATAAAAGCTTCTGTCTGCATAGGCACGACGTTCAGCTTCGGTAATTACTTGAATTGATTTTACAGAATTAGGGCCATAGCTTGCCAAGTCATAAGGCTCTATCATTTTCATAATTTGTGCCAAACAAATACCTCCGCTTGATGGTGGTGACATGGAAATGATTCTTAAATCGTCATAGTTAAAGGTTATAGGCGTGCGCCATTGCGGTTCATATTTGGCCAAGTCTTCCATTGTCATAATACCTCCGTTATCTTGCATAAATTTTACTAAGCGCTCTGCTGTTTCTCCTTTATAAAATTCATCACGGCCATGCTTCATAAGACGTGTTAAGGTTTGGGCTAGAGCAGGATATTTTATAGTGTCACTAGCCTTCCAATGTTTATCAAAAATAATAGAGTCTTTATTCGCTTTAGGAAAGTAAGGTTGGTATTTTTGTATGCGTTGTTCATGTTTATGAGTCACAATAACACCATTTTGAGCAAGTGAGATTACAGGCTCTAAGATGCTTTCAATAGGTAAGCTTCCTAATTTTTTGTGTATTTCAAAAACACCCGCAACAGTACCTGGGATGCCTACAGCCATGGCTCCAAGTGTGCTTTTATCTGGGATGATATCGCCGTTTTCATCGAGATACATGTCTTTAGTAGCGGCTAAAGGCGCTTTTTCTCTATAATCCATTGCGCCAATATTACCATCCTTTGTTCTGTATACCATAAAACCACCTCCACCAAGATTTCCGGCATAGGGATAAGCAACAGCTAGAGCGAGTTCTGTACCTACCATAGCGTCAAATGCATTTCCTCCTTTTTTTAGGATGTCAGCTCCAATTTTAGAAGCTTCTTCTCTTGCCGAAACCACCATGGCGTTATCTGTGATTAGTCCTCTTTTAGTGACGTCAATTATTGGTGTTTTTGGAGATGTTTTACAAGACATTAAAACAAAAAGTATACAAAGGTATAATCCGATTTTTTTCATGAAATGAGTGTTAAATTGCAATGTTGAGTTGTGAAGATAATGTTTTTAATTTGTCTTTAGAAAAAATAATCAATTCCTTAAAAAAGGAAGTGAACTCAGTTTCAAATTCGTCATAAAACAGTTTAAGATCTTCTATGGCTAAGTGCATTTGAGATTTATGTTTTGTGCGCCTATTCATTCCTGTCAATACGTTTTCTATGCCCGTAATAGAGGCGTAGCTTAACAACCAATTATCACAGGTCATATAAGGTAGCATTTTTTGGATGGGACGTGGCAATAGTTCAAAATGGACTTCTAAAGAATCATAAAAGTTATTAATATATGTTTCTAAAGGCGTTTGACAATAATTCGACCAATTTTTTGCTAAAAAATGGTCGTACAGAATATCAACAATAATACCTGAGTAATGCCCATATTTTTCATGCAGGCGTTTGGTGCTTTTTCTAACTGTCGGATGCGCATCTGTAAAGGTGTCAATTTCACGGTGGAGCAATATGCCAACTTGCAATGCTTTAGAGTAGTCTTGGTAAGATTTTCCTTTGATACTATCTGCCATGAAATTGCCAATAGTAACCATTTTATGTTCTCCAGAAAGGTAAACGTGTGCCAAATAATTCATGGCAACAATGTACAAAATTGTAATGGAATTTCTGTATGCTTTTATAATTTAGAATTGTACCTTTGTGTATCACAATTATATCTAAAAAACACATGACACTTATAAAATCTATTTCTGGAATTAGAGGCACTATCGGAGGGCAAGTTGGCTCCAATTTAACACCCATTGATGCTGTAAAATTTGCTTCGGCTTATGGTACATGGATTAAACAGCAACGCGATAAAGATAATTACAGGGTTGTTATAGGGCGAGATGCTAGAATTTCTGGCGACATGATTCAAAATTTGGTCATGCATACTTTAGTAGGTCTAGGCATTCATGTGATTGATTTGGGCTTGTCTACAACACCAACCGTTGAGGTAGCTGTGCCTTTAGAACATGCAGATGGAGGTATTATTTTAACGGCAAGTCATAATCCAAAGCAATGGAATGCTTTAAAACTATTGAATGCAAAGGGCGAATTTTTAAATGCAGCCGAAGGTCAAAATATATTGGATATTGCAGATTCGAATACCATGGAATTTTCGGATGTTGACAGTCTTGGACAAATTACGGTAAATGACGCTTATCTAGATATTCATATTGACGAAGTTTTAAAACTAAAACATGTGAATGCCGATGCCATTGCTGCTTGTAATTTTAAAGTAGTTGTAGATGGTGTGAATTCTACGGGCGGAATTGCTATTCCTTTATTGCTAGAGCGTTTAGGTGTAGAAGCAGTAAAGTTATATTGTGAGCCTAATGGTCATTTCCCTCATAACCCAGAGCCGTTAAAAGAACATTTGACAGATTTATCTCAAATGGTGGTTAAAACCCATTCAGATTTTGGTATTGTGGTAGATCCAGATGTTGATCGTTTGGTATTTATGGACGAAAGGGGAGAGATGTTTGGTGAGGAATACACCCTTGTTGCTTGTGCAGATTATGTGCTGAGCAAGGAAACAGGAAATACGGTTAGTAATATGAGCTCATCTAGAGCATTAAGAGACATCACTGAAACACATAACGGTAACTACGAAGCGAGTGCTGTAGGAGAGGTTAATGTTGTAGAGATGATGAAACAAAATAACGCTATAATTGGAGGTGAAGGTAATGGAGGTATTATCTATCCAGAGTTGCACTATGGACGAGATGCCCTTGTAGGTGTTGCTTTGTTTTTAAGTTTGCTGGCCGAAAAAAAATTGAAGGTAAGTGCTTTAAGAGCGGGTTATCCAAGTTACTTTATGAGTAAAAAGAAAATTCAATTAACCCCAAACTTAGATGTAGATGGTATATTGAAAGCTATGGAATCTATATATTCAAATGAGAACATAACTGTTATTGACGGTGTAAAGATTGACTTTGCTGAAAATTGGGTGCATCTGCGTAAGAGCAATACAGAACCAATTATTAGAATTTATACCGAAGCAAAATCACAAGAAATTGCGGATAACTTGGCAAATAAAATTATAGCAGAGATAAAAGAAATTGCGAATATTTAGTAACTTGCATAGCTATAAAGAGTAAATAGAATACCAAGGTCCTTTTTTAATATAAAATATTAGTAGCATGTCAACTATAGAAACCCAGTATAAATCAAAATTAGAACAGTATTTTAAGCCATTTAGAGATCATATTATTGGTATAGACTTAGAGTTTGAATCTCCTTATGGTAGGCAGAAAATGGTGTATACAGATTGGACAGCTTCTGGGCGTTTGTACGGTCCTATTGAAGAAAAAATGGCTAAGGATTTTGGGCCTTATGTAGCCAATACACATACCGAAACTACAGAGTCTGGTACAACAATGACGTTGGCTTACCACAAAGCTAAGGCTATAATAAAATCGCATATCAATTGTAATGAAGATGATGTCTTGATTATGGCTGGAAATGGGATGACAGGCGTAGTGAATAAATTTCAACGTATCTTAGGCTTAAAAGTTCCTGAAAATATCGCCGAATACACAAACATACCCGATGCGATTAAACCAGTAGTTTTTATAACGCATATGGAGCACCATTCAAACCAAACTTCTTGGTTAGAGACTACAGCTACAGTAGAAGTGATTCCGCCTTGTCCTAAAGGCTTGTTTTGTATGGATAATTTAAAAGCTTTGTTGGAAAAATATAAAGACAGAACGATAAAAATTGCATCTATTACTGGAGGTTCTAATGTAACTGGAATTCGAATTCCATGCCATGATATAGCAAAAGTAATGCATCAAAATGACGGCGTATGTTTTGTCGATTATGCTTGTGCAGCGCCTTATGTTGATATAGATATGCATCCTGAAGATAAGGAGGCGTATTACGATGCTGTATTCTTTTCTCCTCATAAATTTTTAGGTGGACCAGGAACATGTGGCGTTTTAGCATTTAATAAAAAATTATATAATAATATGATTCCTGACTGTCCAGGCGGTGGAACAGTAAGTTGGACAAACCCTTGGGGCGAACACAAGTACTTTGATAATATTGAAGATAGAGAAGATGGTGGAACGCCTGGGTTTTTACAAACTATAAAAACAGCCTTGGCCATAAAGCTTAAAGAGCAAATGGGTGTAGATAAAATGTTGGAGCGTGAACATGAAATTTTAGATCAAGTATTTAGTAGACTTGAAAATCGTTCTAATATTCATATTTTGGCACCTCATATCAAATCTAGACTTGGAGTGGTATCATTCTATATCGATGATTTGCATTATAATCTTGGTGTAAAATTGCTAAACGATCGTTTTGGAATTCAAACACGTGGTGGCTGTAGTTGTGCTGGAACTTACGGGCACTTCTTATTGCATGTAGATCAAGAAACATCTAATGAATTGACAAGTGAAATTTCTATTGGAGATTTAACGCGTAAACCAGGTTGGATTCGTATGTCTATTCATCCAACAACCACATGTGAAGAAATAGAATATGTATGTGAAAGTATTGTAGATTTAGCAGAAAATCATCACGAATGGGCTAAAGATTATACATATGATGGTTCTACTAACGAATTTAATCATAAATCATTTTCTAATGCGCCAAGACATGAACGCTTAGAAGGTTGGTTTGAGTTATAAACAGGCTTATTTAATGCGATGCTTCCAGCGTTTATGTGTCCATAAATAATACTGTGGAGCTTTGCGGATTTGGGCTTCTAAAATTTGATGAAATTTATCGGTAATTTCATAGTCATTGAATGCTTTTGCATCATCCGCCAATGGAATAAATTCAGCCTCGTAATGGCCACGTTTTACTTTTTCTATTTTTAAATACGTGATTGCCAAATCTAGATTTTTAGCTAATATTTCTGCACCTGTATAACAAGGTACTTTAATGTCAAAAAAGGAAGTCCAATGATGTTTCTTGCTAACACTTTTAGGCGATTGGTCGCTAATGAATGCAATAACACCTTTGATGCCATTAGCTTCATTTTCGGTAATAGTTGAGATGGTTTCTTTTGATGTGATGAGGGTGGTGTTGTATTTTCGTCTTATGCGCTGAACCAATTTATCAAAATAAGGATTTTTAATTTTTTTATAAACACCAAACCCCTTAAAACTAATATAGTTTTCTGTTACACAGGACCATTCATAACTCGCATAATGACCAAACATTACAATTACAGTTTTATTTTGCTTCTCTAAGCGCTGTAATTCCTCTGGGTTTTTTATAACAAAACGTTTTTTGAGTTCTGTATTTGAAATTGAAATTGACTTTGTCATTTCTAAAAACATGTCGCACATGTGTTTATAGAATTGTTTGGTAATGGTTTTTATTTCTTTCTCTGATTTTTTTGGAAAAGCGAGTTTCAAGTTGCTATGAACAACTTTTTTTCTATAACCGATAATGTAATACACAAGAATATAAACCCCATTAGAAAACCAATAGAATAGCCAAAATGGTAGAATAGAAATCAATAAAATAATGGGATATACTAATAAATATGTGAGTCGTTGCAATTGCTGAGTTTTTTTGCAAATATATGTTATATTTGGATTTTAAGTTAATATTTTATGGGAATAGATTTTATTACTATTATAATTATCGCTGCTACTGTTGTAATGTCTTTAAAAGGGTTTAAAGATTACTCTTTTTTTGAAAAGAATAAATTTAATATAGGTAGAATCCGAAGAGGAGAGCAAAGTAGAATGATTGCTTCTGGGTTTTTACATGTTGATCAAAGACATCTATTTTTTAATATGATTACACTCTATTTTTTTTCTGGAATAGTAATTAGTAGATTAGGTCAAGTCAAATTTGCGATTATTTATTTCGGAAGCTTATTAGCGGGTAATTTGTTGTCATATAGTTTTCATAAAGGGAATGCAAATTATACTGCTGTTGGAGCTTCTGGAGCTGTAACAGGTGTTATATATTCGGCTATTTTATTTGATCCTTGGATGAAAATAAACTATGTTATTCCGGGGTTTTTATTCGGGATAGGATATTTGTTTTATTCTATTTATGGAATGAAAGCTAATAATGATAATATTGGTCACGATGCGCATTTTGGCGGCGCTATAGGGGGTTATGTCTTGACCTTGATAATGGCACCATTTTTATTAGACGAAATACTGATGGTTGGCGTGCTAGCAATTCCGATTGTAGTATTGTTTATTATGAAACGTGCGGGGCAGATATAAAAAAGCGCCTTAATTATTATAAGGCACTTTTTTTTAATCTAACAATTCCGCTATTTTATTTTCAAGGGCTTTACCTCTTAATTTTTTGGCAATAATCTTGCCGTCGGCATCTAAAAGAAAAGTCGCAGGGATTGAACTTACGCTATACATCTTTGCAACTGGCTCATTCCAAAACTCCAAATTAGAGACATGATGCCATTGCAGATTATCATCTTCGATAGCTTTTAACCATCTGTTTTTTTGACTCTTTTTATCCAAAGAAACACTAATAATTTCTAAACCTTTCTTATGATATTTTTCATAGATTTTCACCACATTAGGATTTTCAACACGACATGGTCTACACCAAGAAGCCCAAAAATCAATTAAGGTTACTTTACCTTTAATATCGGATAAGGCTAAAGGTTTTCCATCTGGCGTAGGTGCTGAAAAATTTGGAGCTGTTTTTCCAATGCTCAGATTAGCTTTAGATGCATTTGCGTTTAAGTATTGTTTAATTTTATCACCAATTAATTGGTTTTCTGGTGTTTTTTTTATGATCTTATTGAGTAATGTGTAACTTTTATTGATGCGCTCAATATTTTTATTCTTACTCTGTATTAAAGACTCTAAAAGGAATAACGCAAAATCGGAATTTGCATGTTGGTCTATAAAATTGAACGTATATTCTGGTTTTTGGCTATAATTTGATAGATAGGTTTTAAGTAGTGTATTGTTTTTAGACCCAGTTACCTTTGAAGACCTTATGTTTTCTTTATTAATTTCTAAGGTTAAAATGCCTGGTTCTAAAACGATTGGTAAAACGGATTTTATACCATTAATGCTTATAGATTTTAGGGCAGGCTTTTTTGCAATACCCGTAAAAGAAAACGCTTCGTTCATAACAATGGCGGTATCAATTTTTATTTGTCTTCCTCTAGGCCCTGTTTCTACAATATAAGCACGTATACCATTGAAGACCCCCTTAGCAGTTCCATTAATTTGATACGTTTCTGGTGTGAGTTCTGTGCCCGATTCTGATTTGCAAGACACAAGGATTAGACCTAGAACTAAAAATGATACTATGTTTTTCATTAGAAATATATTTTCGGTAAATATAAATGATATTTTAGATATCATAAAGTAATTTATTCATATCAAATAGTGTTACCAATCATAAGTATTCAATGCATTTTTTTATTTTTGTAGATTAATTATGATATCAAACGATACTATTATTGCATTGGCAACACCCTCAGGAGCGGGTGCTATTGCTGTTATAAGAATTTCAGGTAAAGAAGCCATCAGTATTTGTGATGCACATTTCAAATCGGTGCGTGGAAAATGCTTGGTTAACCAAGCGACCCATACCATACATTTAGGTCATATTATTAAACATGATAAGGTTTTGGATGAGGTTTTGGTTTCCGTCTTTAAAAATCCTAATTCTTACACAGGTGAAAATGTTGTGGAAATTTCTTGTCATGGTAGCCCTTATATCCAGCAGGAAATTATACAATTATTTTTAAGAGTTGGTTGTAGAATTGCAAATCCAGGTGAATTTACTTTGAGGGCGTTTTTAAATGGGAAGTTGGACTTAAGTCAAGCAGAAGCAGTGGCCGATTTGATTTCCAGCGATAATGAAGCGTCTCATCAAATTGCCATGCAACAAATGCGCGGTGGTTTTAGTACAGAAATAAAAGCTTTGAGAGATGAGCTGCTTAATTTTGCGTCGCTAATAGAATTAGAGTTAGATTTTGCCGAAGAAGATGTGGAGTTTGCCAATAGAGATGAGTTCAAAGATTTAATTCAGCGTATTGTTAAAGTTTTAAAGCATCTCATAGACTCCTTTGCTATAGGAAATGTAATTAAAAATGGAATCCCTGTGGCTATTGTTGGAGAGCCAAATGTTGGTAAATCTACCCTCTTGAATGCTTTGTTTAATGAAGAAAAAGCCATTGTAAGCGCTATTGCAGGAACTACTAGAGATGCTATTGAAGATGAGTTGAATATTTCTGGTATAGGATTTAGGTTTATAGATACTGCTGGAATTAGAGAAACTCAAGATGTCGTGGAATCTATAGGTATTAAAAAAACCTTTGAAAAAATCACACAATCTCAAGTAGTAATCTATTTGTTTGACGCAAACTCTGTTGGTAATAATTCTTCTGCAGTAGATGATATTGTAGTAGAAATAGAGAAGATAAAGCATAAGTTTCCTGATAAACCACTAATTATTGTAACTAACAAAATTGATAAGATAGATGAAGATAAACTCAGTGTCATTTCTAAATCAGTTGAGAAATCTTTAGAAACATTTAGAACAAATACGGTCTTTTTAAAGCTGTCTGCTAAAAATAAGGATGGTATTGACGATTTGAAAAAAAGCTTATTGCAGTTTGTAAATACAGGAGCATTGCGAAATAATGACACCATTATTACCAATTCTAGACATTATGATGCACTGCTTAAGGCTTTGGAAGAGATTCAAAAGGTGCAATTAGGAATGAATGCGAACTTATCTGGAGATTTATTGGCAATAGATATAAGACAAGCTTTATACCATTTTGGAGAAATAACAGGCGAAATTACCTCTGATGACTTATTGGGTAATATATTTGCAAATTTCTGCATTGGGAAGTAACCTGATCAAAGTAAGCATATAGTAAATATAAATAGGGCTTTCCGATTTTATTCAATACTGATTTTGAATCAAATCAAATTTCACATTAGAGTTTGTAGCAAAAGATCAATTTTGATTCTTTGTGGCACTCTAAAAGTAGCTTTTTCAAATAAATCACAAAAAATAATATATTGTTTGTAAATCTCGTTTATCTGGCTATAAAAACTTTTAAAAATTGGACAAAACCTTTACATTGATGGTGTTTGACTATTCAATAATTGTATATTAAATTTGGAAATCGAATAATACTATATTTACACAGTTTTGAAAGTGCTTCGTGACGCCTGCCGTTGAGGCGGATTTTAAAATTAAGAGAATTAAAAATTATCTCAATTATAAAATGAAAATAAATTAGTAGACAGAGTATGATTTACACAACTGTGTAAATTTGAACTTAACCACATGTTTTTTTCTCGGTTATTTCGCTTTTTTATGCCAGTACATTATGTTCGAAACACAGCTCTAAATACAGGTTTGTATAACCGTTTATAAAACAAACAATTAGTGTAGGTTGTCGTGTTTTTTTAGAGTTTGAAATCGTGTGAGACATGTATTAATATCCCTATACTAACAACTTACATTTTAAAAAAACTAATCGTATATTTGTCTCTTATCTAGTTTAGATAATATGTTTTTTTTTATCAATTAATAGTATATGTTAGAACTTTCAGGAATTATCATTCTAGGCATATTAGCGCAGTGGATTGCATGGAAATTTCGTATTCCTGCTATCTTACCTTTAATTATCATAGGACTTTTGGTTGGTCCATTTGCTTCAGAATTTTTTAGTGAAGATGGTACAAAGTGGATAGAGCCTATTTGGAATGGACAAAAGGGACTATTTCCAGGTGAGAGTCTGTTTCATTTTGTTTCTTTGGCTATAAGTATCATTTTATTTGAAGGAGGTTTGACCTTAAAATTAAACGAGATTAAAAATGTAGGTCCAGTGATTACCAAGCTTATTACTTTGGGGTCACTCATTACATTTGTTTTGGCAGCTATTGCTGTACATTATATTTTTGAACTCACTTGGGAAATCTCATTTTTGTTTTCGGCATTAATCATTGTTACAGGACCTACAGTTATCTCTCCAATACTTAGAAATATTCCGCTAAAGAATGATGTCTCTGCTGTTTTAAAATGGGAGGGTATTCTTATAGACCCTATTGGAGCCTTGTTTGCAGTATTGGTTTTTGAGTTTATTAGTGTTGGAGGAGGGCATAGTTTTACCATTACCGCTCTTATTGAGTTTGGTAAAATTGTGTTATTTGGTTCTACCTTTGGATTTACCTTTGCTCATGGACTTAATTTTTCGCTCAAAAAAGGACTTATACCACATTATTTGATTAATGTTTTTGTGCTGGCAGCCGTTTTAGGTGTGTTTGTGTTGTCTAATAATTTTGCACACGAATCAGGGTTGTTAGCCGTTGTAGTTATGGGTATGGTCTTAGGGAATTTTAATGCCAACTACCTTAAAGAATTACTTTATTTTAAGGAAGCTTTGAGTGTTTTGTTAATCTCTATTTTATTTATCTTATTGGCGGCAAATATTAATATCAATGAGCTTTTACTTATTTTTAATTGGAATGCTTTAATATTGTTTGCGATTGTTATTTTGATAGTTAGACCTTTTGGAGTACTTTTGAGCACGATTAATTCCTCTTTAAAGTTGAATGAGAAACTTTTTATAAGTTGGGTTGGTCCACGTGGTATTGTTGCGGCTGGTATTGCCTCACTCTTTGGGTTAAAACTTGCAAAACAAGGTGTTGAAGGTGCAGAGTATATTACACCATTGGTGTTTATGATTGTGCTAGGAACAGTTTTGTTAAATGCAACAACAGCACGTTTTTTTGCTAAAATAATGGGTGTTTTCTTGAGAAAATCGGAAGGTATTTTAGTTATTGGTGCGTCTGAAGTATCGCGATTGATTGCTAAATTTTTGGTAGATAATGGACGCGAAATTGTTTTGATAGATACCAATACCGAAAACATAAGATTGGCACAAGAATTAGGATTAAAAGCACTGGAGATAGATATTTATTCAGATGAATTGTTTGATGATATCGAATTGAATAATATTGGGTATTTAATTGCTTTAACTGGAAGTGAACAAATAGACAATTACGCAATTCAGAAGTTTCAAAAGCAATTTGGAGAGAATGGTGCATTTAGATTAATGACAAAAGAAGAAAAAGATAGTGGCTATGAGGATGAACTTGAAGGCAAACTGTTTTCTAGTACACACGATTTTGTGTCCTTATTAAGTATTGCAAATGAACATCCTTTTGTTAATGAAATTACGTTTACGACCTCAAAATCATATACATCCTTTTTTGCAGAAATTAAAGATGATTCAGATCGCGTTCCTTTATTCATTAAAGTGGGTTCAGGATCTTATGATATCATCACAAATAAGACAAAACAAAAAACAGAGATAAAAGAAGAAGTTTCCGTAGTGTATCTAGGAAAAAAAATAAAAAGGAATGCCAAGCTATAGTCCCTTATCTGTATTAAAAAAATCAATATATATTTATAAAGTAAAGTTGCCTTCTCTCTTGAAATCGCTATGCTTTATAATGTTGTTAATGACCATGTCCGTTGATATTGTTGGCATTCGTTTTTTTGAAATAAATGATTCTATTGAAATTCTTGAGGCTGATGGCGAAAAAGACTTTGAAAAGGATATAGAAGAGGTAGAAAAGAAGCTTTTTTCCGAAATGGCAATTGATGAAGAGACCTGGTATTGCCCAGATACAAATTTTAATTTTACTAAATCAGATCCCTCGGTAGATCCTGTATATCTTAGAGTTTTAGAACCGCCACCTGAGTATATATAATATATATACACCGTTGCATACGATACAGTATGCCCAAATTAAGTATTATATTTTTTTAAAATTTAGAATATGTTTAAGTATTTAAAAAACGATATACCTGCAAGTATCGTTGTCTTTTTTGTAGCATTACCTTTATGTTTAGGTATTGCTTTAGCTAGTGGTGCGCCATTGTTTAGCGGACTTATTGCAGGAATTGTAGGCGGAATTGTGGTTGGAGCCTTAAGTGGATCTAAAATTGGGGTTAGTGGTCCTGCTGCCGGTTTAGCAGCAATTGTATTGACCGCCATAGGAACCCTTGGTGGGTACCAAAACTTCCTCTTAGCAGTAGTTTTGGGAGGAATCATTCAAGTCATTTTTGGGTTTTTAAGAGCTGGAATTATTGGATACTATTTCCCTTCTTCAGTAATAAAAGGAATGTTAACTGGTATTGGAATTATTATCATCCTAAAACAAATTCCACATTTCTTTGGCTATGACTCTACACCAGAAGGTAATTTTGCCTTTAAGGGAGAAGATGGTGGAAATACCTTTTCAGAATTGATTGAAATGTTCAATTATATTACACCTGGTTCTTTATTAATAGGGATTATAAGTTTAGGAATTCTTTTATTATGGAGTAATGTTTTATCTAAAAAAGGAAAGATTTTTCAAGTGGTTCAAGGGCCGTTGGTTGCTGTAGTCTGTGGAATTATATTTTATAATTTAACACATACACACGATACATTTCAAATTGCTGCAAGTCACTTAGTAAGTGTACCTGTGCCAGAAGATTTAGATTCGTTTTTTATGCAGTTTAGTTTTCCAAACTTTGCAATGATTGGAAACTCCCAAGTGTGGATTGTTGCCTTTACAATTGCTTTGGTAGCAAGTTTGGAAACCTTATTATGTGTTGAGGCAACAGATAAGTTGGATCCACATAAAAATGTAACACCAACTAATAGAGAATTATTAGCACAAGGTGCTGGAAATATCATTTCTGGATTAATTGGAGGATTGCCTGTAACTCAGGTAATTGTAAGAAGTTCTGCAAATATACAATCTGGAGGACGTACAAAGCTTTCGGCTATTGTTCATGGAATTTTATTGTTAGTTTCGGTAATGGCTATTCCCAAATTATTAAACATGATACCTTTGTCGGTTTTAGCTGCTGTACTTTTAATTGTTGGCTATAAGTTAGCAAAACCAGGGTTGTTTGTAGCTATGTATCATAAAGGATGGAAACAATTTATTCCTTTTGTTGTTACAGTACTCGGTATTATTTTTACAGACCTTTTAATAGGAATTGGAATGGGATTAGCTGTTGGGGTAATCGTAGTATTGATTAAGAGTTTTCAAAACTCTCATTTCTTGCATATAGAAGATGGTGCAGATGCAAATAAAATAAAAATGACATTAGCTGAAGAGGTTACGTTTTTTAATAAGGCAACAATATTAAAAGAATTAGATGCGCTTAAACCAGGTTCATATTTAGAGTTAGATGTGCGTAATACGCGTTATTTGGATAATGATGTTGTAGAAATACTAGATGATTTTACAGTGAAGGCAAAAGAACGCGAGATTACAATTAAATTAATCTCAGAACGTGGTATTGTTGAAAACCCAAAGAGTTATATTGACTTTTTTAGACTAAGTCGTAAGTCTGCATAATTCTAAAAAAAGGTGTGTTCTTATTTTATACGAATAAGATTGTACATCAATTTATATCTAAAGAGCCTTCAAATAAGGCTCTTTTGTGTTTATGCCATTTTCCATATTTAAGTACCTTAAAAAAGACGAAATTGTTTATACCATTTCTTGTTTGATATTACTGTAATATTTTGTATCTTTCGATATGCCCAAAAAAATACATTTATCGATTTTAGAGAGTGAACAGGATCTACGTTTACTATTAACAAAGAATACAACAGACCGAGTTCGTGGTC
>JABSPM010000070.1 GCA_013215095.1 Flavobacteriaceae bacterium | reverse complement strand
TCCACGAACTCGGTCAGTTGTTGTTTTTGTTAATAATAAGCGTAATTCTTTCTCGCTCTCTAAAACTGAAATTTGTATCTTTTTTGGCATTCTACAATATACAAAATATTACAGTAATATCAAACAAGAAATGGTATTATATCGCTTCTAGGATCGTCTATTTGGCTAAAAATAGACCTAAAGTTGCTAGTTGTTTCCAAAGCATATAAAATGTTGATTATCAGTATAATATACCAAAAATCAATCACAAAAACAACTAATAATCGATTGAAATTAAATTGTTTGTCTTAAATTTAATAACTCTAATTTTTTACTGTAAAAAGTATGAGTTTGCCCTGTCTCTCTTATGGTGATTGTTTTTAATTGACCACCCTTATATTTTGAACGTTTCAACCAGTTATTATGCTTGTCATACTCATAAGTATAGGAATTCGTCTCTCTTGTTGTAATTTTCTTGGTTAAGTTACCAAAGTCATCATATTGGAAATAATTACTTCCTTTTTTACCATTAGCTATTTTTGTTTTTTGAATAAGAAAGCCATCTTCACGATATATATAGCGTTTTGTTTCTTTAACAGTAGCATTTTTAGAATACACTTCTTCGATTAATTGGTTTTTGGAATTATAGAAGTATGCTGTTTTACTCGTATTAACACGCCTTTCTTTAATACGATCATCTTTAAAAAATGTATTAAATTCTTGATGGTAGGTATTTCCGCCATCATAGTATTTGGATTCAATGGTGTAAGTATCTTCAGAATAGGTATAAATATCTTCTCGTTTTAAATTATTCGTTTTTAAATCTATGGTTGAGATGTAAGAAATGAAAAAGTCTATTTTTTGAATTCAAACGGAAGTTGTACTTTGTATTACGAATAAAGAAGTACAATAACTAGTATTCAAATTCCTCCGAACTCAAAATACAAACATCCTGTTGACTAAAATCCACGCCCTACTTACGTTTGGTATGATTTTAACTTATGGGTATTGGGATACCATATTTTAGGACTAAAGAAGGAAAAAGAAATTAGGACTTGTGAAAAGAATTAGAAAACAAATTGATAAATTTAGACTAATGATGATTTACAAATTACTAAAATCAGTAATGTAATTTTACGCTGGTCAGAATTTGACAAGTGTCCCACAAAAAACAAAAAATGGAATTATATAAAAGGATTATTGAAATAGTTGACGCGATTCTGATTAACTGCCTGATTCCAATAATTCTGACTTTAATACTTGTCCAACTCGTTTTTAAAAACCGCTTTGAAACAAAAAAAGTACTGAATTTAATTCGTTGGACTATTATTTCCTACACAATAATCACTTGGACATTCTATATGATTGGAATGACAATGACTGATAATCCAGATGAATATGCTTTTCTTAACAGAGCAACTGGACCCTATGCTTGGGCTTATTGGATAATGTTTCTATCTGCTTTGATTTTACCTCTGACTTTATTCCATAAAAAATTAGCATCAAAATTTTGGTATGTGCTTTTAGTCGTATTTGTAATGAAAAGTGGAATGTATTTTGAACGTTTTATAATAATTGTGGCTAGTTTTCATAAAGATTATTTACCTAGGAATGGAAACGCTGAATTAATAGATTTATTCGCATTCGGAATTGTAATGGCATTTCTTCAAGGATTAATAATTACAATTTTGACTTTAGGAATATTTGAATTAATAAAACGAATAAAAACGGTTAATAACTAGTGTTCGCATTGCTTGTAGAGCAAAATCTGAATATCCTGTTGATTAAAATCCACGCTCTACTTACGTTTGGTATGCGCTCATTTAAATGATACTTAGCTTAAGTCGAAGATGGGTATAGGCTTCCAATTTTTTTTGAGGAATTAAGACGTAAAATACACCTTTAGCGCTATATTTTTTTGGGAATTTGAGACACTCTACAAATCGCTTTTTAACACTCAAGTTAGGTTATCTAAAATAAATGTAACTGTTTCGTTATTGTTTAAATTTTCGCGGTATGAACTCGTAATATGCCTTGCATGCACAGCATATTTTTCTTGAATTAAATATTGGATTGTATCTACGTATTCCATACTAACTTTTCCTGTTAATAACAAGCTTAAATCTTTGCATTGTTTATGATAGTTAAACACTTTAATTAGTCCCGTAAGATACAGGTAGTCTTTTGTAAAACCTCCTCCTCTATGCGCCCTCACAGTCATATAAAATGCATCTTCTCTATTAAGGTCATAAGTATTATGTAATAACCTAAAAGTTTTTGAGAACGAATACCCCTTAGCCAAACTATCTACTGCAATAACCCTGTAAGCCAATTCTTTTAGACGCTTAATTGTGAGATTACCAGACATATATTCACTAAAAACGGCTAATCCTTCTTGTGTTTCTACATTATTAGGAAACCCGTGTGAAAATATTTTTAAGGGATGTAATAAACCATTCATTGTGGTTAACATATGAACGCCTATTTCATGATTGGTAAGTACGCCTATTTCATTATCGCTAAAGGTATGATTACTATTAAGTACTAAGGTCTTTGAGTTATTTAAAACCATAGCAATAGCTCCCATGGTATCAGAATAGCTGATATTATAAGAGAAATCATATTGTTCTGAAAATCTTTTAAAGGCGGGTTCTGTATCTTTGGCTAAGTATTTTGGTTGAAAATAATCCGCATTAGAATCGTCTTCAAAATGCAATATAAACCTTGCATTTTCTACATCTTTTTCTGTAGGTGTACCAAAAGAGCGTAAACTATTGTAATAGAATTTTCTACCTTCTCCAATTGTTTCAATACATTGAATTATACAAGAATACGAATAAATAATCTCTTCATATAAGTCCTTAATATGAGGATTCTCAATTTTTTCTATAGGTAATGCAAAAAATTCACGATGGAGTTTAAACTTATCAAAATCTATATTAGGATAGACAAAATGAGGGTCTGTCAAATATCTAGAGTCGAAAAATTTGTTTTTTTCAGACTCAATATTCAATGGATTGACATAATTTAGCAACTCTATTTTTTTTACGAGTTTGTCTATATATCTATCTATCTCTAATAATGCTTTTGTTGCTACATTGGAATCGTACTTCATGGCTCTACTGGCGACCAAACTCAGCTATAAACTTGGCTGCGTGATCTTTTATTTTAGTTCTAAGCTGTACTTCAACAGCATTTACGACTTCTGGATAAATAATTTGTTTATATTCATCACAATAGACCTTTGCTATTTCGGTTGCCAAAACTAATGTATTTTCAAAATTTTTCGTAATAAATTTCAAAAAATAACCATTCCCTTTAAAGGTATCATTTATAGCTGCTGTAGATAAGATCGCTTGGGGTAGCTCTATTTCTGATAAACTCTGACGCCAACTTTCGATATAATGAAAAAAACGCACATTATCTACATTACTAGTTCCTAAATTCCAAGTGGGCACTTCTCTATCCCATCGCTTCCAATTATAACTGTGCATGTCATAAACAATAGCTGCTCCAAATTTAGATTCTATTTTAGCCGTTAAGGCATGAACCACTCTATAAAAATTTGCGTGTTTAAGTAAAGACTTTTCTTTTTCAGAATTTGCTAAAGGCGCTTTCCACAATTTCTTTCCCCAAGCCGTTTCAAAAACAGCATCTTCGGGGCTTCTATTCAAATCATATTCAAACCTAGAATCGCAACCTGCAATTACAATTGGATGCGATGCTACCATAGCTTTAGTTTGCGGGTCTTCTTCATACCATCTGTCATACTCCGTATGTAAACAATTTTCCCAAAGGTCTTTTCTAAATTGATGTCCGTCATGCACAGCACCGCAGATATAAGGCACATAAGCCTCAATTTTTAGCGTAAACGAATAATCATCAGAAACCGCATGAAACGCATCTTCTTGTGCAATCTTTTTAATAATTTCTTCTATCGAAAGTCTAAGCATATACTATATTTTTATATATAAAACGCATTTTTTACTTCAAAATCAAAGAGGTCTTCCTGTAAACATAAGCTTTAAATAGAAGTATAATATCTAAAGCTATACTCAAATTTTAACCCAAGTTGCCTTATTTGCCATATTATACAATTCTTCATGGAAGTTCTAATTAAGGTCATAGACTATTTGCTTTAAGTTAGACTTCCGTATTCGGTCCATGAACCATCATATACAGAAAGATTTTTATAATTGACATGCAGGGCGCATAACGCCAAAATACAAGCGGTTATACCGCTCCCACAAGTAAAAACTAATTGCTCTTGCTCTACTATCAAGTTATTGAAAATTTCATTAATTTCCGCCCTTGATTTAAGGGTGTATCCATCAAACAAATTGGTATATGGCAAGCTTTTAGAATTAGGAATGTTCCCGCTTCTTAGACCTATACGCAGTTCTTTTTCGGTACCGTTAAACCGTGCTTTTGAACGTGCATCTAAAATCAAACAAGTCTCTATGTTGATAAGGGATTGAATGTCCTCAAAGTGCTTAAAATAACTAGAATTATACTCACTCTCAAAGTTTCCTGTTTCTAAAGTTTTAATATAAGTATTGATCACTGGTTTATTTTCAATCAGCCATTGTGGCAAACCTCCATCTAAGACTGCAACGTTATCATGACCAAAAGCTTTGAATAACCAGTAAGCTCTAGCACAAGAATATATACCTTTATCATCATATACCACAATTGCAGTGTTCTTATGAATTCCTAGTTTTTGTGCTTCTATAGCAAACTGTGCTGCACTAGGAATTGTATTTGGAAACGGTGCTTCCATAGCGCTAAACTTATATTTAATATCAAAATACTGCGAATTTGGAATGTATTGCAATAAAGTTTCCCCTTTAACTTCTTTAGCTTTCATACTCGTATTAAGTATAACTAAATTTGTTGCATTTATATGTTTCATAAGCCAATTGGTAGACACCAACGGCGTATCCAAAACTACATCCATAACCTCAAAATCTTAAGCGTCTTGAACAGTTTTTCTTAAACGCATACGGCGATCAAAAGCCTGAACTTTATCTTCTACCTTACTCTCTACAAAATCAATAACTTTTTCTTCAATCTTACGTTTTGGTTTATAAACTTTGTTCATATATGTAACACCGCCTGGAGACATCACATTGACTTCTACCAATTTACCTCCTATAACGTCAATACCAACAAAATATAAACCATCATTAACTAATTTAGGCCCTATTTGTTTACATAATGCCTTTTCTGCTTTGGTTAAAGTGTGCTTTTGAATACTGCCACCAGCTGTAACGTTAGAACGATGATCATCTACAGCTGGCACACGTTTCATAGCGCCAACAGGTTCACCATTTAATAATAAAATTCTTATATCACCTTGTTCAGCTCCTTCTATATAATCCTGTAAAATCACATAATTAGAACTACCGTCTGAATTTGTTATATAGAAATCTAACAAGGAATTGATATTACTCATTGCCGATTTCTCAATAAGAATTACACCAGAGCCTCCAAAACCGTTCAATGGTTTTAGTATCATTTTATCGGCTTGAGATTCTTTAATCTGCTGTACGAGATACTTTTTGTTTTTAGATACATGTGTCGCAGGAATGATATTACTATGCGTATCTCCAAAGGCTGCAGTGTACAACTTATTATTAGCTTCTCGCATACCTTGCAAAGAATTTACAATAAAAACATCGTCTTTTACGGAGTCTAGAAAATTTAGCATTATAGGATCTAAAGGTGGATTGGCTCTAAAAAAAATCACATCAAATCCTGCAAGTGGTAACATTTCTTCTCTTAATGTTACTTTTTTATAGAATGCTTTTAATGCTAAAGGCACCTTATCCATTCTATTAACGACTGTACTAAAGGCACAAGTAACACTATTCCGTATAGTTAAATTTGAGGGCGTACTCGTAGCTACGCCATGGCCACGTTTTACACATTCTTTAATTAAGGCTAAACTTGTATCATTCTCTGGGTCAATGTCCTCCCATGGATACATGATAAAACATATATTCATAAGTTAATATTTAATTGATTAGTCTGAGTTCTAAATGTATAAAATTATTTTACATCCTCATAATGATCATCCCAATTTTTAACCTGAGGTTCCCCCAACTTCCCTAATGACTTGGCTACTAGCATAGAAACGGTTGCATCGCCTGTCACATTAACCACAGTCCTGCACATATCAAGTGGTCGATCTACAGCAAAAATCAATGCCAACCCAATAGGTAATAGCTCTGCAGGAAAACCAATAGACTCTAAAACAATTACTAGCATTACCATTCCTGCACTTGGTACGGCGGCACTTCCAATAGATGCCAACAATGCGGTAGCAACAATAACTAATTGGTTACTATATGTAAGTCCTTCTGGCCAAATAACTTGCATAATAAATACCGCAGCAATACCTTGATATAAACTTGTTCCGTCCATATTAACAGTTGCTCCAACGGGCAGTACAAATCCAGAAACTTCTTTGTCTACTCCCAGATGTTCTTCTACACGCTCCATAGTTACAGGAAGTGTTGCGGCACTAGAACTTGTAGAAAACGCTAATAATTGAGCTGGTGCTATTTTATTTAAAAACCATAATGGCGATTTCTTGGTATATATTTTAATCAAAATCAAGTAAAATCCAATCATTAAGGCTAGACCTACAACTACGCACAATGCATAATTGACTAATTTTAGTAGAATTTCTGTATCATCAAAGGCTATAATGACATTTGCCATTAACGCAAATACAGCATAAGGCGCAAATAGCATGATTAAATCTACCATTTTCATTACAACTTCGTTTAAAGAATCAAAAAAACCTACTAAGGGTTTGGCTTTGTCTTCCGGTATTAATAACAAACATATACCCACAAACAATGCGAAAAAAATAATTTGCAGCATTTTTGCCTCTCCTAGCGCGGTAAAAATATTACTCGGAAAAATATCTACCAAAGCCTGTAATGGCCCCGTATCATTTTGAGCAGATGCTTTTTCTAGTTTATCCACTACTCCCTCAGAATTTTGATACTTCACTTTTATTTTTTCTATCGTTTCAGAAGACATACCTGTTCCTGGCTTTACCACATTTACAATAGACAAACCAATAACAATAGCGACCAAAGTAGTACTCACATATATCATAATAGTTCTTAATCCCATGGACTTAATTTTAGAAATATCTTTCAAATCTGAAATTCCTTTAATTAATGAAGCGAGAATTAGCGGAACAGCAATCAACTTTAGAAGATTGATAAATATTTTACCAAAAGGTGCAATCCAATCTGAAACAAAGTTTTTACCGTTATCTAAAGAATTCATAATAAAACCGAAAATGATTCCGATGATCATTCCAATAATTATTTTCCAATGTAATGGGAGTTTTTTCATGTGTTTATGAGTATTTAGTAAGTTTGTTTAATAAATAATAATCCGCCAAAACCAAAGCAGCCATTGCCTCTACAATAGGAATAGCTCTTGGCACAACACAAGGATCATGACGTCCCTTTCCTTGCATTTCTATACGATTTCCTTCTTTGTTTATTGTCGTTTGCATTTGCATGATTGTAGCAACAGGCTTAAACGCCACTCTAAAGTAAATATCCATACCATTACTAATACCACCTTGAATACCCCCTGAAAGATTTGTTTGTGTTAAGCCATCGCTATTAAAATGGTCATTATGAGCACTTCCTTTCATTTTTGCGCCACAAAAACCACTACCATATTCAAAACCTTTAACCGCATTTATAGAAAGCATGGCTTTTCCCAATTCGGCATGTAAACGGTCAAAAACAGGTTCTCCAAGCCCCACAGGAACATTTTGCAATACGCAAGTTATTGTACCTCCAATAGTATCACCCTCCTTACGAATTTCTTTAATCCGTGTAATCATTTTTTCAGCCGAGACTTCATCTGGGCAACGCACTATATTGGACTCTATTTTTGAAAAATCTAAATCTTGGTATGGCTTATCTATAAAAATATCTCCTACCGAAGAAGTAAACGCATTGATACTAATATTTGGAAGCAGCTGTTTTGCAATTGCTCCAGCAACTACGCGACAGGCCGTTTCTCTAGCCGAACTTCGTCCACCTCCCCTATAGTCTCTATGACCATATTTTTGATCATAAGTATAATCTGCATGACTGGGACGATAGACATCTTTAATATGAGTGTAGTCTTTGGATTTTTGATTGGCATTTTCAATCATAAAACCTATCGGAGCTCCAGTAGTTTTACCCTCAAAAATCCCAGATAAAAATTGTACGGCATCTGGTTCTTTGCGGTGCGTTACAATTACCGACTGCCCTGGTTTTCTTCTATCCAATTCCTCCTGAATGGCTTCAAAATTTAAATCTAAACCCGCAGGACAACCATCAATAACCCCACCAATGGCTACCCCATGTGACTCTCCAAAAGTGGTTAATTTGAACCTATTTCCAAAAGAATTACCTCCCATTATTTCCCTATTTTTACGCTAATGTAATTGTATTATTGTAGAAATAAAACCTTAAAGTAGGATTTTTAATATTGCAAGACGATTCCTTAATAAATATGCAAAGAAAACGATGATCGTAAAAAGAGGTTACAAGACATGTTAAATGTCTTCGTGTTATTTTGAATAGATTTTGAGATCAGATTTCATAATAAAACGCTAAATTCGCTATTTAATAGTGAAGCAATAGCTTAACGTAAAATAATTTTACTATGAAACATAATCTTTATGATATGATGTGTTTGGATATTTATTTATCACATATATCTGATATAGACTATAAAGTCCTAAAAATAGACACAAAAACAAATGCTTCGATGCCACTTTTGAGTTGGGATTTATATAAAGATGCACATCAACAACGTTTAAAGGACGCTAAAAAAGCCTCAGAATTACAGCAGGTTTTATCCTTTGCCGAAAAATTTAAATGGCAGAACGATATTAACTTAGCATTTTTAGAAAATGACTATGAAGCTTTAATTATTACCGATAAAAACCAAAATGTAATATGGGTTAATGAAGGATTTACTGAAATGACTGGCTATTCAAAAAAGTTCGCCATCAATAAAACACCTCGATTTTTGCAAGGTAAAAGCACAAATTTAGCCACAAAAAAAAGAGTGCGAGAGCGCATCATAAAAAACCAACCATTTAAAACAATTATTACCAACTACAAAAAAGATAATACACCTTATAAATGTGAAGTAAAGATTATTCCGCTTTACAATAACGATACAACTCACTTTATTGCTTTTGAAAAACAAGTCGTATAATGCGTATAGAAGAGAAAATCCGAGCATCTAGAACTACCATTTTTAAAGCAGTTTTTCCAAATACTACCAATCACTATGATACACTTTTTGGTGGAACGGCTATGCAATTAATGGATGAAACAGCCTTTATTGCAGCGACGCGATTTAGTCGCCAGCAAATGGTAACTGTAAGCAGTGATAAAATCGATTTTAAAAAACCAATTCCTGCCGGAACAATTGTAGAACTAGATGGTTATATCACACATGTTGGACATACGAGCTTAAAGGTAAGAGTAGATATTTTTGTCGAAGAAATGTATACGGATTCTAGATTAAAGGCTGTTTCTGGAGAATTTACTTTTGTAGCTATTGATGATAATAAAAAGCCTGTAAAAATAATATAAACACATTACGCAAAACCTTATCGCATTGTGACAACACATTCTGAGGAATAGACCTAAATTAAACTTGGTCTTTGTTCTACGCCTGCAAGACCAATAATGTGTAATATCATTTATATGCACGCTATTATATCTTAATGAGTAATACGAGGCAATTACCTCTTAACATTCATAATATACGTGCTGTAATACACCACTAATTACTGCAACTCACAAGAATATACCACATTAATAATCAACCTCATAAATGAGGTTACATTCTGCTAAAAAGTAGCACACCTACTTTTTAGCACGCAAAATCAAACATTGTATAGGGCTTTTACACTAATGATATTACATTTATCTTTCTATTTTGTCGTTATTTTGATTAATTTAGCCACTATTAAAATCAAAACATATTATACATGAATAAAGAGGTGGTAATCGTATCGATGGCTAGAACACCAATTGGAAGTTTCTTAGGCGCTTTAAGTTCTGTTCCTGCACCAAAATTGGGAGCTATAGCAATCAAAGGTGCTTTAGAGAAAATCAATCTAAAACCAGAGGTGGTGGATGAGGTATTAATGGGTAATGTTGTGCAAGCAGGTACTGGGCAAGCTCCAGCTAGACAAGCAGCAATTTATGCAGGTATTCCTGACAATGTGCCATGTACAACTATTAATAAAGTTTGTTCATCTGGTATGAAATCTGTGATGCAAGCAGCTCAATCTATTGCGCTTGGTGATGCCGAGGTGGTTGTTGCAGGTGGAATGGAAAATATGAGTCTAATTCCGCATTATTATCATGCACGGTCAGCTAACAAATTTGGTCCTGCAAAAATGGAAGATGGTATGCAAAAAGACGGTTTAGTTGATGCGTACAACCAGCAAGCGATGGGGGTTTGTGCGGATGCCTGTGCTACAACATATGAGTTCTCACGAGAAGATCAAGATGCATTTGCTATACAATCCTACCAAAGATCTGCAAATGCTTGGGAAGCAGGAAAATTTGACCAAGAGGTTGTTCCTGTTGAAGTACCACAAAGAAGAGGTGAACCTATTGTAGTTTCTAAAGATCAAGAGTATAGTAACGTAAAAATGGAAAAAATTCCTGCGTTGCGTGCTGCTTTCACAAAAGATGGTACAGTCACTGCTGCAAATGCGTCTACCATTAATGATGGTGCAGCTGCAATCATCTTAATGAGCAAAGAAAAAGCCGATGCATTAAAAATAACACCTTTAGCAACTGTTAAGAGTTATGCCGATGCTGCGCAAGAGCCAGAATGGTTTACCACAGCACCTGCAAAAGCATTACCTAAGGCTTTAGCAAAAGCTAATATTGCAATTGAAGATGTTGACTTTTTCGAATTTAACGAGGCGTTTTCTGTAGTTGGTTTAGCAAACATGAAAATTTTAGGATTAAACGACAGTAACGTGAATGTTAATGGTGGGGCCGTTTCTTTAGGACATCCATTAGGGTGTTCGGGAGCTAGAATCATTGTAACTTTATTAAGTGTTTTAGAGCAAAATGATGCAAAAATTGGAGCAGCCGCAATTTGTAATGGTGGTGGTGGTGCTTCTGCTATTGTAATAGAACGTAACTAATTAGACTCGATGCAATACGGCATTTGTAATTTAAGTATTGTTCCTTTAAGAATCGAACCTAAAGACCAGAGTGAATTGGTATCTCAAATACTTTATGGGGAACTCTTTAAGGTATTAGAACAGCGTAAAACGTGGAGCCGCATAAGACTTCAGCATGATAATTATGAAGGCTGGATTGATAATAAGCAATATCTTCATATTTCTGAAATGGATTATAACACTTATTGTTCTATGCCTCATACTTATGCAACAGATTTGGTAGAATATGTAGCCTGTAAAAAAAATCATTTATATCCAATTACTATTGGTGCTACAGTGCACACTATCGCTTTACTAGACCATGAATTTGACGGTCATTTCATCTCTGGTGTAAAACCAAAAGAAGACCTCTTAAAAACAGCATTTTCATATTTAAATGCGCCGTATTTATGGGGTGGCAAGACACCTTTTGGTATAGACTGTTCCGGCTTTACTCAAATGGTTTACAAATTGAATGGCTATACATTAAAACGAGATGCATCACAGCAAGCAACTCAGGGAGAGGCCTTAAGTTTTATAGAAGAAAGTGAACCTGGAGATTTGGCATTTTTCGACAATAATGAGGGCGATATTATACATGTAGGCATTATAATGAAGGACAATTTTATCATTCATGCGCATGGTAAAGTAAGAATTGATCGTTTAGATTATTACGGTGTTTATAATACAGATCGGAATACGCATACACATAAATTGCGAGTCATTAAAAAGATTATTTAATTTTTTAATCGTTGTTAAATATAGACGTTATTCATTGACTACTATTTTTGTATTTAGTATCTATGAATTCATCCAGCTTTTGATAAAGCGAAATCTCGCCGTCTGGCTTACTTCAGTACATACCTCCTTTGTTACATTTAGTGACCTTTCATCCTTGTATTTAAGATTTAAACGCTATGACATATTCCTATAAAAGAATTGCATTTACCATTCGAGCTACACATAATAGCTATGCGTAATTGCTTGTTCTAAGTAAGCTACTTAAAAAAATCCTCTAGAATTTTCAGTTTGTTGTGTACTTGCAAATGTATACCAACCCACGCTATTTGTCATAACCTAAAATATCTTAAGCAAACCCATTACTCAACGATAAACAGTATTCACTAATTGCAACTTTTACCAAAAAATTAGACAGGTTAATTTTGAGAGATTAAAAACTAAAATGAGATTTTCGATTACACTTCCTATTCTTCCCTTTTGTCTTGTGATTTTCGGACAAGACCTTATCGAAATAAACAAATCTGCTCTTTCAATGCAGAGTTGTTTAGTTTTAAAAGGAGGGATTTAGATTTTAGCAACTCACTAAAAAAAGCCATTAAAACAAGTTTAACGGCTTTTTTTATAAGATTGATAACTAATTAGTTTTCAATAGCTTCTATTTTAGCTTTCATTACATCTTGGTTTGCTGTATCATCTAAAGCACCATATATATTCATCAAGGTTCTTGCTGCATTTAAATTATTTGGATCGTTTTCAAACGCAGATTTTAAATAAGGTACTGCATCTTTATATAACTGTGTCTTTTTTGCCTTTAATTCGTCATACTTCTTGTCATCAGCAGCAGACATGCCTAACTTAGACATCTCATCTAATATTCCTTGTTCTTGATCTAAGATTAGAGCTGCCATATTCATATATGCTCTTGTGTAGGTCGGATCCATTTCAATGGCCATATCATAGTACTTTTTAGCCTCTACAATATCTCCTGAATCTCCAGCCACAACACCTAAATTGAATAGTAGATCAATGTTGTCTGGCTCTAACTCTAATGCTTTCGAAATGAGTCTTCTATACTCATCTTTTTGACCTAATTTATAGCGCACATTAGCTTCAGAAACTAATAGGTTAAAATCATTTGGATTGATCTTTTTAGCGTCTTCAATCGCAGCAATTGCTTTATCATTTTCACCTTTATCTATATAAATAAGAGCTATGTTTTTTGCGATATCTGCCGCTTTAGACTCACTTTTCTTATTTCTAGATTTCTCATGAGTTCCTGCTTTCACTGAAATGTCTCTCAATCCGGAACTTGGGAAAGATTGTTCTTCTCCTGTTGTTTTATCCGTAGCTAGATACTCAGTAGAAATACCGGTATAGCCTAGATCTTGTAATTCGGCAAACATTTCTAATGCCTTATCATAACTTTGTCCAGATGTTGCCAATAAAGCTGCATTATAAAGATACAAGGTATCTGATTTTGAAACTCTATAAGCGCTTTCAAAGTTTTTATAAGATACTTCATAATTTTTCTGTCCAAGCGCATTCTGTGCTTTTTCAATAAAGACTTTCGACATTTCTAACTTTAATGCATCCGCTTTAGGCGTGTAAGTTTTTTTTCCTGTTTTTTGCTCTAAAGTTTCTAATTCGTCAAAACTCTTTAATGCGGCATTAACATCAGCCTCATTACCAGCGCCCATTGCATATAATGCTTGTCCTTTTAATAGATAAAATTTTGCTTTCAATTTATCATCCATTGCTGACATTAGTGCTTCGGCAGCAGATACAGATGCTTTAGCTGAAGAAAAATCATTATTTTTTATTGCTTTTTCAGCTGACTTTAGTTCTTTCTTTTGTGCAAAAGTCAATGTACTCAGCATTAAAGCAAGACTCATTACCATATACTTCTTCATCATATTGTGTTTAATTATTAAATGTTTAATGTTTATTCGTCGTTTTGTATATTATCAATTGCTGTGCCATCATTTTGAGATTCCGATAAATCTGAACTTTCCAAATGCTGTTCTGATTCTACCTGATCTACATCTTCTTCATCATGCATAACTTTAGCTACGGCAGCAATTGAATCTTTTCCTTTTAAGTTAATAAGCTTCACACCTTGAGTAGCACGACCCATAACTCTTAAATCTTTTACAGCCATACGAATAGCTATTCCAGACTTATTAATAATCATAAGATCATCGTTATCCGTTACATTTTTTATTGCTACTAATTCTCCAGTTTTATCCGTAACAGAAATAGTTTTAACACCCTTTCCACCACGATTTGTGATTCTGTAATCTTCTAAGCTAGAGCGTTTACCATAACCATGTTCTGAAACTACAAGAATATTGCTTTCCATATCATTAACGGCTATCATTCCAACTACTTCATCATTATCTTGAGTTAGAGTTATGCCACGTACACCTGAAGCATTACGTCCCATAGGTCGTGTTTTGGCCTCCTCAAAACGAATGGCCTTACCCGATTTAAGTCCCAACATAACTTGACTTTCCCCTGTGGTTAACTTCGCTTCTAGTAATTCGTCATCTTCTTTTATTGTAATGGCATTAATACCATTTGTTCTTGGACGAGAATACTGCTCTAACGCTGTTTTCTTAACCTGGCCTTTTTTGGTAGCCATAATAACATAATGATTATTAATGTAATCCTCATCTTTAAGATCCTGAGTACAAATAAATGCTTTTACTTTATCGTCTTGTTCAATATTGATAAGGTTTTGAATAGCTCTTCCTTTTGATGTCTTACTCCCTTCTGGAATTTCATAAACCCTCATCCAGAAACACTTTCCTTTTTGGGTAAAGAATAACATGTACTGATGGTTTGTTCCTACAAATAAATGCTCTAAGAAATCTTCATTACGTGTTTTTGATGCTTTTTGACCAACCCCTCCTCTATTTTGAGTTTTATACTCTGTTAATGAGGTTCTTTTAATATAGCCCGCATGAGAAATAGTAATCACTACTTTCTCATTTGGAATCATATCCTCTATAGACAAATCACCACCTGCATATTCAATTTTGGAACGTCTTTCATCACCGTATTTATCTTTAACTTCTAGAAGCTCTTCTTTTATGATTTCCATACGACGTTCTTTCTTATCAAGAATATCTTTAAGATCCTCAATCGTATTTAAAAGTTGATCATACTCTGCTCTTAATTTATCTTGCTCCAAACCTGTTAATTGACGTAAACGCATTTCAACTATGGCCTTAGCTTGAATTTCTGTCAATTCAAAACTGTCAATTAATTTTTGTCTGGCTTCTTCTGCGTTAGACGACGATCTAATTAATGCAATAACCTCATCAATATTGTCAGAAGCGATTATTAACCCTTCTAAAATATGAGCACGCTCTTCGGCTTTACGCAATTCAAATTTTGTGCGCCTCACAACCACTTCATGTCTATGTTCCACAAAGTGGTGTATCATATCTTTTAAGTTCAATAATTGCGGACGCCCATTTACTAATGCAATATTATTTACACTGAATGAGGACTGTAATGCCGTGTATTTATAGAGTTTATTAAGCACAATATTTGGAATTGCATCACGCTTTAAAACGTAAACAATACGCATTCCGTTTCTATCAGACTCATCTCTAATGGTAGAAATACCATCTAATTTTTTATCATTTACTAAATCGGCAGTTTTCTTAATCATATCTGCCTTATTCACTTGATAAGGAATTTCTGTTACGATAATACATTCTCTACCTTGAACTTCTTCTATAGTAGCAGAACCACGCATAACAACCCTACCTCGCCCTGTTTTAAAGGCTTCTCTTACACCATCATAACCGTAGATAATACCGCCTGTTGGAAAATCTGGAGCTTTAACATGTGTAATTAGTTCCTCGACTTCAATCGCATTGTTTTCAATATAAGCAACAGTACCGTCAACCACTTCAGACAAATTATGAGGCGGCATGTTTGTTGCCATTCCAACTGCAATACCAGAAGCTCCATTGACCAAAAGCCCTGGGATTCTTGTTGGTAAGACTGTAGGTTCTTTTAAGGTATCATCAAAGTTTAATTTATGATCTACAGTATCTTTGTCAATATCTGCCAACATGTCTTCAGAGATTTTACGCATTCGTGCCTCTGTATAACGCATTGCTGCCGGACTATCTCCATCTATTGACCCGAAATTCCCTTGTCCATCAACCAACATATAACGCAAACTCCATTCTTGAGCCATTCTTACCATAGTATCATATACCGATGTATCACCATGTGGGTGATATTTACCTAGAACTTCACCAACAATTCTCGCTGATTTTTTATAAGCCGTATTCGATTTCACGCCGAGCTCATGCATTCCAAATAACACACGCCTATGTACAGGCTTTAAGCCATCTCTAACATCTGGTAAAGCTCTTGAAACAATTACTGACATTGAATAATCAATGTAAGCTGATTTCATTTCATCTTCTATGTTAATTGGTATGAGTTTTTCTCCTTCTGCCATAAATAAATATTCGTTTTAGTATATTTTCAAATCAGGCTAATATAACGATTTTGACAGTCCTACAAAGTGTTTATCTATCCTTTTTTAAGATATTTTATCAACAACGAATACGCCCTTTTTAGTTAATAAGTTAAGTTGTTAAAAACTTTGATTAATTAAAGTTTTTTTTGTCAATTAGCACAATATTATTTAATAAAGGTATAGTTTTTGCCTTTGTATTCTTGTTTTTACTATTTTTAATGCAGAAAGGATAAATATATGGATGATAATTTCTCACCAAGAGTAAAAGATGTAATTGCATACAGTAAGGAAGAAGCCCTGCGATTGGGTCATGATTTTATAGGTACCGAGCATTTAATGCTGGGGCTGTTAAGAGATGGTAGCGGAAAAGCTATTGATATACTTAATGCCTTAGATATAGACTTAAACCACTTAAGGCGTAAAGTGGAAATATTAAGTCCCGCTAATCCCAATATCATGACATCTTCTAACGATAAGAAGAACTTGCATCTTACTAGACAAGCAGAACGTGCGTTGAAAACGACATTTTTGGAAGCAAAGCTATTTCAAAGCACCTCAATAAATACAGCACATTTATTATTGTGCATTTTAAGAAATGAAAATGACCCAACTACAAAATTATTAATTAAACTAAAAGTTGATTATGATAATGTTAAAGAACAATTTAAATTTATGATTACAAACGAGGACGATTATATAGAACCTCCAAGCGCCGAATCTTTTTCGGATGAGCCCTCTCAGGATGAGAGTCCAAAAGACAACCCTTTTGGGCAATCTACACCAAAGAGTGGAAAGAAATCTAAGACTCCAGTTTTAGACAATTTTGGCAGAGACCTTACTGCCATGGCAGAAGAAGGAAAACTAGACCCAGTTGTAGGTCGGGAAGAAGAAATACAGCGTGTTTCACAAATTTTAAGTAGGCGAAAGAAAAACAACCCTCTTTTGATTGGAGAACCAGGTGTTGGTAAATCTGCTATTGCTGAAGGATTGGCTAATAGAATCGTTAAGCGCAAAGTATCTCGAATTCTTTTCAACAAACGTGTTGTAACCCTAGATTTAGCAAGCTTAGTTGCAGGCACAAAATACAGGGGGCAATTTGAAGAACGCATGAAAGCAGTGATGAACGAACTTGAAAAGAATGATGATATTATTCTTTTTATTGATGAAATTCACACCATAGTAGGTGCTGGTGGGGCTACAGGAAGTTTAGATGCTTCCAACATGTTTAAGCCTGCACTAGCGAGAGGAGAAATACAATGTGTTGGCGCTACCACATTAGATGAATATCGCCAGTACATTGAAAAAGATGGTGCATTAGAACGTCGTTTTCAAAAAGTTATCATAGAGCCTACAAGTGTTGCAGAAACGATTGAAATCTTAAACAATATTAAAGGTAAATATGAGGAACACCACAACGTTAGTTATACAGATGAAGCTATTGAAGCTTGTGTCAAATTAACAAATAGATATATGACAGAACGCTTCTTACCTGACAAAGCTATTGATGCTTTGGATGAAGCTGGATCTCGAGTACATATTACAAACATTAATGTTCCTGATCAAATCATTGAGTTAGAAAAGCAATTAGAGCAAGTTAAAGAAACTAAAAACTCTGTGGTTAAAAAGCAAAAATATGAAGAAGCTGCCAAGCTTAGAGATAATGAAAAACGTCTTGAAAAAAGCTTAATCGAAGCTCAAGCAAAATGGGAAGAAGATTCAAAGCTACATCGCGAAATCGTAACTGAAGAAAATGTAGCTGACGTAGTTTCTATGATGACAGGAATCCCAGTAAACAGAATTGCACAAACGGAAAGCAACAAACTCGCCCAACTACCAGAATTGATTAAGGGTAAAGTTATAGGACAAGATCAAGCTGTTGAAAAAGTTGTGAAGGCTATTCAGAGAAATCGTGCTGGACTAAAAGACCCCAATAAACCCATCGGTTCTTTCATATTCTTAGGACAAACAGGTGTCGGAAAAACCCAATTAGCTAAAGTATTAGCCCGTGAATTATTTGATAGTGAAGTTTCTTTAGTTAGGATAGACATGAGCGAATACATGGAAAAATTTGCAATCTCTAGACTTATCGGAGCACCTCCAGGTTATGTTGGCTACGAGGAAGGTGGCCAATTAACTGAAAACGTAAGACGTAAACCTTATGCCGTAGTTTTATTAGATGAAATTGAAAAAGCCCATCCAGATGTCTTTAACATGTTATTACAAGTTTTAGATGATGGTTTTTTAACAGATAGTTTAGGACGTAAAATCGATTTTAGTAACACCATTATCATTATGACTTCTAACATTGGCGCCCGTAAACTTAAAGATTTTGGAACTGGTGTTGGGTTTGGGACGGCAGCGCAAAAATCTCAAGAATCAGCAAATGCTAAAAGCGTCATTGAAAATGCATTAAAAAAAGCCTTTGCTCCAGAGTTCTTAAATAGAATTGATGATGTTGTAGTATTTAATGTTCTAGAAAAAGAGGACATCAATAAAATCATTGATATTGAATTAAAGAAATTGTTAGGTCGCATACAAGAACTTGGTTACACATTAACATTAACAGACAAAGCAAAATCCTTTATTGCAGACAAAGGTTTTGATCAGCAATATGGAGCACGTCCTTTAAAGCGTGCTATTCAAAAATATATCGAAGATGCTTTGGCTGAAGAAATTATTAAATCAGAAATTCATGAGGGTGACACTATTAAAATGGACTTAGATAATAGCAACAAAGCACTTATTATCGAAATAGAACACCCCAAAAAGACAAAAAAAAATTAATTATAAACATATAACCTAAAACTCCGTTAATTTAACGGAGTTTTTTTGTGTTTAAGAAATCATTCTTTAAATTTAAAATATGTCAAAACATGTAATTCTAGATTTTGCAAAAATTACAATACAGGAGTGTTTTATGATTGAAGAAATAAACAAAGGGGTACATTTAACACCCAAGCATCATAAAACACTTGGAAAAGTCTGCTCAAAATATTTTAGCAGCACCCCATTTATTATTATTTCTCATAGAATAAACTCCTATTCTGTGGATCCTATTGTACATAAAAAAGCCTCAGAAAACAAAAACTTAATGGGCTTTGCTGTTGTAGCGAGTGCACCTGTTGCTAGAGCTAATGCAGAGCTTGAAAAATTATTTTTAAAAAAACCTTTTGAGATATTTGAAACCTTAAATGAGGCAATCCTATGGGGAGAAGAAATTATTAATACATCATCAGACACAGCAACTTAACACCTCTCCTCCCTTAATCTAAAGGCGTCAGTATTAATTGAACAACTTTAATTTTAATGTTTAAACCTGAGTTCGACTATTAGAGTTTTGATTTTCAATTTATTGAAATTTTATAAATAGAAAATCAACTCATTTTGGTTGATTTTAAGTTAAAGTTGTTTAAAATCAGTAATATTTAATGAGAAAGAAATTTTTAAATTAAAAACTGATCATCAATATATTTAATGCTTTAAATTTTAATCGAACTCAGGTTTTAAATAGAAACCAAAACGTATTTTCAACTAAATACCAATTCATTATCAACATGTAAATTTTGTATAAATCGAATAGTATTCTTAATATCTTCATGCATAAATCTATCTTCATGAACTATAGTCACTTCATCTCGATAGGCCTCTAAAAATGTTACCAAAAATGTAGATGTCTGCAATGGTTTTCTAAAGTATAATGCTTGAGCCGCATTATACAATTCGATGGCTAATATACGTTCAACATTATGAACTAAATTATACGCTTGAACAGCTGCATTAGCACCCATACTTACATGATCCTCTTGTCCATTAGAGGATACGATAGAGTCTATGCTTGCTGGTGTAGCCAATTGTTTATTAGAACTTACTATACTAGCAGCAGTATATTGCGGAATCATAAACCCTGAATTTAATCCTGGATTTTCTACTAAAAATGCAGGTAAGCCTCGTAAGCCAGATATCAGCTGATAAGTTCTGCGCTCTGAAATATTACCTAGTTCACTCATTGCTATTTTTAAATAATCAAATGCTAAAGCTAAAGGTTGGCCATGAAAATTTCCTCCAGAAATAATTTCATCTTCATTTACAAATATGTTTGGATTATCTGTTACCGCATTAATTTCGGTAGTAAATGTTTTAGTTACAAAATCTAAGGCATCCTTAGTTGCACCATGAACTTGAGGAATACATCTAAATGAATATGGGTCTTGGACGTGTTGCTTTTCTTGTCTAACAATAGCGCTATCATGCAAAAGTTCTCTAATATTTTGCGCTGTTTTTATTTGCCCATTATGAGGCCTTACCTCATGAACTAATGCATTAAACGGCTCTATTCTTCCATCATAAGCATCTAAGGACAATGCTCCAAACACATCTGCCAAATATGACAATTTATGAGATTTTAATAAAGTATAAACACCATAGGCACTCATAAACTGAGTACCATTTAATAAAGCGAGACCTTCTTTTGACTTCAGCGTAATTGGAGTCCATCCAAGTCTTTTATATACCGTCTTAGTTTTTACAATTTCATTGTCATACCACACCTCACCTTCACCAATTAATGGCAAAGATAAATGTGCTAAAGGCGCCAAATCTCCTGAGGCTCCCAAAGAACCTTGTGTATAAACCACAGGAAAAATATGAGCATTGTAGAATGCAATTAATCTCTGAACAGTTTCTAATTGCACTCCACTATTTCCATAACTTAAAGATTGAATTTTTAATAATAGCATTAGCTTTACAATATCTTGAGGAACATAATCGCCAGTACCACAAGCATGTGAACGCATTAAATTCTCTTGAAGTTTTGTTAGATTGTTATGGTCTATTTTCACATTATATAAAGATCCAAAACCAGTGTTTATGCCATATATAGGTTTCTCATCTTCTTCCATTTTATGATCTAAGAAGGTTCTACATTTTAAAATATGTGCTTTAGCCTCCTCAGACAACTCAAGTTTTAAATCATTTGTAATTATATTATTTATAATGGAAAGTGTAAGCGTATTCTTAGAAATATTATGGTATATCATCATTTTAATTAATTTACGATTCAAAAGTCAGCATTAAGCAATAATATTCCAAATAAATGTTAATTATTAATCATTTTATTTTTGGTTTCTTATTTTTGACATCAAAGAAACTAAATCCAAAAAAAAATGAAAAAAAAAATGAAAAATATATTAGCCACTTTCGTAATGTCTTTAGTGTTAATTTCTTGCAAAGAAGAAGCGCCAAAAGACTATGCTACCGTATCTGGAAAAATAAGTAATATAGGAGAACATAAAACACTTACTATATTTAACAGAGCTGGTTTTAAGAGAGATATTGCAATCAATTCTGATGGAAGTTTTAGTGACACTCTAAAAGTGGAAGAGGGTAAATACAATTTTAATATAGGCAATGAATATGGTTCTATATTTTTAAAAAATGATAACACATGTTCATTTACCCTAGATCATAAAGATTTTGACAATACTTTAAAGTTTACAGGTGATGCTTCGAACAAAAATAATTTCATGATTGCGACTCTTTTATTAGAAGAAAAATATTTAAGCGAGAAAATTTTTGATGGCGATGCTACTCATTTCGATAACACTTTCGCTGAATTAAAGGATGCTTATGAAGCTCTTAAATCGAAAGCAAAAATTGCAGATACGGCCTTTATAAATAGTGGTGATAAAGATTTTGAGGAGACGCATAAATATTACAAAAATTACCACAATGAAAAATTAGAACTCCAAAAAACATTACCGAAAGGTCATGTATCTCCTATTTTTGAAAACTATGAAAATTTTGCTGGCGGCACAACTTCTTTATCTGACTTAAAAGGAAAATATGTTTATATCGATGTTTGGGCGACATGGTGTGGCCCTTGTAAACAAGAGATTCCTTCATTAAAAGAGGTTGAAAAGAAATATCACGGAAAAAATATTGAATTTGTCAGTATTTCAATTGATGATGCACGTGCCAATGGGTCTGATGAGAAAGCAAACGCTTCTTGGAGAAAAATGGTAACGGACAAGGCGCTTAGTGGTGTTCAATTATTTTCCGACAAAGGATGGCAATCTGACTTTGTAAAAAACTATAAAATAAAAGGTATTCCACGATTCATCTTGATTGATCCTGATGGAAATATTATATCACCAGATGCTCCTAGACCTTCTAGTGATAAATTAATTGAATTATTTGATACTTTGGACATCTAATGTTAATGTATCAATCTAGCAAACACTAAATTAAAGCTGCTCCATAAATGAGTGGCTTTTTTACTACTCAAAATTCATTGTAAGTCTTTATTTTATAACTTTTTTCCATTTGAAATTACTCAAACAAAGCGTCATTTTTTACTCTATATTTAATTATAATAAAAAACCGTAGCTGAGCTATACTTTTTTTTATGCATTATAAAAATAAAAAATCACCTTTTTATTTCACAGTACTTTAAAATGGAAAATGTTACTATTTTACATACTTAGTAGCCCTAATAGTATTTATAACAATAAAAGCTACGAAGAAAAATATAGCCAAAAATAATACGGACCACTGCATAGAACCTGTTATAGAAATCAATAGCCCAAACACAGACATTCCTAGAACTATAGCAATCTTTTCGGTAACATCATAAAAACTAAAATAAGTCGCATGATCTTCTGTTTCAGGTAATAACTTAGAGTACGTAGAACGTGCTAAAGATTGGGTTGCTCCAAGCACTAAACCAAGCACACCTCCCATCACATAAAAATAAACATCTATATGCTCTAGATTCTTATCTAACATAAATGCTAAAAAACAAACCCCACACCATATTACT